>JACRMR010000012.1:0-300000 GCA_016214895.1 candidate division KSB1 bacterium
CTTTATGAGAACCCTGAAATACGAAGAAGTCTATCTAACCGAGTACGCGAACGAGCGAGAGGCTTTAGCCGCAATCCGGCGCTTCATCGATCAAGTCTACAATCAGGAACGGCTGCACTCCCGCTTAGGCGATGTGCCGCCGGTCGAGTTCGAAACCCAATATTATCAACCCGCCCTCACCCCATAACCAGCTGGGAGATCGTGTCCAAAATACGGGGTGCAGTACACGAATCACTTGCGCTGCTGAGATAGACGATGATTATGTCGGAGTTTATCCAGATGTTGTCACTCTATACTGGTTCGTGAGACAGATCGCGAACTATACTCCGCCAGGCTATCGCGCTGATCCACAGCAGAATGATGACAACTATCAGCCCTATTCGACGGGAACTTGGATTCGGTATCCCGGGATTGTAAGTCTTCAGAACAACTGGGACACTTATTGGTTTAGATTAGTGGAGGGTTTTGGCGCGTAAGTGCCGGTTCTTCCGTGGGTTTTTGGTGGGTTTTAGATTGGCCTTTTTGCGGGCCTTTTTTGTTTGCTCTTTCAGCCGTTTACGCTGCTTCAGGATGGCGTCGGCGCGGCCGTAGTAGACGTCGGCGGGGTGCAGATTGCCGATCCCTTCATGGTAGTGCTCGTAGCGGTACCACTCGAGGAACGCCTCCAGCGCCTCGTCGAGGGCCTCCGGTGAGGCGTGCACGATCAGCGTCAGCTGATCCTTCACGGTGCGGTTCAGACGCTCGATCTTGCCGTTGGTCTGGGGATGGTTGCGCATCGAGAAGATATGCTGGATCCCCAGGCTCTTCAGGTAGGCATTGAAGACGCCCCACTTGTAGCAGGCGCCGTTGTCGCTGAGTAAGTGCACCCGTTCGCAGCGCGGTACGGTTTCCATGCCGGTGAAGGCTACCGCTTCCGCGATCAGCTCTTGCACCGCCTCGCCTTTGGCGCTGCGCAACCGCCGAAAAACGAGCGGGAACCGGCTGAAGTCATCCACCACGCCGCCCAGCACATGCTTGCCCCAGTCGGGAAGCACCAGTTCCGTCAGATCCGTCTGCCACAGTTCGTTGACCCGCGTCGTCTTGCGGTGATACTCCTTGGCCGCCGGGATGATCGTTGGATATTGGCGCGTGAGACCTTCCCGCTTGAGGATCCGGTAGACGGTACTCTCGCTGACACTGAAAGAGCCTGCATCGGTGATCTTGAAGGCCAGCTCCCGCGGCGACAGATCTTCGTACTCCAACGCATACGCCAGGATCGTCACCACTTCCTCATCGCGAAGCTGGTTCCACACCCGCTGCGGCGCACAGGAATGATCCTGAAGTGTCTGCCGGTGCAGCCAGCGATAGTACGTACTCTTGGGAAGCTTCAGCTGCTTTAAGCAACGACGCACGGATAACGGCGCGGTGTCCACCAGCCGCAACAGATCCTGCTTCTGCTCCGCGTTGTGCCGCCCGTAGCGTTTCGCCTTGCGCCTTAGAAGAGACTTCTTTTTAGCGCCCGCACTTCCAGCATCAGATCGGCTACGGTCTGACGGAGTTCCTCGTTCTGACGACGATACAACTCCACCTCGCCGCGGGTCGCCCCGCGCGTGGCTTCGCCCTTCAGCCGGGCTTTCCCCGCTTTCATGAACTCTTTGAGCCAGTTGTAATACAGGTTGGCGCTGATCCCTTCGCGGCGACACAGCTCCGCTACCGGATGATCGCCCCGCAGCCCTTCGAGGATGATCCGGATCTTGTCTTCCGCGCCGTACTTGGTGCGCGTCTGACGGCGCACCGTCTGGATCAACTGGGCCGCGCTTTCCGTGGGCTGCGGCTCGCTCTTCGGAACAGGACTCAACTTCTTTTTTGCAGGCATGATCGGTCTTCCTTTCGTAGTGAGACATGATGCACTCCCCACGAAAAGAACGCAAGCGCCAAACGGGTCAACAGAGCTAAGTGCAGTCGGACCGTCCGACTGCACTTACACCCCCAAACCACCCACTAATGCTACTGGACCAACTGTCCCAAAGGTGCTGACGACGAACAGACGAGGTTCCGCAGAATCCCCGTGCGCTACGAGTACTGGATCGAGAACTATCTCGGCTTCCTTCAGCTCGCCTGCTTCCTGATTCTCCTCCGACATTTCTAAGATTAGCTATTGAGAAGCGCTTCCGTGAATGAACTCCACGTAGGGTCTTTGGGCGCCCACGGAGCTGCCGTGCCCTCGCGCATACATCGCCCAATCGGAAAACCCGTCTTCATTCTGGTCGCCCAGCGGCATAATCTTGTAGCCGTAGGCGGTGCTGTCCGTCAGACCGCTGCGGGCCCAGATGATGTGGGGCTGGTTTGGGCGAGCGAAGTGCAGGCGAATACAAGGAGAATGGGGATGAGGACCTTGGTCATGGCGCTTCCTAATAGAGAGACGCGGTTTCCTCGTTGCAACGTGTGATTACACGATCAAGGCAGAATGATCCGCACTCCCGGACTGTTTGAGCCACGCTCGGTGGGCAGCAGCAAGGACACAGGTTTCAGTCATTGACAAGCAAACACACTGGTCTGCCATTGTCAAGCCACTTGTCAGACACCAAGTTGCCCGGGAAGACTCCATGTCAAATCTCTCCCGTAGCGGTCTCCGGCAACATGAAGACTGCGTTTTGCCAAAATGATACGCGAGACAACAAATTGTATCGTTCTTAAGTATTGGAATGATTTATCGTCGGATTTTTTCGATAGGCGATGTTATTACGCGAACGCTGCTCCACTCCATTGCGATTCTCGTGTTGACTTTCTGGAGTTAAACCGGTAACTTTCCCTGAATTTAACCAAGAGGAACGCCTACCTATGGCTGATCAGACCCGTGATCAAGTCAACCTATTGAGCTTGCTTGCCTTTCTCTCCCACTGGAGGCGCTTCATCCTTACGGCGGCTTTCTCCGTTGCGATCATTACGGCTGTGATCTCCCTCATCGTACCCCCGATCTACAAGAGCACAGCCGTTGTCCGCAATCAGCAGACTCAGGAAATGGGCATCGGGACACTGATCTCGGGCAAATTGGGCGGTCTGGGGGGATTGGGTGCGCTGGCGGGCATGAGCCAGATTTTTGGCGAAAAGCCGGAAGAGGTGGCCGTAGCGATCTTGCAGAGCAGGTGGATGAGCGAGCGAGTCATCTCCAAATTCGATCTTCGCACGGTCTACAAGATCAAGAAGGCTCCGATTGAAGACGTGATTAAGGAGCTCCACGCGAACACGACCTTTACCGTCGACGATGGCGCCAACAACATCAGTATTGTCGTTGAAGACAAGAGCGCTCAGCGCGCCCGAGAAATGGCTGACTACTATGTAGAGCAGCTGGATTTGCGAAACCAGGAGCTTCGCTCGCAGAAGGCGCGACAGGAGCGGGATTTTGTCGGTCAACGCCTGTCGGACGAGCAGCTCCGATTAAGACAGAAAGAGGATAGTCTATTCCAGTTTCAAACCGAAACTGGAGTTCTGGATATTGAAGAGCAGGTGAAAGCCACGATCCAGACCGCGGCCGCGATGGCCGCGGAACGTCTCAAGACGAAGGCGGAACTGGAGTTGTGTGAGAAGATCTACGGGCCGGCCGGGAGTGAAACCGGCTTTGCCAAGATCAGGCTTGCCAGTATTGACTCGACCATTCAATCTCTGATCCGCTCAGACGAAATGGCGGAAAAGGATTTCCTGATTCCGATGCAAAGTATCCCGGAGGAGGGGCGTACTTACCTTCGGCTCATGCGGGATATTGAAATCCAGCAGATGCTGGTGGGCTTCATTCTGCAGCAATATGAACAATCCAAGATCGAGGAACAGCGAAATACTCCGACCATCGTACGCGTCGATCCGCCGTATGAGGCGACTAAACGATCCTGGCCCAAACGCAGCGTGATGGTGCTGATGGCCTTCACCATCACGTTCATCTTCAGTTCAATGATCGCGAAGCTCATTGACTACTTCACCAAGGCCTCCCGTGATCCGATGCACGCGCAACACGGAAACGTCGCCGCGATTCGCCAGGCGTGGAGCAAGAAGCACTGACCGGCTGAGATGGTCCACTACCTGAAACAGAGTCTTGTGTTCGCGGAACAGCGACAGTTTCAAGCTGGCCTTCTGCTCAGTTTGATCGTGTCGGCGCTCGGGCTGCTCAGTTTCTTCGAGGGACGAGTCGCGTTCATGCTGGCGGCGATGGCGGCGATCCCTGTCCTCCTGCTCTTGCTGAAGTACCCGATTTGGGGATTGTATGTCTCCGCGTTCAATATGACCAGCGCCATGGATGTGTTCGTCCCGCACTTGGCGACTCTATCGGTGCTGCTCCCAATGTTTGCGGTTTGTCTTCGCAAGATCATCAATGGCGACTTCACGTGGCGCCTTCCGCCGATTTGGATGAGCATGCTGCTGCTGTTTTCGTGGATGTATATCGCGCTGATCTGGCTGCCACCCAGCGGGACGGTGTACGGGTTTGCCATTCAATACGGCGTCGGCGTACTCAACGTACTGCTGATCTGGGAGTTGGTTCGAACTCCCAAGCAGTTTCGGACTCTGATCTTGATTCTATCCGTTGGAATTGTTGTGACGGCGGTCTCTTCGGTTATTGAAATCGTGAATTTTCTGACCACGGGTCTGAATCCGGCAGATTCCGAATCTGTTGCGAGATTGAAGACGCTTCGGCTGCAAGGCCACTGGGGCCATGCCAATTCACTGGCACATGGGTTGATGCCCTTTGTACCTCTGCTGATCCCCCTTGTGGATAGGTTTGAACGGCGTTCGTTGCGACTCTATGCCAGCTTCGCTATTCTCTGCGGGATTGTCGCGATCGGGTTGTCGCTTTCACGCGCGGGAATTCTGGCGCTGTTTTTCGCGCTCATCGTTACCGCCACGGCATCGCGGTACCGCCGCCTGCTGATCGTCCTGACCCTGATGACCGGCACTTTGCTCTTGTTCTTGCTTCCGACGAGCGCAATCGAGAGGTTTGCTGCGATCGGCGGCAAGCGACATGATGCCTCCCTGAATGAACGGCAGAGTCTCTATCAATCCGCCTATCTCAGCGGGGAGGATCGCTTTCCGTTCGGTGGCGGCGTAGGTGATTTTGACAAGCACTATCAGGACTATACGACGACCATCAGTGTTGTCCATCACGCTCATAACCTGTATCTTCATTTCTTCAACGATCATGGACTGCCGGGTCTGATCCTGCTTGCCTTCTTTGTCTACTGCCTGTTACGTTCGGCATCCCGGGGAGATTCGCCTGAAAGACCGGGCTCGTTCGAGCATGTGACGCGGGTCGCGCTATTAAGTTCGCTGATTGGGATCTTCACCATCGGTTACATGTTTGACAATTTGTTCTATCTCATGCAGCACTGGGTGTTCTTTGGGATCGTGTCCGTTTTTCCGTATGCTGTTCGAGCGGATGACTCGCAAAGAGAACTCCAGCCGACAATCTGATGGCAGTGTGTTGCGAAGTTGAGGCAAGCCCTTCCAGATGTGAATTCTAGATTCCCACGCGATCGTATTGTACTTCGCTGGCTTGGGTTGGTCGCCTTTGCAGCGGCCATCGCGCTGTCATTTCGGTATGGAGCCGGGATATCTCCGGACTCCGTCAGTTATCTTTCCGCGGCACGCAGTCTGGCGGATGGCAATGGGCTGCGGCTGTTTGACGGCTCTTTGTATACACTGTGGCCCCCGCTCTATCCCCTGTTGTTGGCCGCCCTCGAGTCCCTGCATATCGAGCCGGTCACGGGCATGTTCTACCTGCATGCGCTGGTCTTTGCGGTTCTTGTGGTTCTCACTTATCGGATCTTCAGGAGCCAACTGCAAAGCCGACTGCTTGCCCGTCTGGGTATACTGGCCGTTATCTTCTCCGTGCCCTTGCTCGAGGCGACGACGATGCTGTGGAGTGAGCTGATATTCTCACTGCTTGTGCTCCTGTCGGCCGGTCAACTGGCCCGGTATCTCGACGGTGATCGGTTCTCGGACCTGTTGATCTTTACGGGACTGATTTCGACGGCATGTCTACAGAGGTACGCAGGTGTCAGTCTCGTTCTCGCGGGTTGCCTGATCCTGCTGCTGATGCGACCTCGCGTGTCCTTCAAGCAACGCCTGCTCTCGACTCTGTTTTTTGGTGCCGTTTCCCCGTTCCCGCTCACAGTGTGGATGGCGAGAAACTACTTGCTGACGGAAACGTTGACTGGGCCGCGTTGGAAAACTGAATCGCGCTACTTGACCAATGTGCGAGATGTGTGCGATACCCTATCGGCCTGGATCCTGCCCCATGCCATGCCGTTATCGCTGCGAATGTGTACGCTGTTGGTGCTGGCGGGGGTGGCGATCTGGAGTATCGGAAAGGGCAGACGTGCGGCAATTCAGAGCGCACTTTCAAAGACGAGCATGATGAAGGTCTCGGTATGGTTCGGTGTCGTCTATGTCGCCTTCATCACCCTTTCGCTGTCGGGTTCCTTTCTCGATCCCATCACTTCTCGATTTCTGGTGCCTGTCTATGTCTTCTTTGTCTTGGTTTCGCTGGCGGGGATTGATCTGCTGGTGGGATCCATGGCCATGAAATGGTCGACGAGAATTGCGCTGAACAGGCTTGTGGCCGTCGCATTCTGCGGCTGGCTTTGCTACCCGATCGTGTGGACGGCTCATCGCGCCGTGCTTTGGAACACATCAGGGGTTGGCTATTCTGGCAAGCGCTGGGTTGAATCCTCATCGATCTCGTGGCTGAAAAGCAATCCTGATCGCACCTTGCTGTTTACGAACGATGCTCCGGGAATCTACTACCAGAGCGGGGTAGTTCTTCCAGAGTTGTTGAACAAATTCACCCCACTCCCTGATTCCGTGCTGTCGAAGTTCGAAGGCAACGACTGCCGAGTCCTTTGGTTTTCAGATTACCCACGTCCTCATCTCCTCTCGTTTCGCGAGCTCGAAGATCGCTTTGAATTCGAGCCGTTGAAGACCTTCGATGATGCCACTGTTTATCGGTTCAGGGAACGTGGCAACGGGGAGTGACTCCGCTTAGAATTGACCCCCGCCAATTGAGGTGGGGGTTTCTTATCGAGACGATCGCGCGCTCTGACCTGCGGAAAATGAACCATACTTTCCAGCGGTTCCCGATGTGAAGTGTGCGGAAACGAAGCGAGCGGCCACCAGCACAGGCAATCGTATCGGGGTCGGGCCATAGATTGGTCAGCGCTTAGTGGCACCGGTGGCACTTGAGTGGTCCTGATTGAGCCAGCTGGCTGATCACGCACCTGCAGTTCAGTGTGTGTCCGCGATCTACAGCGCATCTCAAATACGGTTGACAGTTAGTTTGGTGTTTTGTATTTTGGTGACCTCTCTTTTATCAGGAGGTTACCGTCATGGATTTGGCCGAAGAACAGTGGGCGCTGATTGCGCCGTTAGTGGTTGACAAGCCTCGAATTAAGCATCGCAATATCGATGGTGGGGGTCGTCCCCGAGTTCCGGCCCGCGACGTCTGGAACGGCATCCTGTGGGTGCTGAGGACCGGCGCCCCATGGCACGATCTGCCTGACCGTTATCCGCCGTACCAAACGTGTCACCGGCGCTTCCAAGAGTATTGTCGCAACGGGACATTTGAGAAGGTCTTGCGCAGCTTGGCCGAAGACTTGCGAGAGCGGGGCGGGCTCGATTTGTCGGAGACTTTTATCGACGGAACTTTTGCTCCGGCGAAAAAAGGGGGCGGCAGGGGGGACCCACCCGCCGGGGCAACGGAACCAAGATCATGGCCCTTGCAGACCGCGCTGGTTTTCTGATCGCCCTTTGCACGGCCAGTGCTTCGCCGAATGAAGTGACGCTGGTCGAACAGACGATCGATGCCCGCTTCATTGGCGATGTTCCCGAGCGCATCATCGGGGACAAGGCCTACGATAGCGATTCCCTCGATGAGCAACTACGCCGCGACTATGGGATTGAAATGATTGCGCCGAACAAATCCAACCGGAGCGTCAAAACGCAGGACGGAAGAGCGCTGCGCCGCTACAAACGCCGCTGGAAAATCGAACGCTGCTTCGCTTGGCTCACCCGGTTCAGGCGCTTCCCCGTGAAATACGAATATCATATCGAGAACTTTCTCGGGTTCCTCCATCTCGCCTGCCTCAAAATTCTCCTCCGATGTTTTTAAGATGTGCTCTAGAAGTCCGTGGAACAAGCGGACCGACACAACCATGGGAGGTTCGCCGGTCTGAGATCACACTCGGCCGGCACGGAGTGCGAGCTTGCGAAATCGGTGGCTTACTACCGTAAGTACTCCCCGCATCGTGCGCGTGAACAAGTCAGTCCTTTGCCTGTCGATCATAGCTGCATTCGGACGCGGAGAAACTGCTGAGGACTGGCTGCCGTCGCCGTACCGCCTGCAGGTGGCGCACGGCGATGGGGCGGCCCCAACCTATCAGGCGTGGCTGCCCATCATTCTGACATACGAGCAGATGCGGGTCAACTATCTGACGAAAGTGCTTGAGAACGAGCGCGTGGATAGCGCAACATCTGTGGCACTGGCTTGCCAACATCAACTGAACAATGACGCTCGTACCGCTGTCTGAGGGCCGCCTGGCCGCTTTTTAAATCAAATAAATACAATTTTTAGCAGCTGATTCGTAATCAGCAGGTCAACGGTTCAAGTCCGTTCATCGGTTCCATTCTGAGCCCTGTAAGCCAAAGACTTACGGGGCTTCATCTTGCCTAATTCTTGTAAAGAAGTTCAGATGCAAGTCGGTCTCTTAGTAACCGTATTGCCTACACCTTAGAAAGGTGACTGGCTGGAAACAACATGTTTTCAATCAGAAAGCAACAGGGAACCTCGGGGGGAGATTCAGGAGCATGCCTACTATCAGTGGCGGGAACAGTGTGGCGAGCTGACGTGGATAAGCAGATCGTGATCGCGCGGTGTTGACCCTGATCCTGGCTCCGCTCCGCCACGCTGGGAGCCGGACGTGTGACTTTCCCGCCCCCGGTACAGAGATTGGGGACAGATCTGATGACGTACTGGCTTTCTTCTTGACCCCTTTTTGAACTAACGTTCCGATGACGACGCGAAACCGTAACAGGAGTGTCGCGAGCGGGTTGCGGTTCATTCGAGAAGATATTATCATGGGCCATCCAAGACGGCTCGGTGCTTGCGCTTGAAGCACGATTCAGCGAACCGCGAGCGCAAAGCGAACCTGCCCCGCCCCCATCCGTTCCCGATGAGGCAGCGGGCCAAATCCCGGCAGCATGCCCTACAATTCTCTCGTCTTCGTCACTTTTTTCGCCGGCGTCTATTCGCTGTATCTCCTGCTGGGGCGGTCGCACCGCGCGCAGAATGTTCTGCTGCTTGCCGCCAGCTACTTCTTCTACGGCTACTGGGACTGGCGATTTCTCGGACTGATCGCGCTCACCACGGTCGTTGACTACACCGTCGGACTCCAGCTCGACAAACACAAGGCACCGCGCCAGCGCCGGCGCTGGCTGCTGCTGTCGCTGACGGTCGATCTCGGTGTGCTGGGCGTATTCAAGTACTTCAACTTCTTCGCCGCGAGCGCGGCGCAGTTGCTGAGTCAGTTCGGCATGCAGTCGGATCCGATCACGCTGAACCTGCTGCTGCCGATTGGCATCTCCTTCTATACGTTCCAATCGCTCAGTTATACGATCGATGTCTATAAGGAACGGATGCCCGCCACACGCGCGCTGGCGGACTATGCGCTCTGCGTCAGCATGTTCCCGCAATTGCTGGCCGGTCCGATCGCACGGGTCAGAACCATGCTGCCGCAGATACAGGCGCCGCGCCGGATTGAGGCCGCTCAACTCAACGCGGCCGTGCTGCTCATTGTGTGGGGCTATTTCAAGAAAGTAGTCATCGCGGACAATATCGCCATCACGGCCAACCAGATCTTTGACCACTACACGAGCTACCAAGGCGTCGATCTGCTGATCGGCGCTTTTGCGTTCGCGATCCAGATTTACGCCGACTTCTCCGGCTATTCCGATATTGCGCGCGGCATCGCCAAGCTGATGGGCTTTGAGCTGATGCTGAATTTCCGACTCCCCTATTGCTCGCTCAGCCCCGCTGATTTCTGGTCGCGCTGGAACATCTCCCTGTCCACGTGGCTGCGCGACTACGTTTACTGGCCGCTGGCGGCGACCAAGCCGATTCCCATGCCGGGCGGAAGGAGTCTGGAAATTCACGCTTATCGAAACATGTTGCTGACCATGTTGCTCGGCGGACTCTGGCACGGGGCATCGTGGAATTTCGTGCTGTGGGGCGCGTATTGGGGCTGTCTGCTGGTCGTGTTTCGGCTGATCGAACCTGAGCCCGTCACCAAAAATATCTGGAAACAGAGGTTCGCCGCGGCCCGGATTCTGCCGCGGATGGCGGTCATGTTCGCGCTCACGTGCTGCGGCTGGGTGTTGTTCCGGGCGGAGACTCCCGAGCAGATCCGCTACATCTTCACGCATGCGGGAATTTCATGCTCCGACGGGACCCTTAGCTTCATGCGCGAGGCCGGATTCTTCAGCTTTCCGCTGCTGTGCGCACAGGTCTGGCAATATCGCACGGGCAACCTGCTGGCACCCTTGTCGGTGCGGCCTGCGTGGCGCGTAGCCTTGCTGACATTCCTGATTGTGGCCGTGTTTGCCTTCGGTGTGCGTGACTCGTCGGAGTTCATCTACTTCCAATTCTGAAGCATACGATGCCGGTGACGCACAATACCGCGGAGCGCATTCCGCCAAGCGACAGCCGCACGCTGCGACGCATCGTGCTGGGATTGCTCGCCGTGCTGTTCGCGGTGAACCTGATGGGGATTCCGGTCAGCCGCTATTTCAATTACAACGATCGTTATTGGCTGTTCTCGCACAAGTGGCGGGTCGCCGAACACTGCGGGAAGCTGGACTGGATTGTTCTCGGAGACTCGGCCCCCAATCAGGGATTTGACGCCGAACGGTTCTCCCGAGTCAGGGGACCCAGCTACAACTTCTGTACGTTTGTACATACGCTGATCAAAGGCCAGCTTGAGATTCTGAAGACGTACATGGTGCGCCATGGTCCGCCGCAGGGTGTCCTGCTCATTATGGCCGATCAGTTTTGGTTTCGCGTCGCCGATCCACGCCTGGTGGCCCTGATGCCGATTCCGTGGTCCCGACTCGGGGAATTCACGCAAGAGGTGGAATCTGCATGGCGGTTCAAGCTCACCGTCCTGTTAGATCGCTATGTGCCGCTCTACTCTCAGCCGACCACCTTTCAAGGGTTGTTGCGCCGTCCGCACCGGCTGTTGCAGCCGCGCCGCAAACTTGACGCCCACGGACTCGAGTTGCAATCCGAGTCGATGCCCGAGGCGGTACGCGAGAGCGCGCGGAAAAATTCCGAGTTTGCCGGCAAGACCAAGTTTGTCGTCTCGGAGATCAATCGCGACGCGATGGCGGAGATGTGTCAGCTCGCGGATCTGAACGATTTCGAGATCTACGCGATCCTGTCTCCGATCTGGGAGGGAGCCGCGGAGGACACCGTTTATCGCGCCTACTACGACCAGGGTACGGAATACCTGTACGAACTCGAGCGGACACTCCCGCGACTCCATGTCCTTGGGCCATTCCCGCTCACCGAGCCGATCGAGCACATGCAGCATGTTTACCACGTCACGAGACCGTGGGCCACGGCGTTTGCGGACACGGTGGTCGCCCGTCTCCGAAGTCGCCAGGCCGCGGACGTGTCCACCGAAGAGCGAACCGCAGGGCCGCGATGATGTGAAGTGCGCGACGGGATTGCCGTGCAGTTCACCCGCCGATTTCTCCACAGCGTTCGCGGTTCATGCTGGAAATTTTTGCGCAATTTGCGCGATAACTCGGGCGTTAACGGTCCGGCAGCCAGCCGATTGATCGCGGGATTCTACGATGAAAACACAAATAAACAGTCGCTTAGGACACGCGGCCGGTTTCGGAAGGATTGTGAAGAATTTACCAAATCCGCGTGACTTTCTGCCTCCCGCGTAGTATATTGTAGTCATTATGATTACTCTCCTCCTGATCGTCCTGGGAAGCGTCGCCGCATGGGGCAGTCCTATTATCGGCGCCGAACGTGACCAGCCTCCGCCAGACACGACCGCGAAACTGATTCTCGTGCGCGAAGGCGCCGGAGTCCGACTGATGTGGAACTCCGCGCCGGAATGGGATAGTTGGTATGTCGTTCGCGCCTCCGAGCCCGTCTATGAAGCCGGTGATACGCTCGCCGTGGTGACGGATACGACCTGGCTTGACTCGCTGGCGACCAGCTATGAGCCGAGTCACTTCTGCTATTGGGTGATTGCCGCCTTCCCCGCTCCGTGGGTGCCCGATACGATTCGCGTGATCGAGGATTTCAGCGGGAACATGGAATTCACGAGCTATCCGAATCAAGATGACGAACCGGCACATTGGGCGGTGGTCGAAGACGGGGCGCAGGACTCCGCGGGGAGTCTTGTGCTGTTCGGCGACACGTGGAAAGTTCAGGCCAAGACTCCGTTTTCGATTGACCGCCATGAGGTCTGGGAGCTGACGTTCAAAACGCTGTTGCGCGGCGAATTGCAGGCGATCGGCGTCGCCGACTCGGCAAACGAACTCTGGTACATCCTCAAGGGCAAGGAAACCCGCTACAGCCTGAACTACTTCACGCAGTATCAGGGCTGGTTTCTCGATTCCGTTTGGAATACAGTTGATTTGCAGATCGGAGACGACTGGGTGGGCAGATTCGGCTACGTTCCGATGCTCAACCGACTGATGTTTGCCAACGACAACGACACCACAAATCCGCGCGGCGTGTGGATGATCGACGGGCTGAAAGATGTGACCGGCCTGATTCCGCCGCTGCCGGAAGCGCGCTTTTACTGGTCCGAGCTCGTGACGAACGACCCCGACAGTGTGGACGTGGAGTTCCACCCGACGTGTATCAGCACCGGAGCGCCGATTACGTCCTATCGATGGAACTTCGGCGACGGGCGGTACTCGACGAACGCCGTGAGCCTTGCGCGCTTTCCGCGAAACGCGCGGCGAGCCGTGGTCCTGACCGTGGAAGATACGCTGTTACGGATGGACTGGCGAGCCGAATTGATCGAGATCGGAGCCGACACCGCCGCGCGGGAAGTCCGCGCGCTATTCGTCGGCGATGTCATGATGGGGCGGCGCTACGAGGACCCGGGCGGGATTATCCCAACCTACGGCGTCAATGCGATTTTTGAACGCGTGCGTGATTATCTTTCCGCCGCGGAATTCGCGGTTTGCAATCTCGAGTGTCCGCTGACCAATGAAACCGAAACACACCCGACCAAGTCGTACACCTTCAAGGGCCGGCCCGAGTACGTCGGAGCCCTGACGTATGCCGGATTCGATTACTGCGGCCTCGCGAACAACCATAATTTCGATTATCTCGTTCCGGGCATGACCGAGACCCAACATGTCCTCGATTCAGTCGAGCTGTTGTCGGGAGGGGCCGCGCTCGATGACGAGCATGCGTGTCGGCCGGTTGTTTACTCGCACAATGGTGTGACCGTGGCGGTGCTCGCGTACTGCAACGTGGATGGTACCTACGAGAACGCGCAGCCCTTCATGGGAGCGGGACCGTCGAAACCGGGGTTTGCCTTCTGGGATCGCACGCATATCGAGACCACGATTCCGCAAGCACGGCAACGGGCGGATGTCGTCGTCGCCTTTCCGCATTCTGGACTGGAGTATTATACGGCTCCGTCGCAGCTGCTGGGTGAAGACGGTGAACTGGACGACGCACCGCTTTCGATTGACGCGCTGATTCCGGATACGTCGGACGTGGACTTGCGGCGTTACGCGATTGACATGGGAGCTGATCTGGTCATCAACTCGCACCCGCACGTGTTGCAGGGCATCGAGGCCTACCACAGCGGCTTCATCGCGCACAGCATGGGCAATTTCGCGTTTGACCAGCGCTTCCCGGAGACGTTTGTGAGCATCGCGCTGGAAGCGACACTTGATCCGGTGGACCGTGTGCGCCGCTTGCATGTCAAGCCCATTTACATCGAGGGCTACATCCCCAGCGTGGCGAGCGGCGAACTGGGCAGGGCGATTCTCGATTACATCAGCGAACTTTCGCGACCAATGGGGACGTGGGTTGTGCGCGAGGCCGATTCGGCACGGGCCGAAGTGTTGCCGGATTGGACAGCGCCGCTGCAGATCGAGACACGGACGGACACGCTGACGCTGATTTCGCGAAACGGCGTGTGGATCAGCGCACCGTTCCGGCTGCGCGGTGAGGGCTACCCCGTTGACGTCCGCATCGCCGATGCAGCGGCCATGGAGATTCGGGCCGGGGCCGATGCGCTGCTGTGCGGCAACATGGAAGACGAGGGAGCCGCGCCGTGGGACTTCAACGATTCGGATGAGGATTTCGACGCGACCACTTACTACCGCGGAGCACGGTCGTTGCGCTGTCAGGTCAGCTATTCCGGACCGCCGGCCACGACGAGGTTCCTTTACCATCCGCCGCTGTACTCCGGACAAGCGTACTCGCTGACCGGGGTCGTGCGCGGAGACAGCATGGCCACGGCCAGCGTGGGGATCCGGATGTATCAATCGCGCACGGCGGACATCGTCGAGACGCCCATCTTCGGACCCTACAACGGCACCTTCGATTGGAGTCAGAAATGGCTCGACTTCGCCAGTCAATCCAACGCGCACTTCTACGATATTATTTGCTCGGCCTCAGGAATGAACGGCACGGACGCAAATTTCTGGGTCGATGATCTCTACCTTGTGCAATGGCAGAACTGGAGTCCGCAACAAGTCGTCGTCGAGTTTCCGAGCAACAAACGGTTCGTGCAAGTTCGTTCCGATGCCGCGGTCACGTCCGTGGTCATCGAGTATGATATGGCGACGACGAGTTACCTGCCCTGACGTCGAGCGCCGCCGAAGCCGGCCGAAGCTGAATGCGCAAGGGGCACGATGAGTGCCCCTTGTCGTAGCCAACAGATTGCGACAACGGCGACTCAGACGTCATGGTGCTGAATCCACTCGCTCCAACTGCCGGGATAGAGGCGCGCGCCGCGCAGGCCGGCCAGCTCGAAGGCCAGCAGATTGTGGCAGGCTGTAACGCCGGAGCCGCAGTAACAGATGACCCGCGACGCGTCGCGGATGCCGGCGGATTCAAAGCGCGACCGGAGGTCCCCGGCAGATCGCATCACCGGCGGGTCGCCGGTCAAATTGTCGGTAAAGGGCAGGCTGATCGCGCCCGGAATGTGCCCCGCGACCGGATCGATCGTCTCGTTTTCGCCGCGAAATCGCTCGGCTGAGCGCGCGTCGGCAAGGATCAACTTCGCGTCGGCGAATTGCTCGACTTCGGTCATCGTCGCTAACAGGCTTGGATCGGGTCGAGGATTGATGAGTGCCCCGATCGGTGTCAGAGTTTGAGCAGCGCCGCGCTCGATTGAGCGCCCTTCGCGAGTCCACTTCGCCAATCCGCCGTCCATCACGGCGACCCGCGAGAAACCGATCCATCGCAACATCCACCAGAGGCGCGCCGCCTGTGATCCGTCGGAGTGGTCATAGGCGATGACAGAGTCGCCCGGGCTGATTCCCTCGCGAGACAGGGTGCTCGTGAACTTTTCCGGCGAGGGCAGCGGATGTCGGCCGGAATTCGCCGCGGAAACGTCGGCGAGGTCGATGTCCAGATCGAGAAATCGTGCACCGGGCAAGTGCGCGGCGGCGAATTCCGCAGCCGCGACTCCGGGCTGGCCGGGCACGGTGCGAACGAAGACGGGGATCACGCGCGGATCATGAAGCCGCTCGATAACCCAGTCAGTCGAGACCAGTAGTTGCATGTGAAGCCGATGTGAAGTTGTTATAAGACTCGACAGCGAGAACGCGATGTCCCGTTGACGTCCAATCGCATTGACAATTGTGACACGCGTGTCGCGCGGGTATGATACAGGGGGCAAGATCGCTTCGCAAACGGTTGCGGTGTGCAGAGGTTTCCTGCTGCCACATGTTCAAGTGCTCGCGCCGACTTGTGTTCACCGTTTGCGGAGGCGCACGAAATTCAGGCGGTTGGAGAAATCCGTTCACAATTCGGTCGTCTTCAGGATCCCGAACCCGCGCCCGTCATCGTGGCATGGGATTTGACATAGCCGTTGGTGAACACTCCGGATACTGTATCATGACTATGACCCGCATGCGATCTCACTTTGCCGTGCTTCTGATTGTCTTGCTCGCCGTCTGCCAGCCGGCGCGGGCGGGATTGCGCGATATCTATCCCCGTCCGCAGCAGATGGGATTGATCTCCGAGTCCCCCGTGTTCATCCCGGGCAGCTTTTATCTGGTGCTCCCAACCAATCCGACTGCGGAGGAGAATTGGATCAAAGATGCTCTGGTCACGGCCATCGAGCAAAAGACATTTCGTCGTCCGACGGTGATTTACGCGCACGAGGCCGATGGGCAATACCCCGCGATCTGGCTGGGCACGGCCGCGAGGTTTCCGGCCCTGGCAGCGGCGCTGGATTCCACCGAAATCGATGGACTCGGACAATTCACGCATGCCGAGGAATATCAGATTTACGTGAGCGACAACCGGATTCTGGTCGGCGGCGGCGATATGCCCGGCGTCCGCTGGGGGACGATGTCGCTTCCGTATCTGTTCGCCGAGTCCAACGGCAATCTCTATGTGGATCGCGCCTATATTCGCGACTGGCCGTTCTGGAACAAGCGAATTGCCACGCTGAACAGCAGTATTCGGGACGCCACACAGCGCGACTACTGCAACACGATCGTGGATAATGCACGACTGGCTCGATTCAACGAGATCGAATGGAACAGCTCCGATGCCGGCAACGATCTGTTCGGAAGGCCGCAGGTGCTCATCGACGGGCTGGCGCTGCGAAACAAGATTACGCAGTTCGGCATGAAGCTGACCATGTCGTGCGACCGCGTAGGCATTGAAGTCTATGATCCGTCGTGGCAGGAGGGCGTCCCGTGCAGCGGCACCAAAATGCTCGTGGGAGCGACCGCCTTCACGCCGATCACGAATGGGTTCAATCTGGCGTTGGGCAACGGGAATTTCGAGAGCTGGACCGCCAACCGGCCGAACAGCTATACGGCGAACCCGGAAGCGTCGCTGACCTACGTATCGCGAGATCAGGTTGTCAAGCACGGCGGGACGTCGGCCGTCAAGTGGACCGGCTTCACGCCGACGCTGCCGGGCAGTCTCGAGCTGCAGCAGAACATGTATGTCGGCAGTCATCGCTGGATGAAAGCGAAGATCTGGTACCGGACGGACCACTTCACCGGGCGGATTCGGTTCAAGATATTCGGACCGCCGCCGGTGGTCAGCGGCTGCGATTTCCGCGAAATCGTCTGTTACGATGATACGCGCGGCTGGACCCTCTGGGAGATCAAGTTCGCGACGTTCAACGTGGACACCGCGCTGATCCTGGCCGGGCCGGATGTGGCGACGGGCGGAACCATGTGGCTCGACGATATCACCTTTGAGACGACCGATCCGGTGGCGGTCGTGCGGCGGTCCGAGACGCCGCTGCAAGTATTCAAACTGCCCAGCAATCAGCTGATGATCGAGGGGTATGACTATCAAGTCATCGAGACCAACAGCGTGTCATGGGCCAATTTCTGCCAACTGCCGCGCTTCGAGCGACTCGCCGGCGGCCGACTGAACAGCGGCGACTCCGTGACCGTGAACTACTACAGTGCGGTGCCCTACGAGAGCGCCAAGCAGACCGTGTGCTGCACGAATTTGCCGTCGCTGCAAAATTACCAGCGGAGAGTCCGCAATCTCGATTCGCTGTTCCGGCCGGACGGATTCAAGATCCACATCAATGAGATGTCCTTCGCGGGTTACGACCCGAGCTGTCTGGCGAGCGGTCTGACACCCGCCCAACTGGTCGGAAGCTACTGCGCACAGATGTACCAGATCATCCAGGCCCAGCGGCCGGGGGCGCCGGTTAGAATCTACGGCGATCCGTTCGACATCTGGGGGCGTGATCCGCGAGCGATGCCCGTGCAATCCATCCCCTGGAACGTGGGCGGATTGCAGATGCTGCCGGCCCCGATTGAGATGATGAACCAGGCGCAGTACACCACGAATGTGGACTCCGCCTTCGCATACTTCGCGGCGAACGGACATCCGTCGGTGATTGCGATGGACGGCGGTCAGATGGATATGGGTTCTGTGGGCTTCGCGCTCAACCGGCAATCGGTGATCAAGGCGACGCAGTATCCGAGTTGCCGCGGGCTGCAATTCTACGATTGGGTGCTCGCGCTTAATGAGCAGCTCGGGGTACATGGTGGCATGGCGTGGAATATGGGGCCTTACTTCGTGCATTCACCGCTCACGCTGCAGCCGGGGCAGGGTTCCGCCACGATTCTCGCTGATATCTGGTCGGACACCTTGCGGCAGGCGGATACGATACCGGCGATTCCGCAACGACTCGTGCGGTATCGGCTGCTTCCCTCCGGGACGTGGCAACAGACCACGTTGGCTGCGGTGGGAACCGATGCGTTCAGCGCGACGGTCAACCTGGCCGGTTCGACGGGCATTGAGTACTACCTTGAAGCGACCGACCATCGCGGCCTGACCAAGACTTGTCCAGCTGAAGCGCCGGCACGCACGTTTCACGCGCTGCTCCCGATCAGCTCCGGTCCGGCGATTGTGCCCGACCGCGAGGAAGTCGAGTATCGAATCGCTGCCCTCGGCGGGTATCCGTTGATCGAGTGGGAGGCCGCGCACGATGTGAAACTGTACGAAGTACGCCTTGCCAGCAGCGACGCGCAGAAGCCGACAGCCATGGAATTGGTCTCGCGTCAGTCGCCGCAGAGTCCGCGATTCGTCTTCGCCGACGCCCGATTCGCGGGGCTGTCGTTAGAGAATGTGCATGTCTATGCCATTCGCGATGCGGGCGGAAAACAGAGGGAAGTCCGGTAGCGCGAAGCGTCGGCCCGTACCCATACGACAAAGACCTGTGAACCAGTCACAGGTCTTTGTCATTGTAGCGGGGGTAGGATTCGAACCTACGACCTTTGGGTTATGAGCCCAACGAGCTACCAGGCTGCTCCACCCCGCAATGAAGATATGTAATATAAGGTATTTCTTGGACTTTGTCAAGCATGGGGTTCCGGAGTGCCGGGCAGATGGCCGCGAAGTTTCATCAGACAGCCTTCCACTCGACGCGGACTCCGACGAATCACGCGGAAGCTAACTCCTTGCATTACAATATCTTCCCCTGCTTCCGGGATTCGTCCTAAGTACTCGGAAAGCAGGCCAGATAGTGTATTTGCTTCCATTTCAGGAGGTTGCCAGCCCGTCTCGGCTTCGATATCCTCCAGGAATGCCCCTCCGGAAACCAGGAACTTGCCCGGAGCGGTCCTGCGGACGATTGGTTCATCGGGATCCCACCGCTCCGCAACCGGGCCCACCAACTCCTCAAAAATGTCCTTGATCGTCACGAGTCCGTCCGTGCCGCCGTATTCGTCGATGACGACCGCGATGTGGCGGCGCCCGGTGCGGAACTCCTGCAGCAGCTCCGTAATGTGTTTCGATTCAGGTACCGCGGGAATCGGGCGGACGACGGCGCGCAGGTCCGCCACGTCAGTCAAGAAGTCGCGGGCGCGAACGTAGCCGAGAATGTGATCCAGATCGCCTTGATAGATCGGCAATACGTTGTGGCGATGCCGTTCGAAAAGGGCGCGGACATGGTGCACCGTTGACGAGATATCCACGGCGACCAGTTCCGTTCGCGGGGTCATGATGTCACGCACCTTCAGCTCGCGCGCGTCAAGATAGCGGCTGAGCAGTTCACCCTCCTCGGGCGTCGCCGCGCCCGCGGCCTCGGCACCGGTCAAGACCTGCTCGAATTCCGCTTGATAGGCAAGTAATCGTTGCTCCGTCGTGAGCGCAACACCGGAATTGGCGCTGGGAATCAGACGGGTCAGCGGCGCGAGGAGCCAGCGCATAGGCGAGAACGCCACATAGCCGATCATCAGCGGCCAGGAGAATGGCCGGACGATCCGATTGGCCGAGGCATAGGCGATCTGCTTGGGCAGAATCTCCGAAAAGATCAGAACGATGATCGACGAGCACGCGGAGACCAGTGTTGTACTCAGGTCACTCAGGCCCCATTGCTCGCACATTGCGACGAGTACAAACGTGAAGCCGACGTTAGAGAGGTTGTTGCCGATCAGCGTCGTGGAGAGAAAGCGATCCGGATGCGCGGCCAGAAAGCGGAGCACCGGAATGCCCAGTCTGCCGCCGCGCTCCCAGCTGTCAATCAGAATTCGATCGAAGGCGGTAAATGCCGTTTCAATCGCCGAGAACAGGATGCCAACGACGAAGAAGATCATCATCCACGTCAGCATACGATGCTCCCGCCGCGCGCGACCGTGATGCGGGCGGCGCTTTCATCCACCAGCGCCTGCATCAACGGCCCCGTCACTCCCGGTTCCACCGTCAGCTCAAAGCGGGGGTTCGACGTTCCCTCCTGCAGGACCGGACTCGCATTGTATTTGCGCGCCAGCCGATACACAATGCTCATGTCGTTATAGCCGCAAGCCACGTCCAATTGATCGTACCGCTTCAGCACTCTGACGATTGCCGCGGCCAGCGCCGCAGCCGCGCAGTCCGAGTACGCCCGCGCCAGACCACCGCTGCCGAGTTTCGTGCCACCGAAATAGCGGGTTACGAGCACCAGCGTATTCGTCAATTCGCGTGAACGGATTTCACGCAGGATGGGCTGACCGGCCGTGCCGTGCGGCTCACCTGCATCGCTGCAACGCTCTTCCGGCTCGGCCAGATAGCCGATTCGTGAGGCATGACACCAATGGGTGGCATCGTGGAAACGCCGTGCTTCGAGACGAAGTTCCGCGTCGATCTGCTCCACGTCTTCCACGGCAGTGGCACGACCGAAAAAGCGCGAGCCCAGCACACGCGTCTCCGCGTGGCCAGGCTCCGCAATCGTCAAGTATGTGCTTGTCCCCTCGGACAAGTGGGCGCTCCGTCAGGATTTCTGCTTGGCTCGCAACGTCGCCTGTGCCGCCGCCAACCGGGCGACCGGCACGCGGAAGGGGCTGCAGGAAACGTAGTCGAGGCCGACTGAATCAAAGAAGTAGATCGAATTGGGATCACCGCCGTGCTCGCCGCAGATGCCCACCTTGAGCTTCGCGCGCGCACCTCGGCCACGCTCCGTCGCCATACGCACCAACTGGCCGACGCCGTCCGTATCGATCGACTCAAACGGATCTTCAGGTATGATCCGCGCATTCACATAGAATGGCAGGAAACGACCGGAATCGTCGCGCGAAAGCCCCATCGTCGTCTGCGTGAGGTCATTCGTGCCGAAACTGAAGAACTCGGCTTCACGGGCAATCTCGTCGGCCATCAAGGCGGCGCGCGGCAACTCGATCATCGTGCCCGTCAGGTAGGCAAACTGCTGGCCCGTGGCCTGCTGCACTTCGGCGGCGACGCGATGAATCACCTCCGCCTGAGCATGATATTCGGGCAGCGTCATCACCAGCGGAATCATGACCTCCGGATGCACCTCAATCCCGGACTTCTGAACGTTGGCCGCGGCTTCAAAAATCGCGCGCGACTGCATCTCCGTGATCTCCGGATAGACAATCCCAAGCCGGCAGCCGCGATGTCCAAGCATCGGATTCGACTCGGCAAGCGTTTCCACTTTGGAGGCCACCGCCTGCGCGGACACACCAAGCTTCTTGGCCAATGCGCCGACGGCATCAGCGCCATGCGGCAGGAACTCGTGGAGCGGCGGGTCCAGCAGGCGAATCGTGACCGGCCGTCCGTTCATCTCGCGAAAAATGCCCTCGAAATCGCCGCGCTGGATCGGCAGCAGCTTCGCCAGGGCTCGCTTGCGGGCTTCCAAGTTGTCGGCCAGAATCATCTCCCGGACGATGTCGATGCGGTCGCCCTCGAAGAACATGTGCTCGGTGCGCGTCAGGCCAATCCCTTCTGCGCCAAATGCCACCGCGTTGCGGCACTGGTCCGGCTGATCGGCGTTCGTGCGAATCCGCATGCGGCGAATGCCGTCCGCCCAGCCTAACAGCGTGTCGTAAAGCTGGAACAACGGCGCGTCGGCCGGCTTTAAGGTCTTGTCGAGCAAAACCTGCAACACTTCCGACGGCTTGGTTGCGATTTGGCCGAGATAAATGATTCCCGTCGAACCGTCGAGCGAGATCCAATCCCCTTCTTTCACGGTATTGCCGCGCACGATCATCGTCCCGGCGGAGTAGTTGATGTCCAATTCGCCGCAGCCGGCAACGCAGACCTTCCCCATTTGACGTGCCACGAGCGCCGCATGCGAAGTCATGCCGCCGCGCGCGGTGAGAATACCCTGCGCCGCATCCATCCCGCGAATGTCTTCGGGCGATGTCTCGATGCGAACGAGAATCACCTTCTCGCCCTTCTGTGCCCATTCCTCCGCGTCCGAAGCATGAAATACCACGCGACCGGCGGCGGCGCCCGGACCGGCATTCAAGCCCTTGGCAATCACCTTCGCGCCCGCCATAGCCCGGTGATCAAAGATCGGCCGTAAGAGCTGATTCAACGAGAGCGGAATCACGCGATCCACCGCTTCTTCTTTTGTGATCAGGCCCTCTTTGACCATCTCCACGGCGATGCGCACATCCGCCAGACCGGTGCGCTTGCCGACGCGGCATTGCAGCATCCAGAGCTTTTGATCCTGAATCGTGAACTCGATGTCCATCATATCACGATAGTGATGCTCGAGTTTATCGGTAATCGCGATCAGCTCGTTGTACGCGGCAGGCATCTTCTCTTCCAGCGAAGCGAACTTGTCGGCGCGATCGGCTTCCGCGACGGCATGCGACGCAGCCCAGGCTCTGGAACTTACGACCGTGACCTGCTGCGGTGTGCGCGTTCCGGCCACGACGTCCTCGCCCTGAGCGTTGATCAGAAACTCGCCATAAAACGCGCGTTCGCCACTGGCCGGATCCCGCGTGAAGGCCACGCCTGTTGCGCAGTTGTCACCGAGGTTGCCGAACACCATGGCCTGCACGTTCACGGCCGTGCCCCACGACTCGGGAATCCGGTTGAGGCGACGATAGACATTCGCGCGCTCGTTCATCCACGAGCCGAACACCGCACCGATCGCGCCCCACAGTTGCTGTTCCGGGTCCTCGGGAAACTCCACGCCTTTGCGCTGCTTGATCGCGGCCTTGAACTTGGCGACGAGATCTTTCAGGTCGTCCGCCGTCAACTCGGTGTCGAGCTTGACCCCGCGTTCCGTCTTCTTTGCCGCGAGGATCACCTCGAACGGATCCTCCTCTTCCTTCGTCTGCGGCTTCAGATCGAGTACGACGTCGCCATACATCGCCACGAAGCGTCGATAGGAGTCATAGGCGAAGCGCGCGTCGCCGCTGCGCTTGATCAACCCGGCCACCGTCTTGTCATTCAAACCGAGATTCAGAATCGTGTCCATCATGCCCGGCATGGACGCACGAGCGCCGGAACGCACCGACACCAGCAGCGGATTCGTGACGTCGCCGAATTTCGCGCCGGTGGACTTCTCGATTTCGCCGATCGCCGCCTTGACTTCCGCCGCAAGCGTGGGCGGATGGGCCTGTCCGTGCGCGTAATAGTAAGTGCAAACTTCGGTCGTGATTGTGAAGCCCGGGGGTACCGGGATGCCGAGCAGATTCATTTCGGCAAGGTTTGCGCCTTTGCCGCCGAGGAGCGATTTCAGATCCGCTCGACCTTCAGCTTTCCCGTTGCCAAAGGTGTAAACGTACTTCGCCATGAGAGGTGGGATTTCTCCGAAGGGAATGTGGAAGAATTGCGCCTTATTTCAGCAGTACGGCTTTGGCCGTAAGCGACTGAGCAGGTGTCGATAGTTGGAAGATGTAGAGACCGGAAGCATGGCCGGCACCGCTCCAGGTCATGTGCTGCGGGCCCGCGCTCAGTGTGCCTGCGTCATGCGGCTCGACCAGCGCGCCCTGGATGTTATAGACGTGCAGGTCCACGCGCGTCGGAGTCGGCAGTACGAAGCGGAGCGTTGCAGCGGCGTTGAAGGGGTTGGGGGTGACGGACGTGATGGCGAACTGCAGAGGTAGTAGCGCGGGCTGCTCCTCGGCATCGTCGCCCTCGATGATGACCTGCGCAGTCTTCAGAATCTTGTGATTCGGGTCCACTGCAGCATCCCATGGAAAGAAATCGGGCAAGGGCTCTCCAATCTCGATGAATTGGTCCGCCACAGGCTCCGTCCAGTAAACTCTCGTTACTGAATCGGTGCGGTCGCCGTCATACCACCGAATTTCCAGCGGCATACGAAAGTACGTCGGCGAGGTCTGGATTTGCTCCAGTTCAAAACCCGTGTCGAATAGACCGTACGTGAGGCGGTACCGCGGATATCTTGTCCCGTACACCCACTCGTCGAAGAACCAGTCGAGGCTTTCGCCGTAGTGTTGTTCGAGCTTGGCCTGCCAGTCGGCGGTCACGGCGTTGCCATAGGCATGCTCCTGACCGAACTCGCGCAGCGCGCCAAAGAAGGCCGAGTCGCCGAGCAGCTCGCGCAGCATGTGCATCACCGCCGCGCCCTTCTGATACACCGTCGCGCCCCAGTAATAGTCCGGATCGTAAATCGAATAGCTGTCCGTCGCCGAACGCGCATCGGGATAGATGCCGCCGACGATATAGTCCTGATAGGCGGTGTGACCACCCATAATCTCCATGCCGAGCGCTTCGCAATACGTCGCGAAGCCCTCATTCAGCCAGAGGTCACGCCAGTCCCCAAGCGTCACCCAGTCCCCCCACCACATATGGGACATCTCATGAAATAGCAGCCAGTCGTAGGCATGATTGGCGACCACGGCTTGATCGAGATGCGAGACGCACGTCGCATGCTCCATGTCGCCGATGCGCGTCATGTTGTAGCCGAAGCGCGCAAACGGATAGGGGCCGAACAACGCACTGTATCCGTCTAACACGGCGGGCACGTTCGAAAAGTGCGTTTGAGCCTGCGTCACACGCGACGGATAAACGTAGTTCAAGATCTGCGGATCCGACTGGCGCTGTACCATCAACTCATAGTCCGAAATCGCGACGAAGATCAAGTAGGTCGAGATCGGCTCGGGCTGAACGTAGTGCCAGCGCAGCAAATTGTCCGGCATCCGCAGCGTGTCAACGAGGCTGCCGTTCGTGGTCGCGACCGTCCCGAAATCCGGAGTCAGAAAGCACTCCCACGAGAGCTTGTCCGCCGGATCGGCATAAGAGGGCAGCCAATTGTAATTGGACGGAGGTGGGTCCAGGCTCAGTCCGTCACCCATCGAGAATCCGATCTCCGGACGCCAGCCCGATTCCGGTGCAAAGCGAAATCCGCCCCAGGTGTCAATCTGCGGAGGAGTGCCGTGATAGGCGATCGCAATGCCGATCGTGTCTCCCGCGGCCAAGGGCGGCGTCAAATCAATCTGAAGACTATCGGTGCCCTGCTGAGCATAACTCGCGACGTGCTGAAGTCCGACCACGGTGACGGAGTCAATGTCATACGTGGACGACAGGCGCAGATTCACGCGCGGCAAGTCGGCCGCACCGGTCAAACGAATTGTGGCCACACCGGAAACCGAATGCGCAACCACGCTGAACCGGAGGTCCGCGGTCAAGCTCAGCGCATCGTAATTATGCAGCGAATCGTCGTCCAGAGTGCGTGGCCGGCAACGTGTCGGTGACACCGGCGAGGCCCCAGGGATACCCCAGAGCAGCTCCGCGCGTGGCGCCGCAAAACCGGTCGAACCAAGTAATATTAGTAAAATTATGATGTTGGCCATGGCGCGTTGCGCGATGTGCAACCGACAGCTTAACACCATATGATAGTGAGGTCTGCGGAGAAAGTCAAGCGAATTATTTCACATGAAAACAGATGATTAGCGAGGAATAGACACTCGATGCGCGGCGGTTTCACACGAGAGCGGGCGAGCCGGAGGCTCGCCCGCTGACACACCCATCGTGTCCGCTGGCCGAAGTCACTCGCTTCGGCGATTACGTTTCTCAGTCCAGATCAAATCCGGAACTCGCAGGGATGCTTCACGCAGCGCCTGTTCGTCGAGGCCGCTCGTGGACGGTCGCCCCGGTTTCGTGACGGCGTCAACTTGATAAAAGCGCGCCTCGTATTTTGACGTCTCTTCATCTATATAGCTCGTGTCCTTGACCATCGCCACCGGAAGGTAGGTCGTCAGATCGCCGGCACGATTCGCGGCGCGAATAATGTAATACAGTGCTCCCGAGGTCTGTTCCCAAAAGAGCCCCATCCGCTTGCCCGTCGGCTGAATCACGAGGTGCTTAACCGGCTGTGTGCGCGGCGCGGTCTCGCCACTCACGCGAATATTGCCGATCCGCCAATACCAGTTGCCCTGATATTCAAACCGGAGTACCACGGAGTCGGAACCGCAAAGCCAGCGCTGGTCTCCAACCCAAATCATGCCTTCGCGCGAACTTGACCAGGGAGACGCCGCCGTACTCCAGACGACAACGGAAAACGTCCGCCCGCCATCAACACTCCCGAGGATGCGCGCCGAATCACCCGCCTGCGCGCGCAGATAGCTCGGCACCATGATCTCCGCATTGCGCAGTTTGCGCGCGCTGAACAGCCAAGTATCGAAGGAAGTTGTCCGCCCCTGAGCATTCAGTTCGAGACTCCGACTGCCGAGTTCATCGGCGATGAGACACCAGCCGCCGCCCTCCGCCACCGACATCCGGGAGGCAAGATCCGGACGCGCGATGCGATCGAACTCGATGTTGAGCGCAATGCCGTCGTCCGCGGAGATGACCACCTGATATTCCGGAGTCTGGCCGCGATTCTCGTAGATTGAACTATCCTCGGCCACGATCTTGTACGTCAAGACGTCGCCCGGGTTCCGTGCGACCAGCAGTGCGCGATGGCGCCCGCCGACGCGGGGCATGCTCACCGACTGCCAGGCCTCGGCATTCCAATGGAATTGAAGCTGCGCCAGCGCGACGCCGCTGACATCCTGAATGTCAGCCGAGAGGCGCAGTGTCGAGAACTCCGGTTGCGGCGAACGCGGGGGGATATGCGAAATCTCCGGCGCGTAAACGTCGGCGCGACTCTGAATCCGGAACCAGCGCAGGAAGTCGTTCAAGAGTCGAACGCGGGTAGTCGGGTATTCCGCGTCCACCAGCCCGCCAAGCTCAATCGACGAACCGATCGTCCGATAGCGCGGATCGGCAAACGAGATGGCGACCGGATATTCATGTCCGGCCCGGGCGTTGCGCAACAACACTTGCGCGCCGACGCCCGCTGAAAGTTGGTCAATAAAGTTGTTCTCGCCGCCGTAGGCAAAATCGTAAACATCGTAAACCGTTCCGTATTCGCCGCTAATCGGTCCCGCGTCGGACGTGCCATCCTGCCCGCCATCAATATGAAATCGAGCATGCAGCGGCGTTTGCTGATCAAAGGCCCAGACGTCTCCGCCTTCCCAGTAGCAGCAGCCGCCGTGGTCAAGGTAGTCCGTGAGTCTGGTTGCCGACGCCCAGGGTATCGGCGCCTGATTCGGAAATATACCGCTGAAGATCCAGATCGAAGTGTACAGCGCCAGATCAGACGGCAACTGCGCGCCCTGCTCGTGCTCCACTCCGAGCGAACTCAAGGCGTCCGACACGGCCTCCACGTTCTCCGGACTACGATCCAGCACGTAGAGGAACACCGGAATCCGGCCGATGGTCACGGCGGTCGCGCCCTGCGTGAGCGGATGGTTCTCCGCCTGCACCGCATACGTGAGATTCACCGCGATTCCACGCGGCAGACCGGCATTCGTGCGCATGGTGAACGTCAAGACCACCGTGTCCCCCGACTGACATCCGGCGGCTGAAGCCGACGTATTCAACAGATCGATTCCGGGGGACGACGTCTGCAACTGCGCGACGATTTGACGCGCGGCGTCACCGCCGCGATTTTGCCACTTAAGTCCGAGGGACAGCCGCTCCCCCGCCTCAGGGTTCGCATCGCCGTCGCCGGAATCCTCGCGAATCTCGGTCGATAGGAAGTACAAGTCCGCCGCGCGAATCCACAGCGATTGAGTCGCGATCAACACTGAATCCTGCGGATGGTGAAGTGTCAGATCGATCAGTGCGCTCGCTCCGTCGCGCGCCGTGTCCGCGATGGCAAAGGCGTAGCCGGTCTCAAGCTCGAGAGTGTCATGCGGCGCGATCGCCGGGACGTCGACGTCAGCGGGAGTAATCCAAAGCCGGGGCGCACGCGAATGCAGGTCAAGCGAAGCCGCCGGCGAGGACTGTGATCCGATGTTCGTCAGCGCCACGCGCAAGGTCCCCTGTTCGCCCCGGTCAGGGACGCCGTCCGCGTCGCCTGTGCTGTCGGCCACGGTGAGCGGCAGCGCCGTTAGATAGGCACCGCTGGCCGGAATCGCCTGAATCACGCCGCGCGCCGGCCGCGAGTTGCGCGCCGTCGCCGTCCAACGCAGCGTCCGCGGGCCATGCAAATTCAACTCGAACGTCGCCTGTCCAGCGTGACCCGTCCGCCGCACCGCATAGTATCCGGGAGGCTCGGATGTGACGCAGATCTCCGCATCCAGCGCCGGAACTCCGTCGCGTGCGGCTGTCAGTGTCAACTGCGGCGTGCTGAACGGTATCGTAGCCGGAGCGCTGAGCTCCAGGACCGCGGGTGCTTCGCTGTAGAAGCGCATCGACGGATCGCCCAGCAGGCAGAATTGCTGAATTGTCTCTTCGGTCAGGCCGCCCGGCGCCTGCGGAAAACTGGCCGCGGTCATCAAGCGTCCGTAATCCGCGGCGTAGCCGAGCCGATCGAGATGCTCCGCGAAGATCGCGCGCAGCATGCCGATCCCCAGTGTGTCGGAGTAGAAAAACGCCGTGCTCTCCGTCGCGCCGAAATAGCTGATCGGAGCAAACTCCTGCGGCTGGTTCAACCACTGCTCGGCCAGCGATCCACCGGGGTAGTCCAGATCGGCCGTCGCGCAGGCAACCGCGATTACATTCGCCGAGGTCTGCGGAATAAGGTCGGGAAGATCGTTACCGACAAAATCGGGATGCACCGAACTCCACGCCTCCGCGTGCCCGTGGCCGATGTAGAACACCAGATTCGGCGAAAGATCCAGCGCGCCCGTCAACAGCGGCAGTGTCCCCGTCTGCGGTTCCTGCAAGTGATTAACCACCAGGCCGGACTGCTGGAGGAGGTTCCGCACGTCGATACCGTGCTGAGGATCAAGCGCCGCGGCACTACTGAAGACCGTGGCGCGCGGTGGCGAACCGGTCACGCCATCACGTTCGTACGACAGCTGGCGCGCCACCCATGAGGCGCAGGTGATCGAACCGGTGCAGGGAATTCGCCCCACTGACCAGTCCGGAAGGTAGTCATTCCCGCTCAGATTGCTGTAGAGATGGTCGGTGAGGCTGCCCCCCACTCCGTAGTGCGCCGGAATGCGGTCCACGTCGCCGACGATGGTGAGGAACTCCGGAATCGATGCCAGGGTGTCAACGTACTGCACCAGATAGTTGCGCAGCCCGACGGCGGTGGCAGCAACTTCCGAGTAGATTATCGTGTGGGCCGCGATCCCGCTCTCGCGTTTCCACTGCAACCACGGCTCGAGCGCCGACAACAGGTCGCGCTCCGTGACGACCAGCATGCGGGGACCGGTCGGTGTAATGTCGTTGCCGGGATCGCGGGGGTTCAGGACGGCGGGCTGAACGTAAGAGGCCCGCGACCACGACGGCGCGGTCGCCTGATCAAGGCGCGGCTCCGACGTGCTGACGCGAACGCGAATCCGCGAATATACAAACCAGTCCCCGCTCCGACCGGCACATCGCACGGGATGAAAAGTCAGCAGCCCCAGCGCAGCGGAACCCGCGCTGCCCGTGCAGGTCAGCTCCGCTATGGTGGCCGGGTAGGTTTCGCTGGAAGCATAGTATTCCGGGGTGGCGACGCGATGCGGCGATCCGGGATCGTCCCGGTATTGCGGGAATGGCGCGGGCTGCGGAATGCCCAGGCGCTGAATGCTGCTGTCAAGTTCGATAATCTCGAGCGTCGCCTCTGACGACAAGAGATTGATCCAGATCGCTTTTTGCGGCAGTTCCGGCCAGCCCGGTTGTGTGGTCTTGGTGGCGCCCGCAATTGACGACGAGATCCAGAGCTGATCGGGCCGCCATACGGTATCGACCGTCAGCGCGTCAAACGTGAACTCCACGACCAGATCACGCGATGACTCGGAGAGCACGCGCGCCTTGGCGACGGATGCTCCATAGTCGCCCACGGGTAAAGCGGACGCTTGCGCGCCCAGCGTCAAGCAGAACGTCAAAGTGATCAGGATTACAGAACGCATGCGTTGACTCCCGGAAACATCCCATTCTTGACATAGTATGGACGTCCTGAAGCAAAGCAAATTGTCTGCCCCGCTCAAGCTGACGATGATTCGTCGGACTAACACAACTCAGCACACGAAAAAGGGTCGACTGCAATCCGCAATCGACCCCAATGCCCGCAACCGATAACAGTCAGTTGGGCTTTTGCACCACCACGTGAAACGCCTGGTTCCCCTTGGGACCGGGGACTTTCTCAAACGTCACTGCATCGCCCGCCTCCAGTACGCGATAACCGCGACCCGTGATCGACGAAAAATGTACAAAAATCTCTTCCCCGCTCTCGGTTTCGATAAAGCCAAACCCCTTCTTCGTCGAAAACCACTTCACGGTCCCCCGGTCGATTTGCTGCGCGGCCGTGCGTCCGATCGTCATGTCGATATCCTTCTTCAGACTGTTGATTTCTCGAATCATTCGGCCGCCGGCTGCGGCTGAAGGGGATGCAGTGCAACTTTGCTACCGGAAATTCCGGCTATGGATCGCGGGGCAGCCAATGCTCAGGGATCCGGCCAGCCTGCCCCATATAGTGCAACCGGTAAACCGCATAGCGCTCCGCGGTGTCAAGCAAGCCACGAACTTCGTCCGGAGTCAGGTCGCGGCGCTTTGTGGCAGGAACCCCCGCCCACAACTCGCCCGGCGGGACGTTCGTTCCTTCCAAGACCACCGCGCCCGCCGCAATCACGCTACCCGATCCGATCACCGCGTGGTCCAAAACGCGAGCGCCGATCCCCACCATGCACCCCGACTTGAGCGTGCAACCATGTACGACCACCCCATGCGCCACCGTTACCAGCTCCTCGATTTCGAGCTTCGCCCGGGCTATCGTCACGTGACACACCGCCCCGTCCTGAATGTTGGTCTTGGCACCGATGCGAATCGAATTGACATCGCCGCGAATGATCGCACCAAACCAAACTGAACACTCCGGCCCGATGACCGTGTCGCCGATCACGACCGCGCCGGGTGCAATCCACGCGGATTCGTGTATCGTCGGCTGCACCCCGCGATAGGCCAGGATGACCGGGCGTTGTGTATCGGTTGTACGCATGAATTTGATTGTCGGTTGCCGGATGAACGGCTCCGGAGAAGGCGAGCCTTCTATTACATCTCTAAATATCTGTGTTATATCTATTTACCCTTAACCGCAATTCGCGAACGTCCATCACCGTCGCGATGCCGTCAGCAGTAGATGTCCCCAATTGACTTTCTCATTGAAATGCCTATCTTTACGGCACTATCCAGAATTGCGCACCCGGCCCATGAAGTTCAATATTCCACTTTTCGCCATTGTATTCGTGGCACTTTGCCTGTGTGAGATCGCCGCCGTGAGATTCCACGCATCGTGTGCAGGCAGCGGCGACGACATTTCCGAGGCCGCGCGTGTCCTGTTGCGTGAGGCGAAGCTACTGGACTACTTCTGTTTCAGCCGGCTTCCTCCGGTTTTGGGAGCGCCGGTCGTGCCGAAGGAATGGGAAACGGCGCTCGGATCGGAAATCACGCTCACGGATAACGCCGGAGAACTCGCCGGCAAGCACGCGCCAATCCTAACCCGGCTCGAGGAGATTGGCAGGTTGCGACCGGGAGAGTGCATTACCGTTCGCGAAGAGACACCACCGCGAACCTGGCACGCCGTGTACAAACCGCTTTCCGGCGGCACCCGCCTATTGCACATCGCGAAAAGCGACGCAAGTCTTGCCGGAGATCGCGGGATGTCGGATTCCATGAGCTGGCCGGTGATCATTGGCCTCGCGGCGGCCGGTGCCGCATTGATCACGTTGCTCAACGGACTCTTGGCCCGCAGGTCAGGCTAACGGCTGACTAAGAATTTCGCGCCAGCCGGCCGTGGCTCGCGTGAAGCTGTGTTCATTGATGATGCACTGCTCCGCGCGCCGCGAGTGCGCTTTCCAGAGCTCCTCCGACTCCAAGTACTCGATCACCGCCGTGGCATACTCGGCGGGAAATGTGGCCACCGGCAGCAAGCTGCCCGCACCCGAGGCGCCGACGATGTCGGACATGTCGCCGCAGTCGGCAGCGACCGGAACCGCTCCGCACGCCATCGCTTCCATACAGGCCAGCGACAATCCCTCGCTGACCGAGCAGAGCAAGCATACTTTCGAACGGCGATAATAGTCCGCGACCTCAGATCCCGAAGACCAGGTCACGGATTGCTCCAGATCGAGTCGTTTCAATCCGGCGGCAAACTCATCGTGCAGCGGACCGTCGCCCAGCCAACAGAATCGAGTTCCCGGACGCCGGTCAAGAATCGCCCGGAAAACCTCCAAGGTGAATAGCGGCCGCTTGCGTTCGCGCAGCTGAGCGGAGACGAGGACATCGATGTCGCGCGGGGCGTCACCGGGGAAGTATCGCGCCGGATCGATCGCGCTGTGCAACCGTACAATGCGCGCAGCCGGGAAGCCGAGGCCCTGCACAAATCGTTCGGTGTTGTGGCCCGGCACAAAGACTCGCGCCGCGCGCAGCACGGTGCGCCGCGCCAACGCTTGCAGTCGCGCCGGATTTCTGGACCGCGCAACCATCCGATTGTCGCTGGCAAGCCGGTCGTCCACGAAGTCCAGTTCGCCCTGTCCGCCGATCAGATGCAGATAGACCGGAATTCCCCGCCACCGCGCGACCGCCATCGCGAACAACCCGTGCGGAACCACGTTGTAAGCCATCACCAACTTCGTCCGGGGGTGCCAGACTTGACCAACCAGCAACAGGATGCGACTCCCCAGTCGGCCAAACAGGCGCGAAACTCCGCGCGGCCAGACCCAGCGCACACGCTCGTAGGCGGGGCCGGGACGGTCCGTCACCACCACCAATTCGACCTCCGGGCGCCCGCGCAACAGGGGAATCAGCTTCGCATGAAACAAATTGTCGTTCAGAGTCGTCGTAATTACGATCCGCACCGGAAAGCCCTATGATGGATGACCAGGACCATGCGCCCGAATCGCCGGGCGGATTGACCACCAAGGAAGAAATCGTCCGCAATTGGCTGCCGCGGTACACCGGCACGCCGATCGAGGAATTCGGACAGTACATCCTGCTCGTAAACTTCACGAACTACGTGGAGCGCTTTGCGGCCATGAACAACTGCCCGATCCGCGGCGCCGGCGGCGCGATGCAAACCGCGACGAGTAAGGACGGAATCACGATCGTCAACTTCGGCATCGGTTCCGCCAATGCCGCGACGATCATGGATCTGCTCGCGGCGGTCAAGCCGCGGGCCTGTCTGTTCCTTGGCAAATGCGGCGGTCTGAAGAAGAAGGTTGCCCCCGGCGACTTCATTCTGCCAATCGGTGCCATTCGCGAAGGCTCCGCGTCGTCACACTATTTCCCGCTCGAAGTCCCCGCGCTGCCGTCGTTCAATCTGCAGAAGTCCGTGGCGCAGGAGATCAGCCGCCGCGGGCTGGAGTATTTTACCGGCACTGTCTATTCGACGAACCGGCGGGTCTGGGAGCACGACCAGAATTTCAAATCGTATCTGCACCGCATTCGCGCGATCGGCATCGACATGGAAACCTCGACCATCTTCATCGTTGGGTTCGCAAACCACATCCCCAAGGGCGCGCTGTTACTCGTCACCGACGTGCCGATGATCCCCGAGGGCGTCAAAACCGAAAAATCCGATCAACGAATCACGCAGAACTTCCTCGACCTGCATATCGAAATCGGCGCCGCGGCGCTGCGTGACGTCAAAGCCACCGGTGAAAGCGTTAAACACCTGAGATTCTAAACCGCAATGAACATCAAGTCCAGACTGTCCGCGCTTCGCGCCCTGATGAAGAAACACGGCGTGCAGGCCTATGTCATTCCCAGTTCAGACGAACACGCCGACGAATATGTCCCCGGCTGGTGGCGACGGCGCGAATGGGTGAGCGGCTTCACCGGCAGCGCCGGCGAACTGGTGGTCTCGCTCAAGAGTGCCGCGCTGTGGACGGACGGTCGCTATTTCCTGCAAGCCGAGCGGCAACTGCACGGCAGCGGCATTACGCTGATGAAGCTGGGCCAACCCGGCACGCCGAAACTCGCGGACTGGACCGCCGCGCAGTGCGGAAAACACGGCAAGGCCGGTACGGATCCCGCGGTCTGTACGATGTCCACGTACGCCCGACTCCGAAGCGGACTCGACGAGCGCGGCTGCAAGCTGATCAGCGTCTCCCCCAACCTCATCGATCAGCTGTGGAAGGACAAACCGCTTGATCCGGCCAGCCTGCTGCAGGTGCATCCGGAGCGCTATGCCGGCGTCTCCGTGGCCACCAAATTCGGCCAATTGCGAGCCGCGATGAAAGCGGCGAGCGCGACGGCGCACGTCATCAGCGCGCTTGACAGCATCGCGTGGCTCTTGAATTTGCGCGGAACCGACGTCGAGTGCAACCCGTTCTTCATCTCGTTCCTGATCGTCCGCGAAAAAAACGCGACATTGTACGTCGACCTGCGGAAGGTCACGCCGGACGCACGGAAAGCGATGTCGAAGCTCGTGGAAATCCGTGCGTACTCTGACGCGCCGAAGGGATTGAAAGAGCTGGCGACCAAGCACGCTGCCGTGCTGCTTGACCCCGCCGCGACCAACCAGAGTGTCGCGAACCAACTCGCCAAGGGTTGCGCAATTGTCGAACAGGACTCCCCAGTCGTGGCCCTGAAAGCCGCCAAGAACCCGGCCGAATTACGAGGCATGCGCGACTGCCACATCCGTGACGGCGCGGCCGTCGCCCGGTTCTTCTCTTGGCTCGACGCGAATCTCGGCAAGACCAAGATAACCGAAATCAGTGCGGGCGAGAAGCTCGAATCCTGCCGCGCCATGGATTCCCGTTACCGCGGCCCCAGCTTCGATACCATCGCCGGTTATGGCCCCAACGGCGCGATTGTCCACTACCGGGCGGAGCCGGCGACGAACCTCACCCTCAAACGCAAGGGCCTCTTTTTGCTCGACAGCGGCGGTCAGTATCTCGACGGCACCACGGATATCACGCGCACAGTTGCCCTTTCCGCGCCGACGGTGGAACAGAAGGCCGCCTTCACCTGCGTCTTCAAAGGTATGTTGGGACTTCTGCTCACCAAGTTCCCGGCCGGAACCAATGACCGGTATTTGGACATTGTCGCGCGGTCGCAACTTTGGGCCGGCGGCTTCGACTACAACCACGGAACCGGTCACGGCGTGGGCTGCTATCTCGGTGTGCACGAAGGACCGCAGCGGTTCAACCCGTTCCGCGATACCTCGGCGGTGCTTGTCCCCGGCATGATCATCTCGAATGAACCGGGGTACTACAAGGCCGGGGAGTACGGAATTCGGACGGAATTCCTCATGTACATTACCGAGGACAAGGCGCTCTCAAACCCGGAGCGCAAGATGCTGAAATTCGAGCCGCTGACGATGTGCCCCATCGACACGCGCTTGATCGACAAGTCGCTGTTGACTCCGTTCGAGACCAAATGGCTCAATCGCTATCACGCCGCGGTCAAGAAGGCCCTGAGACCGTACCTGAATGCCAAAGAGCGGAAGTGGCTCGAACGCGCGACGAAAAAGATCTGACGCGAATTGCAGCGAAACTGATCGGATAGCGGCAAGCGGGCTTCACTCGAAGCCCGCTTTTCATAAGTGTCCCGACCGCGACTCGAACGCGGAACCCTCAGCTTAGAAGGCTGATGCTCTATCCGGTTGAGCTATCGGGACCAATGCTCGGCAGCGGGAGCCGCCATCTGACGCCGCACTGCCTATTCGCCTTTGCGGGCAAACTGCAGCGCGCGCTCCAGCACGTCGTCTTTGGCTGATGCCAGGCTCGACGCGCGCGGCTGAACCCAGACATTCGGCGCAAATCCCTGGCCATCGCCGTGGCCTCCGGACCACAGCGGTTGCGTGATCGCCAGCGTGAGTGTCGCGCCATCCCCCAGTTGAAGAACCGTCTGTTCGTATCCGGCACCCGCGGTCGTATCGCCGATCAAGACGGCTCGCCCGGTCTCGACCAGCGGCTGCAGCAGACGCTCCGCCGCGCCCGAGGTCTCCCGACCGACCAGGCAAATCAGCGGACCCGCGAAGCGCGGCATCGATGGCGTCAACAGCACACCATCGCGCGCGGTCCAGGCCGGCTGGAGGTCGAGCACGCCTAACATGCCGGCGGACTCTCGCGGCGCCATCCGGATGTATCGCGATGCCCAGGCCTGCACTGGATACTCAATTACACTGCGAATGAACTCGGTCGGTACGATCCCGGCCTGAGTCTCGCGCAGGTCGAGAATCAACGCCCGCGTCGAACCGTCGCGAACGATCTCCAGCATCGATTCCTGCGCCGAGCGCGAGATCGACCCACGCAGATTCAGGTAGATAATCCGGCCATCCAACCGCCGGTAATCGTCAGCCGCGGACTTGTCGAACTCGCTAAACCAATCCGAGTTTGGTCCGGTATCGCGCAACAGCATCGCACGATACTCCGTGCCGTCAGGGCGACGCCACACGCAGTCCGCGCGAGTTCCGGCGATCCCGGTGAAGATCCGGTGTACGCCCGTGGCCAGCCGGGATTCGTAAGTGGAGCCGCTGGTCTGTTCCACGCAAGCCGCGCGAACATAATCAAACGCCGGAGTGCCGTCGATGGAGATCAGCTCGTCACCGACATGCACGCCGGCCGCCTTCAAATCGGGAGCCGAACTCAGCCTCCGCAATAGGACCTTGTTGCCGGAAAGCAGAAGTCGGACGGGGACCGTGTCATGAGTGCGCGGCAACGTCGTCGGGAAGCGCAGATACGTGCCCCCATTTTCCAGCAGCGCAACTCGCTTCCGCAGGTCGCGCCAGAATTCCACATCGTCCCGCTCGACCTGCAAAGCGGCGAGTCCGGCAGCATATTGCTCGCCCCAATTCACGTAAGGGATGCGTTCGAATCCGACAAAGTGCTCATTCGCCGTACTCCAGACGCGGGTCCAGATCGCCGCGCGTTCTACCGGGCCAAGCGCGAGCAGCGTCGGTGCGAGCAGCAACACCACCCGCAGCGCCGTGGAGCCGACTCCGCGGGCCCCGGAACCAGTAAAGAGGCGGTCCAGCGCGGTGGCCGGCCGCCTCCCGGTAGATTGCGGTTCGGTGCGGTTCGTCAAAATGCGACGGGCTCCTCGTACTCTGAATAAACTTCCTTCAGGATGTCCACCATCTCGCCCAACGTGCAGTAAGCATGTGCGGCGGCGATCAAGTGCGGCATGACGTTGTGATCAAGTTCCGCCGCTTGCTTGATATTGTACAGGCATTCACGCACCTGCGCCGCATCACGCCGCGCGCGAATCCGCATGAGCTTCTCGGTTTGGCCGCGCTGAACCAAGTCTCCTTCGATCTTGAGCAGCGGTATTTCGAGCTGCTCACCCTCGACTTGATATTTGTTGACGCCCACAATCACCCGCTCGCCCCGGTCGATCTCCTGTTGGTACTGGAACGCGGCATGAGCGATTTCGCGCTGAAAGTACCCTGCTTCAATCGCGGGGACCACGCCGCCCATGGCGTCGATGCGAGCAAAGTACTCCTCCGCGCCCTGTTCCAGCTTGTCGGTCATCCACTCGACAAAATAGCTGCCGCCCAAGGGATCGATCGGCATGCCCGCCAACACCTCATGCCGCAACACTTGCTGCGTGCGCATCGCCAGCGTCACCGCCTTCTCGCTCGGTAAGGCCAACGTCTCATCCATCGAGTTCGTATGCAGGCTCTGCGTCCCGCCGAGAATTCCCGCCAACGCTTCGGTCGCCGTGCGAATCAGGTTGACTTCCGGCTGCTGGGCGGTCAGACTGCAACCCGCGGTCTGCGTGTGGAAACGGCACAACAGCGACCGCTCCTGCTGCGCGCCGTATTTCTCCTTCATCCGCCGGGCCCAGATCCGGCGCGCTGCGCGGAACTTGCCGACTTCTTCAAAGAAATCAAGATGCGAATTGAAAAAGTGCGATAACCGCGGCGCGAATTCGTCCACCTCCAACCCGCGCGCGATGGACGCCTCGACATAGGCGAATCCGTCGGCCAGCGTAAACGCCAATTCCTGAATCGCCGTCGATCCCGCCTCGCGAATATGATAACCGCTGATCGAAACCGGATTCCAGCGCGGCATTTCCCGCGTCGCAAACTCAATCGTGTCCACCACCAGTTTCACCGACGGACGCGGCGGATAAATGAACTCCTTCTGCGCGATATACTCCTTCAAGATGTCGTTCTGAAGTGTCCCGCCCAACTGCTCGCGCTTCCAGCCCTGATTCTCCGCCGCCGCAATGAACATCGCCCAGATGATCGCGGCCGGCGCATTGATCGTCATCGAGGTGGTAATCTTGCCCAGCGGAATATCTTTGAACAAGGTCTCCATATCCTCCAGCGACGCCACGGAAACGCCGCACTTCCCGACCTCGCCCATCGACCACGGATCGTCAGGATCACGCCCCATCAGGGTCGGCAGATCAAACGCCACCGAGAGACCGTCGCCGCCTTGCTCCAGAATATACCGGTACCGCTCGTTGGTCTCCTCGGGACTGGCAAACCCGGAAAACTGCCGCATCGTCCACGGCTTGCCGCGGTACATCGAGGGATGCACGCCACGGGTAAACGGATACTGCCCCGGAAACCCCAGCTTCTGCATGTATTCCTCGGCCTGCGACGGATCCTCCGACCAGCACAGCGGCGGCACCTCCATCATCGACGTGGTCGTGAATTTCTTACCCCCGGGAAGCCGTCCCTGAGATTGGCAGGCGGCCTCCCAGCCCCGCCGGGCTGCGAGCAGTTTTTCCAATGGTGTCATCGTAGAGCTTTCCAGAGATTAGAATTAGACCAAATCTACGAATTTTCGGCCTGACCCGCAACGGGGAGCGACGGCAGGTCGAGCGGGCGGCAGATGCCATTCGCCCGGCGGATTCAGCTCGCGGTCGTTCCGCCACATAGGACAGGCGACCCACGGGCCGCCTGTCCTCCAATTACCGATTGCTAACGTAGCCAAAACGTGAACCCGAGGCCGCCCTGCAATTCGGCCTGAGTATCCGGTGCCAGCTGCAACGCCGGGGCGACTTCCACCCAGGTGTCGATGGCCGAATGCGGCCAGTGATATTTCAGTCCCAGCGGCAGCCGCAGCCCGATCGTCCCGTCTTCGTTCTTCGGGAGCGTCAGATAGGCACCCCCGCCATAGTACCAGCGCCATTCGCGGGGCGCGTCAAGCACGTAATCATACACCTGATAGTCCGCCGCAGTGAAAAACCAATCATGCCATGACCAGGCAATGGTCACGTCCACCGCAGACCGATTGCTCCAGTACCATTGCCCGTTGAGTCCACTGGGTTCACCCAACACAATCCCGGCTCCGAATTCCTTTCGGTCTGTATCTGCCGCGTAAAGGTGGCCGACGAGAAACAGACCCAGAGCCGCACACAGCCACTTGCGTAACATGAAGCCTCCTGATTTCGCTCTAATTTGCACGTACTGTCGCCCGGTGCTCCCAAGGAGGACGGCCCGTAGCCGGTTCAACCGCACACCGAGTATAACTGCAGGAAAACATGAAAGTTCCAGATTTCCGCAGAGTTCAGCCACTCCACGAGCGCGTCCGGCCCCCCGTGTTTAGACGATCCCACGCCAACTGAGACTGAAACCGGCCGTGTTTGGTTTCAACCTGGGTCAGGCCGACTTAACGCCGTTGATAATGGTCAATTTAGGTCGCGGCGACGTTCCCCCACCGGTTCTGGCCGGGCTTTTGCCGTGATAGACTTTGATCCGATTACTCGAATCTTCATTGTGAATCTCCTGTTCCGGCGATGACCCCGACAATTGTGATCGAGGGACTCCGGCTTCGACGACTGTGCAAGGTATAATTGGACTCCCCGAAGCAGATTCGACCGCAACTCACTCAGGCGCCTTCCGCCTGTTGCTTCTCTGGCCGAGGTGTGCTATTATTGTACGCATCAGAGGAGCGCTGCCCGACGGAGCGCGATGATGAAACCTGACTATTCCACGTTGCTTGTCTGACTCCAACTGACTGCATAAAGGAGATGGAAAGATGAAATTCAAGCTCTGCCTGTTTGTCCTGATTCTGGTGGCGATCGTCAGCATGGGCTACGCTGTTGTACAGCGGACCACCCCACTGACCCCAAGTTCCGTTACGGTGGGTGTGCAAGGCCCGGAAACCGCCCTGAGCACCGCCGATGTGTCTGCGCCGGAATACCTCAAGGTCCCCGCCACTTCGACGGTACTGCAGCCGCGATCTCAGGTCGGTCCGACCCGCGATTCCGGCGCCATGAATGAACTTGCCGGGACTTTCGACCGGTCCGCCCACCGCTCATTCATCGCCGAATCCGGCATTCCCTATGTTCAAGGCAATCGGATCTCCTTCGGCGAAACCAGCCGCAGGACTCTTGATATGCCGCTCTGTTCGTTAGAGGTGGCACCCGACACCGGCAACGTCAGCCTCTTCAGCGGGATCCTGCCGGGAGACGCCTATAAGGTCTGGATCGATCCTGCCGACTGCCCCAATTGCGCACCCAACGTCTATCCTTTCGGCATTGATTCCGTGTGCTTCATCATTGTTCAGGAGATGGATTCCCCGCCGGATACCGTGGTGATCGGAGTGGATATCGAGTGCTCGAACCTGCAGCCGGCCACACCGTGCAATGGCCCCGGCGCCGAACGCTGTTTCGCGGTTTACTCGATCCCGCTCGATACCAATGCCACTGGCGGTTCCCGGTTCTTGAGCGTCTGCCTGCCCCTGGACACCTGCCGCGTGGACGGGCCATTCTTTGTCGGGCTGTGGCATCTCGGGCACACGCTGCCCGACAGCGTGGCCTTCCATCCCAACGTCGTCTTCCAGGATACGCTTCCGCAACCGGTTCCCTGCGAAGCATGGACCAATCTGCTTGGCGGTTGGGATTCCTGGGAAAACACGTGGGTAGGTGACCCCGGTATTCCCATCGTGGAGGTGTTTGGCGAGTGCTCTGATTTGGGGGCCGGCGCGATTGCAACCTGTCCGGTCGAATGCGCGGACACGCTCATTGGATCGCCCCTGGCATATTACGTCACCGGGGTGACGGCCTTCTGGCAGTACTTCGACTTGGATCCGGCCGACTTCCCCTATCACCCCACGGCCATTCATTTTGACCTGTACTACGACACCACCGGTACCACCGCCGACACAACCGAGTACCTGATTACCTACGGCTGTCCGAGCAACGGAAACATCTGCTGCGTCCCCAGCGATATTCTGTGTGCCGGCACCGCGCAAATCATCCGCAGTGGAACCGGTGACAATCTGCTCGTGCCGATTTCGCTGAATCTTGACCCGCTGACCTGCTGCCTCGAATCTGATTTCTTCGTCGGCGTGATTATGACCCGGCATGTCGGCACTACCGGCGGCGTTTCCAACTATCCCAAGTTCCTGACCTCCAACCGGGTGACCGAACAGGGGATCGGAAATGATATTCCGTCGTGCTACCAGTGGTCATTCGGCACCGGCGGCTATACCCCGTATCCGTCGGGGTCGCAACTCGGCTGGTACTCGCTGGATATCACGGCTACCTGCGGAGCCTGCCCAACGGCCGCCACGGCCTGCTCGCCGAACTTCCTCGACTGCACCAATGCCACGGTTCTCGCCTGCAATCCAAACCCCCAAACGCTGACTAACCAGAGCACGATCGGCGGCGCGATGAACGCCAATCTCTACTGTTGCCAGGACTGGTGGGAGAGCGGCCCCGAAAAGGTTTACAGCATCACGATTCCGGCAAACGGAAGTGTGAACGCCAGCGTGTCGAACACCGGCGGTCAGGATCTCGATATCTTCCTGCTCTCGGCGTGTGACCCGGGCAACACCGTGGCCTGCGGCGATTCCGTGCTGAATGTCGCGGGACTTAATGCCGGAACCTACTATCTCGTGGTTGACGGATTCGACGGCGCCGAAGGCGGTTTCACGCTAACCTACACGATCCCCTGCGCCACCGGCCTCGGCTGTCCGACAACGCTGTGCGGGACCGGGCTGAACGGTAACGGGACCCTGCTCGCCTGGGACGGCGAGCTGTTGCCCAACGGTAACGTCGCCTATCTCTGCCAGGGCACGGCGGTGGGCGGTAATGACATGGTTGTCAAGATCCTCGACCCGGCCTGCGCGTTGGTTTCCACTGTGGACCTCGGCGCCGGGGACCTGACTCGCGCCAGCCGCGGCGTCGCCTACGACAACCGCGATAGCAGTTGGTGGGTCTGCACCTTCCGCTTCAGCTCGACCTCGCCCGGTCATCTCTGGCATTACAACGCCGCCGGGACGCTGATCGCGACGTTTGACAGCTCCTTCTTCGCCGGCCAGACGGGCGTCTATTCGTTCTCCGGATGCACGTTTGACGCGGATAACAACCACCTCTGGCTGATCTGTTCGAGCGCCGCGCGTTACGTCGAAATGGACGTCAACAACATGGCGGCACCGACGATCATTCAGCAGGGATCGATGCCGATCCATGCGGGCGCGGGATACTCCGCGGCGGGACTTGACTACGACGAGTGCAACGACCGCATGTTCGTCTCGACCTTCCGCGGCTCGCCGTTAACACGCGGAGAGGTCGAATGCTGGCAAGATGTGAACCCGGGAGGTGTGGGCGGCGTCACGCTGCTATCGTACTGCTCGGTGTCCGCGGGCGGCATCACCTTGAACTGGGGATTGGCTCGCTCCGCGACCACGAATGTGATCAATCTGCCGAACCTTGATGCGACGGCCAATACCGATCATCGGGTATGGACGACCACGGCGCCTTGCGCTGCCGTGCCGCCGCAGGCGCCGACCGCGGTCCGTTGCCTCCGCAGCGGCGCGGATATCCGAGTGTTCTGGAATGCACCGACGGCGGGCCGCTATAGCATCTGGAAGACCACGGTGAAGAACAACGTATTCCCGGCCGACTTCACGCTGGAATCCACGGTAACCGTTCCGGCCGGCATCGATCAAATCTACGTCGATGTCGGTGCGTTCGCGCCCGACGCTTACTTGAACTACGTGATCATTCAGGTTTGCCCGTAGGCTCGACGGCCGTGTGATGCAACCTGTGGGAAGGGGTCGGTTAGTATCCGGCCCCTTCCCGCGCATTTGTACGTTTCAATATTGGACCCGCAGCCGCAAATCCTTGACTCTGTGCCAGTGAACCGTCGTCAGACTCCGTCACGCCGCTACGAAAAGTACCGACTCCTGCTACTCGCGCTCACGATCGCGAGCGGCGGAATGGTGCTCGTGCATGCGCGGACCGTCTTCACCGACGGATCGCCCGAAGCGGTTCCGGCACCGGCGGCACTCCGACCGGGACCGGAGGCGAACCGGGCGCGTCCGACACCGGCCAATTCGGGGCCGATGGGCTGGCCGACCCCAAGGCTCGACGACACGGCCTGTCAGGTCGCCTTCGGTGAGCTGGATTCCATCGCATATTATCAAGGTACAACGGCGGGTTTCGAGTACGATCTATGGTTCGCTCCGACAGTCTGCCCGACTTGTACACTCGCCACACCGTTTCGGCTTGATTCCGTGCTCGTCACGCTGGTGCAGGCCGATGGAGCACCCGCGGATACCGCATTTCTACGGATCGACATCCGCTGTGCCGCGCTCCAACCGCTGGACTCCTGCGACGGCCCCGGCACGGTCCGCGGATTTCGCGAAACAGCGCTGCCGCTGGCGGGAAATTCCGCGGACGGTTTGGTGGCGGTGAGCCAGCACTGGATCGCGCTCGATTCCTGCTGGATCGACTCTCCGATCTTCGTGCGTTTGCTCTATCTCGGCAATTCGGACAACACTCCCGGGTTGTTTGAGCCGGCCTTCGCGATTGACGGCGGCAACGATCCGGTGATTCCAAGTTGTTCCGCGTGGAGCAATCTCAGCGGCGCGCTCCAGCCCTGGAATTCCGTCTGGACCGCGCCCCCGCCCGGCTACCCGCTTCTGTTGGCGGCCGGAACGTGTAACGCGCAGGCCCCGCCCGCCGTGACTCCCTGTCCCGCGCTTTGCGCGGCGGAACGCATCGGTGCCACGGCGACGCTCTATGACCCGAGTATATCCGGCGTTTGGGCGTATTTCGGTTCGGGCCAGAGTGTCGCATTCCCGTTTCAGCCGACCCGATTCGAATGCTCGCTCTACTGGTCCGCCGGCGGAAGCGCGTTGGACAGTGTGCTCGTCACGGTAAGTCTCGGGTGTGCGACTTTCAACGACATTTGTTGCGCGCCGCTATCCGAACTCTGCTCGGTCTCGGCTTGGGTACAGCGCGGCTCGGCGAATCCGTTCGTGACGCTGCCGGTCTCGCTTGACCTCAGTCCGGCGGCGTGCTGCTTACCCGAGAGCTTCTGGGTAGGGGCTACGCTCGCCGGCGCGGCCGTCGACGACACACTTCCCAGCTTCCTCTTTTCCGCCGCAAGTGCCGAAGCAGACTCCATCCCGGCCTGTGAGCAGTGGCTGAGATCGAACGGAAACTATGCGCATATGCCCGCGTCTGGTCTCGGTTGGTGGAATGGACGGATCGTCGGGAGTTGTGGAACATGCGGTGAACTTCCGCCGTTGTCGTGCCCACCGCCCGAACCGCCGCTGTTCTGTGAAGGATCAACCCCCATCAACTGCACCGCCGCAGGGGTCACGTTTGCCGCCCAAACCAATGCCAACGGCAGCTCCACGGTCACTCGATATTGCGGCGCACCGTGGGTCGAGAGTGGACCCGAGGCCGTTTACTCCACGTCCGTCGGCGATCACACAAGCATCGACATTCGCCTGACTCAACTATCGGGCGGTGATGTGGATGTGTTTGTTCTCAGTGCCTGTGACGCGCATGCTTGCGTGGCCGCCGGAGATTCCACGATCAGTGTGACCAATCTTGCCGCCGGAATATACTACATCGTCATTGACGGGCGAAATGGCGATGTCGCTACCTTCGACATGACCATCTCGTGTTGCGGAGATTGTCCCGGTCAACTCTGTCTTGCCGATCTGGAATTCGACCATCCCCCGGGCAATCGTTACTACGACGGCGAATTTGAGCCGGTAGATGGACATGTGCATTGGTCATACTATGCCGGGACCGGCACGCGACAGCACATCTTGCGTCTCGATCCCCTCTCCTGCACGCTGCTCGACACGATCGGCTGGACGGCCAGCGATGCCTCAGCCGGCCGCGCGCTGGCGTTCGATCCACGTAGCGGCGGCCAATACTGGACGGGAACGATTACGAACTACGCCCTGGGCACCGGTCACCTGTACCTCATCTCGGCCACCGGCAACGTGCTTCAGAACTTCGCCAGCATTCCCGGAATGATCTCGCTGCGTTGGGCCGGGCTGGCCTTCGACGCGGAACATCAGCGGCTGTGGGCGGTAACCCGGGCGGCGGAGAATACCGGCGCGGATACCGTTTACTGTCTCGATGTCTCAAACCCCGCGATTCCGATTCTGATGCGCGGACCCCATCGGCTGACTTATGTCTATACCGGAACCGTGCTCTCCGCCGGCGGTGCGGATTTCGTCCCGCAAATGAACCTGTTGCTGGTGGGTGTACAGGGCAATCCGCAGGACTTCGTGGGTTGCTTTCGCGACCTTGATCCGACATATAGCGGTCCACCTCCCGGACCCGCATTGCATGTCGTGGACTATTGTATTCCGGACAGCAATTCCGAGTCCGGTTTCGGAGTCGCGGCGTTAGAGAATTTCGGTCCGGACAGTCTCGGCGAGCTGCTGCTGATGAACTACAGCGATGCCGCCGGATTTCCGCAGCCGCACTCCGTGTTCAGATATCCGGCGCCGTGCGCATTGCGCGCTCTGCCCTGCGACTCGGTGCGGGACCTGACTTGTCTGCGAATCGCGGATTCGATTCGGCTGCGCTTCACATCGATGGAGGCCGGCATCTACACGGTGTACTCGACGACCGACCGCAATACGGAGGAGTTGCCGCCGGCCGCGCCCTGGACGGCGCTGACTTCTATCGAATTGCCAGCCAATTTCCCCGCCGAAATTATGCATTCGAGTCCGTTCGGCGCGAATTACCGCAGCTACCGGGTCGTCGTCTCCTGCCCATGATATGTAACACTGAATTCCATGCGCCCGCGAAAACAAGAGCGGGCAGGTCATTTCGACCTGCCCGCTCGTCTTATGCTTCCGACCGATAACGTGCTACGTCAGATTGCGTTCCATGATTCGCTTCCACTCCGCTTCCGGAACCACCTCGCTCTCGTCAATCATCATGTTCGGAATGTCATCGACGATCTGGTAGCGGCGACGCGTTTGCCCGTCCGTGGACACCAGCGTGTCCCCGTCCTGCACAAGCGGAGCATGCGAAAGCGGGCAAACCAACAAGGCCAGCAGTTCGGGGTCAAGCTTGGAGAATCCAGTCACGGTCAGGACCTACGCGATCGTCACCGTTTTGTCCAGATACACGTCCTGAATCGCGTTCAACAGCTCCACTCCATCTTTCATCGGCTTCTGAAACGCCTTCCGGCCGCTGATCAGACCCATGCCGCCTGCGCGCTTGTTGATGACGGCGGTCTTGACCGCGTCTTGCAGATCGTTCTTGCCCGACGCACCGCCGGAATTGATCAGTCCCGCGCGTCCCATGTAGCAATTCACCACCTGCCAACGCGTCCACTCGATCGGATGATCCGGAACCAGTTCACCGTAAACCTTCTTGTGCGTCTTGCCGAAGTTCGGCAGCGCATTATATCCGCCGTTGTTCTCCGGAGCCTTCTGCTTGATGATGTCCGCCTCAATCGTCACGCCGAGATGATTCGCCTGACCGCTCAAATCCGCCGAGACGTGATAATCCTTGTCCGCCTGCTTGAACGCGGAATTCCGCAGATAACACCAGAGCACCGTGAACATGCCGAGGCGATGCGCTTCCTCAAACATGACCCGCACTTCCTGAATCTGCCGCGCGGATTCATCCGAACCAAAATAAATCGTCGCGCCGACGCCCGCCGCGCCCATGTCAAACGCCTGTTCGATCGTACCGAACTCGATCTGATCGGCTTTGTTCGGGTAGCTCAGCAACTCATTGTGATTGAGCTTGACGATGAACGGAATCTTGTGCGCGTAGCGCCGGCTAACCATGCCCAGGACGCCCAGTGTCGAGGCCACCGCATTGCAGCCGCCCGCCATCGCCAGTTCACAAATATTCGACGGATCGAAGTAGATCGGGTTGGGCGCGAAGGACGCCGCGCCCGAATGCTCGATGCCCTGATCAATCGGCAGAATCGAGACATAGCCCGATCCCTGCATCCGACCCGATGAAAACAGCCGTTGCAGATTGACCAGCACGCCGTTGGAACGGTCGCTCAACGAGTACACCCGATCTACAAAATCGCCGCCCGGCAGATGCAGTTGGTCTTTGCTGATCCCTTTGCAGGTGTAGGTCAGCAGATCGCCTGCCTGTGCGCCAAGTATGTCGGTGACCTTAGATGCCATATGCTCCTCTTAATGTTCCGCTTAAGGTTGTAAGTATAATAGTATAGCGTTTTTCTATGGCGGAGTCAAGTCCAATTTCGGACCGCCGCCGCCACAGGCTGGACCGTTCACCTCCCGTCCATCCTTCGGAACCGGGAGGCTTGACAAACGTTCAATAAGTGAGTATATTGACATCTGAACACGCGTTCACTGATTTGGCCTAATCATCGCTTGGCCTTCTTTTTTAACCCTTGATTATTCATCTGTTCAGGTCCTACCATGCGTATCGAAGAAATCGACGAAGCCGTCGAGGTCATTGCCCTCTTCCAGACTGGAAAACTGTCGCCTCTCAAATTCCGCTGGAGGGATCGGGTCTATCGGGTCCAGCGAATTAACGGCGGCTGGAACAGCGACCTTGGCGCTGTCCGTATGCATCATTTTGCCGTGATGAGCGACGGTCCTGATGTCTATGAATTGGTTTACAATGAACGTGCTCATGACTGGAAGATCAACCGGATTTCGGTCTCCTGACCGACTCGCCTCCCATGAACCATAAGATCATCTTTCTTCTCGACATGGATCAGTTCTTCGTCGCCGTCGAGATGCTGCATTATCCGCATCTGCGCGGTAAAGCCGTTTCCGTCGGCGGCGGATTGAGTGGCCGCGGCGTCGTGAGCACGGCCTCCTACGAGGCCCGGCGCTACGGCGTGCGCTCGGGCATGAGTTCGCTCGAAGCGTTGCGACTCTGCCCACATCTGATCTTTGTGAAGCCGGACTTCGACAAGTACGCCACGGTCTCCAAGCGTGTGTTCAAGCTGCTGCGCACGTACACCGATCGCGTGGAGCCGGTGTCCGTCGATGAGGCATTTATGGACGTGACAGATATCTGTCGGGATGAAGACGCGATCGAACGGTTGGCAACGAAGATCAAACAGGAAATTCGCACGCAAGAGGGCGTTACCGCCACAATCGGAGCGGGCGCCAACCGTTATGTTGCCAAGATGTCCAGCGGGTTGCGCAAGCCCGATGGATTTACTTACCTGCCTCCGGACCGCGTGGCCGACGCCTATCGCAACCTGCCGGTCGGAGACCTGTACGGTGTCGGCCCAGCCACGCGCGCGGCTCTGGAGCGGCTCGGAATTCGCACCATCGGTCAGCTTGCCACATTCCCCGAGTCCGTTCTAAAACAGCGCTTCGGCAAGTTCGGCCCCGAGCTCTCCGCCCGCGCGCGCGGCGAAGGCAGCGACGTCGTGAGTCCGCCCGATGAGCAGCCGGACGAAAAATCGGTCAGCAACGAGAGTACATTCAGCAGGGACCTGAAGTCCGAATTCGAGGTGCTGGCGCGGCTGCATGACCAATGTGAGCGAGTCGCACGCCGCGCGCGGGCCGCGGGCATGACCGGAAAGACCGTGACGCTGAAACTGCGCTATGCCGGATTCGAGACGGTCATGCACAGCCGCAAACTGCACCGCTACGTGCAAAATGAGACAGACCTCTACCCCGTCGCCGCCAGACTATTCTCCGAGGTGTACCAGAACGAACGACCGGTGCGCCTGATCGGGATCGGTATTTCCGACCTGCTGCCCGCCGACCGCATTCAACAACAAGATTTGTTCGTCGAAAGCCGCGACACCAGCCAGATCGCGGGAGTCTTCGACGACATCAAGGACAAATTCGGCGACGACGTGATCGGCTACGGAACGGCCCTCGTGAGCGGCAAGGGTTTGCTGCGCGCCGGCACGCATCGCGGCATGCGATCGTTCAATCCGTTTCACGCGCCGAATGGCGTGTAGGCCGGCATCGAACCGTACTGAAACACAACAGAGCGAGCCGCGCGGCTCGCTCTGTTCGGATCCAGACCTTCTCCCAGGTCGAGGAGTGCCTACTTCATCAACACCATTTTGGCCGACTGCACGACCGAACCGGCCTCGAGCCGCGCGAAATAGACACCGCTCGCCAGATTCGTACCGTTGAACTCAAGCCTGTGCATTCCGGCGGTCAGCGCGTCGTCCACCAGCGTCGCCACGTCGCGACCCAGCACATCAAACACGGTCAGCTTGACATGGGCGGCCGACGGCAAGGCGAATTCGATAGTCGTGGTCGGGTTGAACGGATTCGGATAGTTGCCGTGCAGCTCGACCGAGGAAGGCAGTTCGCCCGGACGATCCGCCGGGACATCCTGCACTTCCATCCACGTCAGCACGCGTTGCAGCACATCGCCGTAGCTGTCCGTCCCCGAGTTTCCGCACGCTGCTTCCAACGCGAAGGCAAAGTAGGCCAGCTTGTAGGCGCCGGAATAAGACACCGCTGCGATGCCGCCATTCTGATAGTCCATCAACTCCTCGCCGCCATTCGTCGGCAGAATCCGCGACGGACTGCGCTGCCCGTTCGACGAGCACGAACCCTGCAACAGCAAGCTAAGGCCGTCGGAAATCGGGTTGCCCGTCGCGCCGAGTACGCGACGATCGCCGTTTAACTGCTCACTTTGCGCGTGCAACACGTCCGCATAGAACGGCGCATCACGCAAGTCCTCGTCGATGTACTGCCCGGCCAAAATCAGGTTGCGACCGGCATTCAGGTAGTTCGTGATGCCGGTTTGTTCGGCAGCGGTCAGGCTCGTCAGCGAGTCGTCGCCGCAACTCCAGAGTACTGTTGTGTAGTGCATGAGTTCGACATCCGTGACTGCTCCGTCGAGATTGGCATGCCAGACATCCCAACTCACTGCCGCATCGGTCAAGCCCGCTCCGTAGTTCACATCATACAGCGCGTCCACGTCGTCATCGACCAGCAGCACACTCGCGCGGCCCAAGCGGACCGTGGTTGACATGACTTGATGATAACCGTTCGGCGCCTCAAATTCAACGGATAGTTCTGCATCATAGGCCAGATTCAACTCCAGCGCGCCAATCGTGAGCACAACAGGATTCGACTGATTGTTGATCGATTGACCGGCCGGAACATTGCCCAGCGTGATCTCACCGTTACTGACCGACACATTGGGATCGCCGGAGGTAACGATCATCGTGATATCGACGCCGTCCGCCCAACCCGCTTCGTTCGCGCAGGTCAACACCACCTGACCGGATTCGCCGCTCTCCAGACGTCCGTCGCTGTCACCACCGCTGGCGTCGTTCACGGTCAAGTCGGTCAACGACAGGCGCGGGAAAAATTGCGCAATGGCATTCCGCGCGCTGGCGCGGCCGTGACCAAGCTTCGTCGGCGGTTGAATGCTCGGGTTCTCGTCCGAGATGTCTTCGCAGGTCTCAAACATCAGGTCACGCAGTTCGGCGTTGGTCAAGGTCGGGAAGATCGACCAAATCAACGCGGCGCAGCCGCCGGCATTCGGACTGGCCATCGACGTGCCGTCATAGGCCTGATAGCCGTCGATCACCGTGCTCATAATGCTCACACCCGGCGCGCACATCTCCGTCCACGTGCCGCGATTTGACCAGCTCGCTAACACATCGTTCTGGTCCGTCGCATTCACGGCGATCACGTTTTCATAGCCGGCCGGATAGTGAATGCTCTCGACGCCGTCGTTTCCCGAGGCCCCGAAGTTCATGCAGCCCTGCGCCCAGGCCGAATTCAAGGCCTGCTGCTGCGGGCTGGAGAATCCCGGACCGCCGTAGGACATATTGATGATCTTCGCACCGTTGGCCGCCGCGTAAACGATCGCCGGAGTGGTCGCGCTCTCCGGCATCAAGCCGTTGCCCTGACTATTCAGGAAGCCCGCGCGCAAGCACATCAGTCGGCCTACCCAAGACGCTCCCGCGCAGCCGACGCCGTTATTGCCATGACAGGCCATGATGCCGGCGACGTGCGTTCCGTGCGCCTCCATCCCGAACATGTCGTTGTCCATGTTCGCGTCGCAGTCTTCGCCTGACGCGCAACCGCCGATATTGCGAATGAAATCCCAACCCAGAAAATCGTCCTCATAGCCGTTCTCGCCGTCATCCCAGCCGTTGATGTCCTCGGTGTCTCCCGGATAGTCCGTGTAGTCATAGCAGACGTCGTCGCTGTCGAGATCTTCGTCCGGATTCACCCAGAGAATATGCCATAATTCCGGATGGGCGGGATCCAAGGCAAGGTCGGGATGATTCCAGTCCACGCCAGTGTCGATGCCGGCCACGATGATGTCGCGCGACCCCGTGGAAATATCCCACGCCAGGTCTTCGCCCATGATGCGCTTGTCGTACTGCGAATTCCAGCGCGGATCGTTAGGCGTGCGATCCGCACGGTACAGCAAGTCCGGCATCGCGAAATTCACATACCCGACCTCGGCGAAGCGATCAATCACATTCAGAACCGGATACTCCGCACGGAAGATCAGCACGTAGGTCCGATATAGATCGGGCGGAACCCGCAAGCGATCCAGCGATTCGTCGGGAACGAGACGGAAGCAGCTGCTCACTTCAAATTCGCGACAGAGGGCGTCGAATTCCGGCAGCCCGAGCTGCACAATGCCACTCTGGTCGAGGGCCGGGATTCGCGGCCCGATATCGACCGTCAAATCGACGATCATCCGGCCAGTCAGGTATTCGCACGTTGCCCATTGATCCGATACCCGAGCACCCGCCAGCGTTGCGAGTGAAAGCATCATCAGAAGTAGAAATAACGTCCGGCGCATTGAGGGGGTGTTCTCCGGCGGAATAGTGGCGGCTCCCGAAAGAGCCCAAATGAAGAATTAGCAATTCAATAAGCTACGGAATGACGTGGAGAATGTCAACCGGGGAGCGGTACCGGGACTATTGTTCGCCAAAATCGCGCCCCTGCATAAATTGCTGTTTACTTGTGATTTAATTGTGCATGCGTTGCAGGAGTAATACGCAGATTATGCATTGGCTGCGCGCATCCCGAACGGTCCCTCTGAGTGGACAGAAATGCAAGAGGACGCGCCCGCGCGTCCTCTTACCTAATGCCTCCCGAAGGTCCAAGCAGGTCGGCGTCCTCCGGCCGCCCGGCGGCGACCTACTTCACTGCCATCTTGGCCGGAATCACACGCGGCGTTACGAACACCAGAATCTCGGTCTTGTCCAACGTTTTCGCTGAGTAGCTGAACAGCTTGCCGAATAACGGGATCGCGTGAAGCAGCGGTACCCGCCGCTCCAGCAGTCCATCCTTCGAGCGAATCACGCCACCGATGACTACGGTCTCACCGTCCTTCACCATCAGCGTCGTATTCACCTCGCTGGTCAGGATGATGATGCCACCGGCAACGGTCGCCTCGCCCGAGAGGTCCGAGACCTCGGGATTCAACGTCATCAATACGTCTCCGCCCGGGATGATCTGAGGCGTCACCGTCAGCTTCACCGCCACGTCGTAGAACTGCGTGATCAGATTGCCAGACAAATCCAGCACATTGATCGGGATGCGTTTCCCCGACATCACCTTCGCGGATTCATTGTCGTTGATCAGCACCGATGGCTGCGACAAAATCTCGGCCTTGTTATTCTCCTCCAGCGCGCTGATGGCGGCCTGCAATTCGACTCCATTCTCCAGTCGACCGAATGTGAAACTGCCGGCCGGATCGCGCACACCGAGATCCACCTCGCCGCCCGCCCGCGTATTGGAGAGCGGATTGTACAGATTGCCGAGGGACCAGTCGATCCCCAGCTCGCGCGCGCTCTTGGTGTCCACTTCGATGATCTTCGCTTCAATCAAGACCTGCCCCGTCGGCTGGTCCAGCTCGCGAATCACGGAGTCCAAACGCAGCACCACCCGCGGAATGTCGGTCACAATGAGCGAATTCGCCCGCACGTCGGCCTGAGCCTTGCCGCGCTCGGTCAACAGCTTGCTCAGCGTGATCGCCAGTTTTTCCGCGCGGGCGTACTTTACCGGAAATACGTCCGTCTGCAACGGTTCGAGCTTGGCCGAGGCGTTGAAATCCTTGTGCGTGGACACGCGAATGATCCCGTTATCCTCGACCGCCACGAAATCGTTCATCCGCAGGATGTTGTTCAGCGCGTCACGCCACGGCACGTCATGCAAGAGCACCGTGACCGGACCCTTCACCTCCGAACCCGCGACGATGTTCATCCCCGAAAACTCAGAAATGCTGCGCAGCACTGTGCGGATGTCCGATTCCTCGACGTTCATCGAGATCCGACCGCTGCTCTCGCGAACGTATCCCGATTGGGCCATGGCCGGCACCATTACCGCCAGCACCGCGATCAAGCCCAATGCGTACCCAACTCTTGCTTTCATATCTTGCACCTCTACCCCGCCCTCGGGGTTATGCGGATTCGTTAGATTCGATCGATGAATCAGCTCTGTGCCTTGTCCTTCAGCTTCTCCGCCGAGGCGACTTTCAGCACGATCTGCTGGTAATCGCCGAATTCGACCAGGTCAAAGACCGCCTGCGATTGCGTCACAGCCGTCATCCGACCATTGAATACGGGATCACCCTCATGCAGCAGGAAGTTATTGCCGTCCTTGTCGCGCACCATCGCGACGTACTCGCCATCCGACCACACCACGCCGGTCAAAACCGCTTTCTCCATGCGAAGCAGATCGGTCTCGATCTCGCCCTCCTTGCGCTCGTCGATCACCAGCGCGCGAAATGGATCACGACGACCGTTGGACACGTACTCGACCGGAGTCTCGCGCCGGAATACCGTACGCTCCAAATGTACCCGCCGCGTCCCGCCCTGAAAGCTCGTGATCAGCGTGTCCGACGTGATGCCCAGACTATCGACTCCCGACAGCTCGGTCGAGAGGACGTCCGGACTGCTCTCCGCGCGCTCCGTCGGATCGTCCGCGGGGTCCGTCGCCGCCGGTTCCGGCGCGGCTGTGGTGACCGTTTCGGGATCCGCGAACACAGGAGGCATGAACGCCGCCGCGACAAGCACGCCGATGGTCAAGCAAGCGAACAGGCTTCGTGTCGGTGAAACTCGGCTCATTACGCACCCCCCTTCGGCTTCTTCTGGCCGGGTCGTTGCTGCCCCTTGCTCTCTTCCTCCCTCGACTCTACCGTGACCGGCGAACCGAGGCTCTTGAAGATATAGATGGTGGCGACGAATTCCGCGTCCACCGTCTCGTGGCTGCGACCTTTCGCGGGCTTGTACGCCGTCAGCTTCAGATTCGACACATTCACTATCCGGTCCAGAGCCGCCACCGCGGACATGAACTCGCCGAGATTATGGGTCGTGGAGCGCGTCTTGATCTGAATCGGATTCTCCCAGTAGTACGCCTGCTCCAGCGGGTCCTGCGGACGAAACAGCAGGAAGTTCAAGTCATTCTCCTGACCCGCCAGCGTGATGCTCTTCAGCAGACCCTCCATTTCGCGCTGCGTCGGCAACAGCTCCTGAGCGATCTGCCAGCTCTGCATGAGACGCGCATAGTCGTCTTCCACGGTCCGGAAGTTTGCGGCGATGCGCTTCCCCTTTGCCAGCAGCTCCGTCTCGCGGTCGATATCGGTCGCGATCTTTGCGATCCGGTCCGCCCGCGGTGTATGCACGAAATTCAGATAGGCGTAAACCACGCCGAAGGTCAACGTACAGACGATGATCCACTTCTGAGTGGTCTGATTTCTTAGATTGATGGCCATGATGGTTGCGGTTAGTTCACGGCGCTACTGAAACATCGTCGTATCGACCGCCGGGAGCGTAAAGTGCGTCCCCGGCGAGACCGTCACGCCGCCCGACCAGCGGAACGCCTTGTCCCGCCAGAAGTAGCCGACGCTCATGTCCGCGACGTACTCGTAGTGATCGGGATTTTCCTGATCGCGACCGAGAAATACTGACCGTTCAAAATAACCGGCCGCGTTGGACTCGACCCAGCGGTCCGGACCCAGATACGGATTCTCCGAGTTCGGATCCGATTCCAGGATCACCTGCACGCCGGACACGCCCCGCGTATGCGAAGCATCCGTGTAAACGTATCCCGAGATCTTCGCCGAGCCGTTCCAGTCGTCCTGGCCCTCGTCGCAGCCCGGCAAGCACGCGACCAGCAGCCACAGGGCAACGCCGACGCTGAACAACTTCCGATTCATCTCTGCCTCCGTTTCCCGGTTGATCCGGGCTTATTTCGATGTCTCTTTCTTCAGCTCGTCTTCCGCCTTGCGCTTCGCTTTCAGCGCCGCGGCACCCTTCGCCAGCAGGTTCTCCGGCTTCGGCTGCGTCTTCGGCGACAAGCCCAATCCCGGATACCCGCACTGTAAGGTGAAATTCGTCACCGCCACATCCGCAATCATCCCCTGCTCGCTGACCAACAAGTCGACTCCGCGCACACCCTCCACTTTCAACAGGTTGCTCATGAGCTGCGAGACTTTCAGATTCGAGCTCGTCACTCCCGCCACGTTCATGCCCGGACCGCGGGGAGTCTGCACTTCCGCAAGCGACGTGATCCACGTCAGTTCCGGCAGCGCGTCGTTGACGAGCTGGAGCAGCTTGATCCGGGCGAAGCGGTTCTTGTCCAGATCCGAGATCACGTCAATGCGCGCCGATACGTCCGCGCGCTTCGCCGTCAAATCCTCAACCAGCGCGATCTTGTCCCGGTACACGTCGGCCTCGGACTTCACTTCGGCCAACTGCCGATTCAAGTCGGTCAGCTGATTCTCCTGCGCGATGTGCGCGATCGCCATCCCGAGAATCACCGCCGAGATGCCCACGATCGGAACGATGGTGCCGGCGCCGGCATAGCTGGCCGTCCGGGCGCCCGGACGATCCTGCGGCAACAGCAGATTGAATCCAAAATGGTCGTCGGTCAACGCTCGCAAGGCCAAGCCGATCGCCGCGGTATATTGAGGCGCATTCTCCGGCGGGGCATCGCCCGCGCTCCCGGACTTCAGTTCCAGATTGCGGAACGGATTCGCCGTCTCCACCTCGCAGCCCAGCCGCGTGCGCAGGGACGCCTCCAGCAACGGCAGGTGCGCCCCGCCGCCGCACAGCACCACCCGATCCACCGGGTGATCCGCGATCGCCCCGAAGTGCGAGGGCAACCCGCGCTCGATCTGCTCCGCGATCTTCTCGGCAACGCGCCGCGCCACGGCCAGCACGGCTTCGCGCTCTTCCTCGCTATGCTGCGACTTCCCCAACAGCGCCGTCGCCTTGTCAAACGGAATGCCCTGCTCACGCATCAGCCCTTCGACATAGGACTTGCCGCCGATATTGAAGCTGCGCGTGCTCTCGAATTGCGCGTGGTCGAAAGTAGTAACGTCCGTCGATTGGAATCCAATCTGGATCGCCGCCACCACAAGGTTTTCGTCGAGATACCCGGCCTCCGACAAGGCCGCCTGCAGCGCGAACGGCTCCGCTTCAAGGATCGTCGGCCGCGCCCCCGCCCACGCGATCGGCTCCACCGCGTCGAACACACGATCGTTCTTCGCCGCGACCAGCAGGACGTCCATCCGACCCGATTCACTATCCTGACCCAACTTCGCGAAGTCCAAAGAGACTTCGCTCAAGTCAAACGGCAGATTGCTCTTTGCCTCGAACAGAATGGCGGATTTCAACTCCTCATCGCTCATCTCTTCCGTGGAGATCCGCTTGATCATGACGCGCCGCCCGGCGACCGAAAGCGCCACCGGCTTGCCGCGCAGCTTGTGCTCCTGCAACAGCTCGGAAATCTTGTCACACACGAGCTGCGAGTCCATCACCGTGCCCTCTACGACGGCATCGTGGGGCAGACTCCGGGAATCGACGCAGTCCACCGCGATTCCGGTCTTCCCCGTGCGCAAGACGGCAAGCTGCACGCCCGAGCTGCCGACGTCAATGCCAATTCCAACCTTTGTGCGTCGCGTCATTTGCAGATTCCTTTACACCAGTGGGATCGTCATCGAATTCGCCGTCGGAGTCGACGTCGCCCGCGGCTTAGCCTCTGCTTCGCCTCCGACCGGCCGACGCGGCAGGACCACCGCGAATTCGCTACCCTGACCCGGAGCACTTTTCGCCCGGATTCGCCCGCCCATTGCCTTGACAAATGTTTCTGTGATCGCCAGTCCCAGACCAATGCCGGTCGCGCTGCCGATCGCCGCCGAACCCCGATAGAAACGATCGAAAATGTGCGGCAACTCGCGCTCGGGAATGCCGACGCCGTTGTCGCGCACCCGGATTTCCAGCCAGTCTTCCGCATCGTCGAGTTCCAACTCCACGCGGCCGCTGTGCATCGTATGTTGCACGGCATTCTGCAGCAGGTTCAACACGATGCGGTACATCGCTTCCGTGGAGCCGAACAGCGGGGCCGCGTCGTCCGGGATCCGCGTAATGATCTGAATTTCCCGCCGCTCCGCTTCCGCTTCACACCGGCGAACGGCGCTGCGAGCGCATTCCACCACGTCGATCGCACCGCCGCGCAAGTCAATCTCCGCGGTGTCCAGCTTGCGCACGTCGAGCAGGTCCTCGATCAACTTTGATAGCTGATCAATCTCGTCTTCGATGACCCGCACATAGCGCCGCCGGCGATCCGCATCCAACTCGTTGGCCTGACCCAGCGTGTAGATATAACCCTTCACCAGTCCCAGCGACGTCCGCAGCGCGAATTCCACGGACTGTTCATGCGCTTCCGCCGTGTCCCACATCTTGCGTTCCAGCGTCACCTCGTGCGAGATGTCGCGGGCAATGCCGGAGATGTGCGTCACGGCATGACCCGCCAGGTGCGGGGTTTCCAGCGCTTCCGTCGTGACCCGCTCTTTGTCGATCGTCTGATAGACGCGGGTGGAACGCAACGGCGCGCCGGTCTTTAACAGCTGTCCCAGCGTGCGCTCGGCATACTGCCGCGACTCGCGATCCATCCAGTTCGTCAACAACGTGCCGAGCAGCGCCTCGCGTGGCTGCTTCAGCATGCGGCAGAATTGCCCGTTCACGTCGAGGATCACTCCGCCCGGACCCAGCAGGTACACCGCGTCGTGCGTTCGGTCGAGGATCTCGTGCCAGGCGGCGGCGTGTTTCCCGCTCTGCTTGTCATCGCTGACGTTGTTCAAACCCCGGCTCCTCCGGCCGTTCGTGTCGATAGGATCCGATGAACTACCGCCAACAACTCGGTTGGCGAAAACGGTTTGGTCAGGTACTCCACCGCGCCGTGCCGCTGCCCTTCGTGGCGATCCACACTCAGCCCGCGCGCCGACAGAAACATCAGTGGAATCTCCCGCGTGCGCGGATCGGCGCGCAACTCAGTCGCGAACGTGAAGCCGTCTTCATGAGGCATGCTGACATCCGATATGATCAGGTCCGGAGCCGTCCGCGCCGCCAATTCGAGACTCGCCTCCGGATCCGTACTCAGGACCGTTTCGAAGCCCTCGCCCTGCAGCGCAAAGCCCAGCAGCTCAAGATAGCGCGGATCGTCATCGACGATCATGATTCGCGACATGTTCGGTGGTTACCCTTCTTTGCTCTGGCTGAGACCGACGCCCGTGGACCAGTCCGCAAGCGCCATGCAACGGCGATCGTCCATCGTGACTCGATTCAGCGGTCCAAGCAACTCGATGGCCGTGTCCAGTGTCAGTGCATCTGTATTCTGCGCCGCAAGCACGACCAGCGGTTGCAGATAGTCCAGCATCCCGCCGATATTCAACTCCGTCCGCCGGCTCAGGTACTGAAGGACCTCTGCTGGAAGCTCGATATTCCCGCACTTCCCGCGCAGAATATCCAGTCTCGCGTCCGTCGGATACGCCGTGATTTCCGCCGAGAACCCTGAGTCCAGAAGGGCTCGGAGGGCCGGAATTGTACTCACGGAGATCGCGCTGTGCTCCCGGGACATCAGATAAGCGGACTTCCGCTTCTTCTGTAATGCCTGCAACGTCTCCGCCAGTTCGCGTTGAACCCATTCGCGTCCGTCCAGCCATTCCAGCTCATCCAGCAGCAGCAGGTCAAGTTCGCGATACAGATAGCGGAACAGATTCAGCTTGCCGTCCCGCACACTCTCGTACAGGTGATCCGCAAAGCGCCGCGCCGTCGTCAACAGCAACCGGCCCAGTGGATTCTGCGCGCTCGTTGCTTGTGCCACCGCATGCAACAGGTGAGATTTGCCGCAGCCCGGTGCGCCTCTGATCAGTCCAAAATGGGAGCCACCGTCCATGCTCGTCCGCGCCGGGTCCCGGAGCAGGCTCACGGCGTGTTCATTCGCCGGACACACGACCAGCTTGTCCCACGTCCACTCCGGATTCAGCGGAATGCTCTTGGCCATATGCCCGACCCGATCGTCCTCGCCGAGCAGGCGCGAGCGCAGTACGGTGCTGACCTTCGGCTGCGACGTTTCATCCGCGGCCTCCGGTTGCGCGCTCTCGCCATAGTGCAGAAACACGGCGTGCTCGATCGCGTCAACTCTGCCCGCGAACGGTATCAGCTCGAAATCCGTGACCGACTTCGCCGCCGCCAGCGCCGCCTTGTCAAGCGGATCGGCCATCACCAACGCCAAGGTGTTGCCGCTCCGACGAATCGGGATCATGGAGTACCGGTGCGCAATCCGGGCCGGCAGATGACGCGTGGCTTCAGGATCGATCTCCACGTCCTCGAGTTTCAGAAACCGCAATTGGTAAAGGTCAGAGTAAAGTGCAATCAAGTCCGCTTCACTCAAGAGTCCCAGACGGATTACCACGCGCTCGGGTGTCTGCGATTCCTCCTGGCATACCTGCGTCACCAGCGCGAGCTGCTCGGGCTGCAACACCTGTCGCTCCGATAACCAATCCAGAAAACTCCGCTGCGGACTTGTCACAAGCAGTTCCTTCTTAGCGCGACGATCCAGCGGCCGCGACCAGCGGTCCACGCAAGACATGCTGTGCATCTTCGGCCGCCCAGAGCAAGGCTTCGGGAGCCGTAAATCGTGTGGCCTCCAACAGCAGCACCGAGTCGTTGAGACCCAGCGCGAGCAACAAATGAACATGGGTACGATACATGCGCAGGTCGGCGGCCGTGCCGTCCGCACCGGCCCCGACCCAGAATTCGGCCAGGCGCTCCCGGCTCTGCACATCCCGCGCCGTGGAATAGCGCAGACCGAGTCGGTCACCAATACTCACGCTTTCGATTCCCGGCACCCGACTCTGAATGGACTTTACCCACGCATGCAGCGCGCGGTCGGCGTCGGATTCAGGGACATCCGATGTCGCGCGTCCCGCATCCCGCCACAGCCCTTGATCCGCCAGAATTGTCGCCGTGGCCAATCGAATGGTTCGCAGCGGCGGCAGCGTGCCCGGCTCGTAGAAGAAGGTTCCCGATTCCAAACCCGCGATTTCGTAAATCGCCGGGATCCCCTCCGTTTGTCGGGCGCCCTCTACGGTCATCGCATGCACGATGTCGCCGCGCACCCACCACAGCGCCCCGATCACCATCGATGACCGCACACGCAAGGCCCCATCGTACCCGCCGATCGCACACTCGTTGAATTCGCGGCGGATTGTCCCCGCGACGATCCGGCCCGCGGTCGTGTTCCGCTTCGCCATGCCCTTGCCCTCGCCCGGTTTTACAAATTAGACCCCGACGCCCTCACTGGCCGACAGCCGGGATCCCGACGTGTTGATCCCGCGCATGGCCATCTCCACATCGTTCGGATTGTTCGCGTTTTCGATCGCAATATCGTGGGAAATGATGCCCTGCCGAAACAGGGTCAGAATCGACTGATCAAACGATTGCATGCCGTGAGTGCCGCGATCGTCTTCGACCAGACCGGGCAACAGGTTCATCTTCTCCGGCTCGGCAAGGCATTCCTTGACCGCTGCCGTAGCGATCAAACATTCCACCAGCGGAACCCGACCCGGTCGATCGCTGCGCGAAACCAAGCGCTGGGAGATGATCGCCTGGATCGTCCCGGCCAGAATTGACCGGATCTGCAACTGCTCGTTCAGCGGAAAGAAGGAGATGATGCGGTTGATGGCCTCTACGGCATTCACCGTGTGCAGCGACGTCAACACCAGATGCCCGGTTTCCGCAGCCTGCAGCGCTACTTTCATCGTTTCCGGATCGCGAATCTCGCCGACCATGATGATGTCCGGATCTTCGCGCAACGCGTGCACCAGGGCTGCGTAAAAACTGTTCGTGTCGATCCCGACCTCGCGCTGCGCAATCAGCGACTTCCGATTCGTGAAAATGTACTCAATAGGATCTTCAATTGTCAGGATATTCGTACTGCGCGCGTTGTTAATGTACTCAATCAACGAGGCCAGCGTCGTGGACTTGCCGGAGCCCGTCGCGCCCGTCATCAGCACGATCCCGCGCCGGTACTGTGCGATCCGCTCCAGCACCGGGGGCAACATCAGCTCGGCAAAATTCGGAACCTGGGTCTTGATCGCGCGAATCGCCATCGCCGGCACGCCGCGCTGAAAATAGCAGTTGACACGCGTGCGGCCGTGGCCGGGTACCGACGCCGCCAGATCGAGCTCCTTGTCGCGCATGAACACCTCAAGCTGAGCCGGCGTCAGCAGCTCCTTGAGAAACGCCTCCATCTCCTCCATCGAGACGCGCTCGGGACGCGTCGCGAATAGGTCCCCGTTGATCCGCAATACCGGAACCGCGCCGCTGCGCAGATGCAGATCCGAGGCTTTCTTTACGAATAGCAGCTCCAGTAGTCCGCGAATGTCCATTTGTCCTCAATACGACTGAGTGTGACGTGCCCGGGATTCGGACTTGCCGGCGGCGATCAGACCGGATTCCGGCCCAAGCGCCGGGACAACTCCGCGACTTTCTGGCCGGCTCCCTCGTGCGAAGCATTCTGTTGCCGCACTAATTCAAATTGCTCCAGCGCCTGGTCAAGATTGCCCACCAGTTCATGCACCACGCCCAGTTGATAGTGGAGCCCCATCTGTTCGCTCGGCGAGCCACTGTCGTGCTGCTGCTCGTTCTCGAGCAAGGTCAAGGCGCCCTGCAAATCGCCGCTCTCCTGAAGACATTCGGCCAGCGCGAGTGATGCGCGCAACCGAATCGCCGGATCGCGCCGCGCCTGTTCAAACTCGGAGATCCCGGCATCCCATAACTTCATCTCGCGATACACGACACCGAGGTCGTAGTGGTCCTTGCCGTCGCCGGCCGGCAGCGGCTCGCTGTCGTCCGTGCCGTTTGCGGATCCCGCGAAACCCATCCCGTCCGATCCCGCTGATCCGAATCCGCGTGACATCCCCGGAAACTCCTCCGCACCGATGCTCATCGTTTCGTCCAGCGTGTTCAGACCGCCGTAGTCCGAATACTCGCTTGCCTTCGCCCGCGTTATCGCGGGCGACTCCAGCGCGGTCTCGACCGTCGCTTCCGCCGACGGCATGGACCGCTCCGCGTATTCGCGGTTGGCCAGCCGTGATTCGACGTATTGCGTCAGCCGCTGCTGCGTCTCGACGTCCTCGATCTTCGAATCCGTGTACAGGCTGGCCAATTCTTCAAGCAGGTGCGGACTACGGATGTCCGACTCCAGGATCTTCTTGAACGAGGACCGCAGCTCTTGCTCGGACTGCTGCTTCGCCAATTTGACGTAACTGCGAATCTGCGCGAGGCAGTCTGCGTAGTATTCGAGTCCGAGATAAGCTTCCGCGAGAATCAGATAGACGTCCTCTTCCTCGGGAGCACGACGAAGCATCTTTCGCCCGATCCCCAGCACGTTCTCGTGCAGTCCCTCGAGCACGTAGCCTTCCAGCGCCCGGCGCCAAGCCTCAATCGCCTGACCCCGCGACTTGTTGCTCATGTGAAGGTCGCCCACGAGATTCCACAACGAGTAGTCACGCTCCTGGCTCGACGCCTTACTCTCATAGTACGCCAGCGCCTTGCTCCAATGCTTCTGCCGAATCGCGTCCCGGGCCACCAGCTCGGGCTGCTTCGTCGCGCCGAACAATTTCTTCATCGATAGATCCCTTAGCTGATCTGTTTCCAGGCTCCGCGCTGTACCGTCTGCACCCGCGGCGTGCCCGGAGGCCAATTCCCGGGTTGCAACAGGTCGGTGTCAAATCCCCATACTCGCCGCGGCGCATTGTACACCGGACTGCCGTAACGCCAGCTCCCGATGTTGTAAACGCTGCTCCACAGATGTACGATGCTGCCACGAAACGTTACCGTCACACCGCTCCAGTTCTCGAGAAACCGGAAGCTGTTTTCCAGGCCGCCGCTGTAGGTCGTGCCCACGGTGACCACGTGACCCGCCATGACACAGGCGTTTACGGTCAGCGCGGTCGGAATCCGTGCGCTCATCGTGCCGGCTGACAAGGCGTCGTTCCAATTCGGTGAAAGTAACGTAATCGCGTCGCACATTAGCGCCGCACCCTTCTTGGCCACCGAGTTGAAGTGCCCCTGCGTGTACAGCGGACGGTCCGTAACGATGGTCAGGCCGCCCACCGGCAGCGTCGCCGCATTCTTGAGCCGCACGACGGCGCGATCACCGTTGGTGTGGCTCACATACATGATCCCGTTCGGCGGCGAATAACCGCCCGCGATCATGGCTCCAATATCGATGTTCAGCACGTCCACCACGCGCGACTCGCGGGCATCCGTAAACTGATTCTGCGTGTAACTGAAGACGCCGGGCATGCTTATCACGGCTCCCGAACTGTCCGTGATTGCGCCGTCGAGGTATCGAACGGATGCCTTATACCAATACTTCGCGTTCCGGTCCGTCGCATTGTCACCTGGCAGCGGTCGTTCGATGATCTTGTGCTGGTTGTCCGTCGGCGGCAAGGGAAGCCGGAGCGTGGTCAATCCGTGCGAGCGATCGCGGAAGTTGCCTGTCCAAAGCGCCAGCGCGTCCTGCTGCCAGGTCGGACGGCGCTCGTCCAGCCAGTAGCTGCCACGCCAGACATTCTGTGGAACGCCGAATCCATTGGTAACCGTCACCGGTCCGGCCTCATCCACGCCGTTGTCCTTGCGGTAATGGTAGTAGTACCCCACCGCGGTAACGGTCGAATTGCAAGCAATACTCGCGCCCGAACCCATGTACAGATTCGCGTTCGTGTGGATCGGTCCCACAAACGTCATCGCGACGCCGGGGAAGATCTCCAGGTCGTTTTCATAGAACACACCGAACTGAAATAGCGGGATGAACTGGTGCTGGATCTCGCGCCACACTTGCGATGAGCGCTTCCCGCTCTGGGCGCGCGCGGCAATCGTGTAGCGCTGTACGAATCCGATCAGTCCCTGATAGTCGCCCGCGGTGATATTCTCCTGCGTCAGCGGACCGACCTTGTCCACGTCGAAATTCTCGATCGTGTACTCACCGATCGTCGGCCGGACCAGTCCAGCGACCTGATCGGAGCTCGGGTCGATCACGTTTTCCAGCAGAGTACGCAACTCCTCGGAGCCCTCTTCGACCGCCGCTTCGGCCGCATAGAACGCCCGCGTGTGATCCAGCTCAACCGCGGTGGTCTGTGTCTCCCGCGTCGAGCGGAGCGAGGAGGTCCCCGCCAGGAAAATCAGCCCGCTCATTAGGACGAGCGCCATCATCATCACCATACCGCGATCTGCCCTCCGTGTCCCTCGTGCTGGCCCTTCTCGACCCTTCACATCCATTCGCCGCATGACACACCTCGCTTCGAGAAGTCAACTGGATTCAGTCATTGTTCACGAACTAAGCCGTAAGTTCCGGCCGCGGATCATAAACGTCGTCACGCGCCGCTCATAGCGGTCGTACCACGAAGATCCGTCCGGCGCCGAATAGTAAATCGCCCTGCCGTTCCGCTCGTCCTCCGAGCGCGTCACCATCGTCACCTGCACCACCGTGATCCGCGTCCGCTCGGAAAAACTGAGCGTGAAACCACCCATCGGATAGCCCACCTCGTCCGGAATGCGATCCCCCTGTTCGTCATAATAATCAAAGAGCACCAGATCGACGTTCGACGCAACTTTGCGCGTGAGCGGCGCGAGCCACACCGTCGAATCGCGATCCCAGCTCCAGCTTTCCTGATAAACGATTCCCGCATCCGGATTCGTATGGTAGCGAATCGTCTCCGTCGTGCTGTCGTCGTTGATATCGGCGGTAAACACCAGCTCGTAAGTCGTCGCGTATTCGAAGTCCGAAAACACCGAGTCACTCCACACCTGATCCGGGACGTCGCGGTCGATGTCATTGGAGTCCCCGTCGATATCTTCCGTCGCCGCAAGTCCGATCATCGTCAGGTCGCGCTCCAACCGCTGCGACACGGAGCGCGCGCCGTCGCCCGCCTGCGAGCGCTTCTCTTCCGTGCTCACCGTCTTGACGGCGCCCACGTAAAGACTGACCAACGAAGTCATCAGCAAGATCGAAAGAGTCGTCGCCAGGATCGTCTCGATCAGCGTGACGCCGGCCGCGCGCGATCGCCGTCGCGCATCCCCTGCCTCTGCCCTCTCAATTCGCCGCTTCATCGTATGCTCCTTTCCACTCGCACCATGCGCTACATGTCCGAGATCGAGGTGATCGCCACCGCCGAGCGCCGATCCTGCTCAAACAAGATCGTCAGCTCGATCCGCTTAATTCGTCCATCCTCCGTCACGCTCAGCGTGTGGCGAAAGTCCGGGTGATCGGCAAATTCGCCGTAGGCGGCCGTTTCGCTCGCGATGTCGGGCCAATCCATGTTCTTGACCCGCTCCATCTCCATCCGCAACAGCGAATTAGCGGTCTCCATGCGCTGACTGTACCGGCTGGACTTCGCCGTCGCCACCATCGCGCTCATCACGACCAACAGCCCGATCATGATCAGAAACATCGTGACCATCACCTCGAGCATGCTGATTCCCGACTGCGCCCGCGTCTGTCGTCTCATCGTTGACTCCTTCTGCTCACACATCCCGTGACTTGCCGCTCCGCGCCGCTATCTCAAGACCTGCGCGAGGCCCAACGACAACGTCCAATGACCCTCCATCGAGGCGGCCGCCTCCGCGTTCAGCGAGTAGCCTTCGGGAAGCTTCCATTCCAAGCCAAACAGGCCGCGAAACGATTGCTCTGCGTCCGTGTAGTTCAACTTTCCGCCCGCTGACGCGTACTCCTGACCGTTAAAGCTGACTTTCACGCTCTTTTCGCCAAATAGAAACGGCTTGCTGACGCCGAGATACGGAATCAGCGAGCCGAATCGGTAACCGCCGATCAAGACCGGCGTGACTTCATGCCACGTGTATTTGCTGTCAATCGACTTCATCCCGTTTGAGGTCTTGCCACCCGGCTGAAATCCGAAGTAGTGAAGCGATCCGACGACCTGATAGGGTGTGTCGGTCGTCGGCAGCCCAACGTGCACGTTCGCTCCCCATGCCAGGGACCAGTTTGAGGTGAAGTCCCCATAATCGCCGGACAACTCGCTGAACGTCAGATTCGCGCTGCCCACCGATAGTCCGGCATCCACGCCCGGCGCCAGTCCGTAACGAGCGGTCAAGCTCACGCGCTGCGAACTCAATTGATCCGTCGCGGACGTGCCCGCACCGCCGGCCAGCTCGCTCATCAGCTGTCCGCCCTCAACGTTCATGCTGGTCATTTGCGGCGGCACGATGAACGCCGGACCTCCGGCCATGGCCGACGCACTTCCGCTCACACACACCAGCGCCAGCAGGATGATTGTATATTTGCTCATGAGATCCTCATTTCGTTGCTCTGACTGTTGTGCACGTGCCCGTGTTGACTATTCCTGGGGCAGCAGTGCGCGCAGCGTGAATGTCTCCGTGAATGCGAACGCGTCGCCCTGACGCGTATCGACTTCGATCAACACCGGCGTCGCGGCGTCCGTATCCTCCAACGTCAGGTCGTTGAAGAAGCTGATCGTGTACGTGGTGTCACCCGGACACCCAATCGTGATCTCCTGCGGGTAACAACGGCCTTCGTTCGCCGAAAACCGAACTACGGAGCCGGCGACCAACGGCCAGTAATCCGGGTCGTAAGCCGCGATCGTGATCAACGCGTTCTCACCGATGTACATTTCGCGCTGCTGCGAATCACCATTGACGCTTGCGTCACGCAGGTACAGTTGCGGCTGGCTGTATTCGAACACCACGTTTGTGCTCGCCCAGACCGTCACGCTGTCGCCGTTCGCATCAACTCCGGCCGAACTCGCCAGAACTTTGGCGAGGCCCGGCTGCGTCGGAATCGCCGAACAGAGAATGGCGGAACCCGTGTTCGGATCCACCAGCGTGCTCAACCAGCGCGGAATCGTCGGCAACGGATTGCCCGACCAGAGCGTCACACGCGCAAAGCCCATCGAGTCCGTGTAGCCGGTCGCCGTGGTGATCACACCCCCGGAAGTCGTGAAGTACACGGCCGTTCCCGGCGTCACCGGATTGTTGTAGCGGTCGCCGACTAGCGCCAACACCTCGACCGAGTCGCCGACAACGTCCATGCCGAACATACTGCACGGCCCTGCCGCGAGCGACATGTGCGTCGTGTTGCAGCCATCCACGATGCTCTCGATATACGGCGGACCCGCATAGATCAGAATCTCCGTCGAGACCGCGCTGATCGTCTGACAGACCGCGCGAATCCGCGCGCTGCCGGATACCGTGCCGCTGTTATAAGAGACCGTCGCGTGGCCGTTGATCGTCGGGATCGGACCGTTAGAGGAGAGGAAATCCCCGCCGCCCGGTGAATTGTTGATGTTGAAATAGACCGGCGTACCGTCGATTACTGTGTTGTTGTTCACGTCACGAACCGTCGCCGTCACCAGCAGGGTTTCGTTGCGACCGCTGCCGCGAACACCCACCGAGCCCGGATCATAGGCGAGTTGGATACTATTGGGTCCGCCCGGGATCAAGTACACCGTATGGTCCGCAAAGATCGAGTCCGCCAGCGCCGTAATCGTCGCCGTTCCTGTCTGCGGCGAACTGAACGCCACGCTGGCCCGGCCGGTCGCGTCCGTGGAGCGGCTCGGCGCGATGTTGCCGATCGTCGCGCTGAATCGAACTTCGACGTTCGCAAGCGCGTGCCCGACCGCGTCGGTCACATAGGCCGAAATCGTGTCTGTTGCGATGCCGTCCGCGGAGAGCGTGTCGCTCTGCGCTGTGATCGTGACCACCGCCGGCGGACCGACGACGTAGGTGATCGCGACGCTGTCACGAACGCTCGGGTCCGCCTCCGCCCACGCCAATACGCTCACGGTGCCCGGCGTCGTACTGGACGTCAGCGAATTCACCGCGACACCGCCGGTCGTCGTGCGCAAATTCTCCAGGGAGCCGCTTTGCGGCGGCAGGCTGAACCGAATCTGCGTCCCGTTCGGGACTGGATTCCCGTTCTGATCCGTCACAACGGCGGTTAGCGTCGAAGTCGAATTATTGTCCGCCAGCAGCACGGTCGGCAATCCCGTCAACGTCAAGTGGGTCGGCGTAGATGGCGCGAACACAACTTGTACCACATCCGTCAAGGTGTTGCCGAACGAGACATTTACCGAGGCGGTTCCGGTCTCCGTGGACGAGGTCAACGTCGCCTCGGCAATCCCGGACACATTCGTATTCGCGACGCCTACCATCGTGCCCAACGTCGAACCGAAATGTACTTCCACTCCGCTGATGGCATAGTTGCTCTCGGTCTCAAACACGTGCGCCCGGATCAGCGAGAGGGAACTGCCGTCCGCGATTACCGTACCCGGCGTAGCCGTGGCTTCCACCGTTACTCCGCGTTGCATCAGCGTCAAGGAGCTCTGGGCTTCGACTGAGGTGGCGGTGATCACGGCCTGCTGATTCTCACTCGAGGCGGCGGACACCAGCGTCGCCGTTGCCGTGCCGGTTCCGTCGGTCATGGTCTCCGCGTCGATCACAGTTCCTGATGTCGTAATCCAGCTCACCGGAGAATTCACCAGCGCATAGCCCTGCACGTCAAACACGCGGGCGCTGATCTCCGCCGACGAAATGCCATCCGCGCGGACGCTATTGATCTCGCTGCTCATCTGAACCGAGGCCGGAACCGCGGCATACATCTCGATATCCATCGCGCTGGACAGCCCGGTCCCGTACGTCGCGGTTAGATGCGCGGTTCCCGGTGCCGATGACGCCGTCAAATTGACCTGTGCGATACCGGAAGTATTCGTCAGCGCCATCACCGGAATACTGCCCAGGGAGGTCGCGAAGTTCACCGCCTCGCCCGCTACCGCCAGCATGTTGGTCGTCTCGCGAATTTGACAGCGCACGGCCGTCCCGCTCTGTCCGTTCGCCGGAAGAGATGCTGCATCGGATTCGATCTGGACGGTCACGCCCCGCAATTGGATGGCTGTCGCCTCATTCGTCCGCTCAATCGACACATCCACATTCGCCACGGCATCGGTGGCCGATGCGGAGCTAAGATACGTGGAGACCGCCCACCCGCTGTCATTGCTCATGACCGTCGGCGTAAGCATCGCACCCGGACCGGTGACTGCAAAACTCACTTCCGTATTCGGGACCGGTTGGCCCGACTCATTCGTTACGATCGCGCTTACCGTCACGGTAGATACGCCGTTCGCCAACACGGAGTTCGTGCTGAGTTGAACCATGAGCACCGACGCTTCGGTATCGGTCAGCCTGAGTCCGGTGTTCGAGCGCAGCGCATTCCCGTACGTGCACGTTACCGTCACCGCCGCCGGATCGCTCGCCGCACGGTATTGCGCGGTCGCGATGCCGCTCGCGTCGGTGACGGCGCTCTGCGCCACGGCACCGGCGCTGGCCGCAAAGTACACCACGCCGTTGCTGATCGCGATATTGCTGGTCGTTTCCCGCAATTGCGCGTTGACGTTCGTGGTCGAGTTGCCGTCAGCCGGCAGTTCATCCGTGTCCATCCAGGAGCTGATCGTCACGCCCGTCATCTGCATGCCGAGCTGATCGCTCTGACCACTCGCCGTGCACATCACGATCTGCGCGGCGTCAACTTCGGACGGTCCGCTCGTGAAACGTGCGGTGACCTGACCGTTTTCGTCGGTGATCGTGCTCAGCGGCTGCAAGCTGCCGATTCCCTGTTGCGCCTGCCACACCACCGCGGCCCCGGACACCGGTAAGCCATAGTTGTCGGTCGCGGTGCACGTCAGCGTGCACGTGGATGCGCCGTCCGCATATATCGGATTCGCGCTTGCCGTCAGCACAACCTCGGCCACCTGCGGGGCCACGAACTGCACTTCGCCATAGCCGTTCGCGGTACCTGAATTGGCCACGATTGCGCAGATGCCGCGATCGCGCGTCGAAATCACATTCGTCGTAAACACGCCCGCATCGTTCGTGTATCCCACCTCCGGAATGACGGTCCCGATGGTCGCGCTGCATTCCACTTCGACGCCCGCGCCGACAGGGTTCCCGTACGCGTCCACGACCCGGCATGCCACCGGTGTCGAGCTGACACCGTCCGCGGGAATCTGCGAAGACACCGGAGTCACCTGTATTCCCGCTGCGTCGCCCGCATGGTACACGATCACGCGCTCATGCGACAGCGTTCCGCACGCCGCCTGCACCGAGTCGGGACCCGCCATCGTGGGACTCGTCAGCGTTGCATACGCATAGCCGTCCAGGGTCGTCGTGCTGTAGGTCGATGAGGTCGGGTTCGACACCGCGGCGCGCTGCGGATTTCCGCTGACACCCTTGATGCGCAGCCCGGCCGGGCGCTCTAACCGCGCCGTCCACGACGATGGCATGCCGCTCCGGTCCACGTGAAGACTATTGGTCGAAGACAGCCCCGAAATCTGCCCTTGCTGCGAGGTAAACGTTACACTCGTACCGTTAGATACCGGCCGGCTCTCCGAGTCAAGGATCATAGCGCGAAGGTCCGACGTGCTCACCCCGTCCGCCACGAGCTGCAACGGGTCCGCGTTGAAGGTCATGGACGAAGGAACCGTGGCTTCGAGCACCACGGTCACGCTGCCCGTCACGTTGCCGCTCGTCGCCGTGATCGCGGCCGGACCGGGGTCCAGTCCGCTGCGGAACTGGGCCGTCGCCTGACCATTGGGACCAACCGTCGAAGCGGGCGTTACCGCTCCCGTCGGACTGGCGAAACTGACCGGCGTCCCCTCAGCCACGAAGTTTCCGTACGTGTCTGTGCAAGTCGCGGTGATCGTGGTCTCGCTGGCGTTATCGGCGAACATGGTCTCCGCTGCCGCGCTCAGATCGATCAGCGCACACGGTCCGGCGTTAACCACGATCGGCACGTTGCCGGTAACCTGATTACCCGTGGTCGCCGTCACCGTGGTCGTGCCCGCTACCGTCGCCGCATACAGCGTCGTGCGCGCCACACCACCCAGTGTGTTTGCCGTGAGGCTGCTGAGGCTTCCGCCGTCGGCCGCGAAGAAGACCACCGTATTGTCGATGACCGGCTGCATATTCGAATCATAGACGCGCGCCGTAATCTCCGCGCTGTCGAGGCCGGCTGACATTTGCGCCAGCGAGGACGTCACGATAATCATGCTCGCCGCCGCCGGTTCGAGAAACTCAATCTCGACCGTGTCCGACGTGTCGTTGAAGCGCGCGATCACGATCGCTCGCCCGGTTTCCATCGACGAGACCAGGGTCGCCGTCGCGGTGCCACTCACCGGATCGGTGACGCCCGGTGACGTCACGGAGCCCAGCGTGGTCGAAAAGTAGATCGTCGCATTCCCGATCGGATTATGCTGCTCGTTGCGCAGCCGCGCGAAAATCAGAGTGGACGATGCTCCATTGTCGGCATAGACCGTATCGCTGGCCGACCACACGCTAAGTTGGCCCTCGACCGTGCCTTCGGTTTGTGCCACCATCAGCGTCGTCGTTCGTAACTCGTTCATGCTCGGAAGCTCGGTGCGCAATAGTACGCCGCCGGTATCCGCCGGAGCCGTGTACGTCGTGCGCGCGCGCCCCTGGACATCGGTTTTCACCGTCGTATCCGCCCGGTGCGACGCCACGGTGCCGCGATTCACGCTGAATCGCACATCCTCGTTCATCGCCGGCTCATTGGATTCGTTCAGCACCCGCGCTTCAATCGTCGCCTCTGCTCCCGGACCCAATATCAGCGGGTCCACGGTTACGGTGTCGATGAAGGTCAACGTCTGACGGTTGGTGCCCGTCGGACTGATCTCGCCCTTCTGTTCACAACCTAACCAGAGCACCGTTATTACCAGCAAGCTTGCCGGCAACCAAAGACCTGTTGCGGAACGGCCTTTCATCACATGCACTCCTTCGCCTTTATGCGCAGTTGTATTCTTTGAGCTTGTAGAGCAGCGACCGATGCGATATCTCAAGCAACCGCGCCGCCCGTGTCCGGTTATTGTTCGTCTTCCGCAGTGCGCGCTGAATCAACTCCTGTTCAACCCGCGGAACCAGCTCGGCCAGCGTCTGCTTGATACTGAGCTGCTCGTCCGGAATCTGCACCTGAAATTCGTGATCGTTGATGCGCAGCTCGACCGGCAGCGAGTCCAACGTGATTCGATTGCCGTCCGAGAGCACCACCGCGCGCTCGATAATGTTCTGCAGCTCGCGGACGTTCCCCGGCCAACTGTAATTCGTCAGCGCCTGCGTGGCCTCCGGCGTCACATCGTAAAGCTCGCCCGCCGGCGAGAGCTTCCGCAGGAAGTGATGCACCAGCAACGGCACGTCCTCGGACCGGTCGCGCAACGGCGGCATCACGATCGGAATGATATTCAAGCGGTAGAACAAGTCCTCGCGGAACGTACCGTCCTTCACCGCCTGCGTCAGATTCCGCGACGTCGCGGCGATCACGCGAACCTCAACCGTCGTTTCCTGCACGTCGCCCAGCTTGCGCAGCTTCCCCTCTTGCAGCACGCGCAACAGCTTCACCTGTAACGACAGCGGCATTTCCCCAATCTCGTCCAGGAGCAGCGTGCCCCCGCTGGCCTCCTCGAACAAGCCCTTCTTCATCTTCAGTGCGCCCGTAAAGGCGCCTTTCGCGTGCCCGAACAGCTCCGACTCCAGAAGCGTCTCGGGAATCGCCCCGCAATTGACCGTCACAAACGGCATGTTGCGCGCCTTGCTGTGCAGATGAATCAACCGCGCAACGACCTCCTTGCCCGTCCCCGATTCCCCCGTGATCAACACCGTGCTGTTGAACGGCGCAATCCGCTGAATCCGCTGAAACACGTCGCGCATCGGCCCGGACTTGCCCACCAAATTGTCAAACGAATACTGGGCCGCGACTTCGCGCCGCAACCGGGCATTCTCCAGCTTCAACTCCCGCTGCTCCAGCGCCGCGGTCATCGTCAAGTCCAGCAGATCCGGCGACAACTCTTCCTTCGCGATGTAATCGAACGCCCCCGCCTTCATCGCCTGCACCGCGGTCTGCACAAACCCATAAGCCGTCATCATCACGACCGGCAGCTCCTTGTGCAATCCCTTGATCTGTCTCAAAATCTCGACTCCGTCACGGTCGGGCAGCCGCAAGTCCAGCAGGACCGCGTCGTATTCCGCCGACTCCAGAGCGCGCAACGCAGAACCGCCATCGCTTACCGTATGGCAAATCTGCTCACGCTCCTCAAAGTAATGACTTAAGAATTCAGCGTAGCCCGGCTCGTCCTCGACGACCAAAATCTTGGCTTTCGTCATATCTTCGTTACGCCCGGTTCGAGAGTACCCACTTCAAGCTACCGCAACGGTTTGCAAGGGGCGTGCCACGTACTTCGTATCGGCGCCGCGTCAGCCTGCGCAATGACTTGCACCCGCTCCCGACCCGGCTCTCGTTGCGACTCCGCAACCCGCTGCACCCCCTGCGGAGCAATTTGCCGCGCACTCCGTTCGGACACTCCCCGTCCCGCCGAGCCGAAACAACGCACCCCCCGTATCGCTACGGAGGGTGCGCCTTATCGGGCTGTCATGGCCGCGTCACGCGCGACCCAGCGCGGTTGTCGGACTAGTTCACGCCATCCGGTGTCGCCGTCAGCACGGTACCCGCATTGTCGTTGCAGGTCACCGAAATGCTGTACGAGGTCGGCGTGCTCGCACCATCATAGGTGTAGGTGAAAGCCGCGAAGTTCGTGCCGGTCGGCAGCGACATATACGGATCGCTGTTCGGGTCCACCAGCACAGTCGGCGCAGTGGCCAAAGTGAGCGCAGCGGGGTAATCCGCATAGTCGATTTCATACATACCCAGCGCCTGACGGAACTGGTTGACGTCCGCGCGCGCCGCGCCGACACGCGCTCGATCCTGCGCGCCCATGAAGCGCGGAACCGCGACCGCCGCCAAAATGCCGATGATCACGATCACAACCAGCAACTCGATCAGGGTGAATCCCTTTTGTGCCTTGCGGCGACGAAGACTCTTGAACATCTTTTTCTCCAATCTGTGTGTAGGCCTGACGTTGACTTATCGTGCTTTCTGGTTGTCTAATTGGCAACAGCCATGCCACGCCCAAGGTGATACCCTAACTCCTTAACTTTTCAATCGTTCACGGGACTCGCGCCGGACCCTCTCCCGCGTTTGAGTTGACGCCTGCAAGCATTCTGCAAGGCGACTCGCAACGCGCTGGTGGATATGCTCGCCCATATTTACTATCCGAAACTATTTCGGGGCATCGATACCATAACGCTGTAACTTCCGGTAAATCGTTGACGGATCGATCCCGAGGATCTCCGAGGCCCGCTTCTTCTGCCAACCCGTCGTCTCCAGCACTCGCAGCATATAATCGCGCTCCACGTCCTCCAAAGTACCCGCCAACGGAGAGGACGGAGCGGCCGCACTCGGCGCGGCGCCCGAACTGATCTTCCCCGGCAGTGATGACGTGTCAACGGTATTCGTCTCACAGAGTATCACCGCCCGTTCTATCGTGTTCTCCAATTCGCGTACATTGCCGGGCCAGCCGTATGACCGAAGCAGCGAACGACTTTCCGGCGTTAGTTGCTTCAACTCGACGTTGTGGCGGCGGCACGAGCGCTCCGTGAAGTGATCGATCAGCTCTTCAATGTCCGCCGGCCGCTCCCGCAGCGGCCGAATGTGGATCGGAATCACCGAAAGTCGGTAGAACAGGTCGGAGCGAAACTCGCCCGTGCGCTGCTTACGTTCCAAATCCGAATTCGTCGCCGCGATCACGCGCACATCGATCTTCAGCGGTCGCGTCGCTCCCACCGGCAGAATCTCGCGCTCCTGCAACGCCCGCAGCAGCTTCACCTGCAAATTCGGCGTCATGTCGCCAATTTCGTCCAGGAAAAGCGTGCCCCCGTGCGCCATCTTGAACAGCCCGTCCTTGTCCCGCACGGCGCCGGTGAAACTGCCGCGCATGTGACCGAATAGCTCGCTTTCCAGCAGCGTGTCGGGAAGTGCCGCGCAATTCACCGTTACGAAATCCGCGTTGGCGCGCTCCGAGTGCGCATGAATCACCTGCGCGACGACCTCCTTGCCCGTGCCCGATTCTCCCGTGATCAGGATCGTCGAGTCCGACGGCGCGACCCGGCGAATCAACTCCAGCAGCCGCTGCGATTCCACCGAGGAGCCGATCAGCCGCGCGGGCGACGCCCCCTCCGCAACCAGGCGCGCCTTCAACTTTCGGTTCTCCCGCTTCAATAACTGACCGTCCAGCACCTTCTCCACCACGGTGCGAATCTCGTCCACGTGAAACGGCTTCGTGATGTAGTCCGCCGCTCCCGTGCGCATGGCTTCGACCGCCGACTCCAGCGACGCAAACGCGGTGATCACGATCGCACCGATTTCCGGCGAGCGCTGCTTCACCTCGCGGACCAACTCGATCCCGCTCATTTCCGGCATCCGGAGATCCGTGATGACGAGATCAAACGGCTCCTCGTCCAGCCGCGCCAGCGCCGCCACCGGGGACGTCAAGGCCTGCACCCGGTAGCCCTCCTTGGTGAGGATCAGCGTCAGGAACTCGCCGATGCTCGTCTCGTCATCGACGACTAATATGCGTTCTTTCGCCATTCGTTATAGTGAGAGTTCAAAGTAAGTCCCGGTCTGTGTGTCCGACTCCAATACCAATGTGCCGCCGTGGGCATGAACTGCGCGCATCGCAATCGGCAGCGCCAGTCCGCTCGATCGCTTCTGTACCCCGGAAAACGGACGAAATGCCGCGTCGCGAATCTCCGGCGATAGCACCCGGCCGCCAAGCCGGAATCTGACCGTCGCCGTGTCGTCGCACGCTCCTTCAATCTGCAGCTCGTCACCCTGCTCGCCCCACTCCGACAGTGTGAGCAGGATCGTGTCAACCGCCAGCGAAATCTGCTCCGTATCAATCTGCACCGGCAGCGAGGCCTCCAACGTCTCACGCACCGGCATGCGCAACGACGCATGGCGAAGGCAGCGTCGGATCAATTCGCGCAGATCATCCGGCGCCCGGTGCGGTGCATCCAGCCGCGCAAACGTCAGAAAGTCCGCGAGGAATCCGTTCAAGCGATCCGACTCTTTCAACGCCAGTTGAAAGTAGGGTAGTTGCTCGGCATTCGCCGCCGGAGATCGCGACAACATTTCCACACAGCCCCGCACCGTCGCCAGCGGATTCCTGATCTCGTGCGCCAGGTCACGCGACAACATGCCCACCGCGGCCAGCCGATCGCGCTCGCGCTCCTGCCGCTCCGCCTCCTTGATCCGTGTGAGGTCGTTAAAGAGCACGATGTGACCGCGCAGCTCTCCTTCGGGTGTTGTCAGCGACGAAATCGAATACCCGACGGGACGAACTCCGGTTCCCGTAGCGACGCTCATTTCGCTGCGTCGTTCAGGACTTCCGTCGCTGCCCCGCAGGGCCGCCACGAGTTCCGCCTGGTCATGCAGCTTGCTCTCAATCGCTTGCCCCGATGCGTCCTCGGCAAGTCCGAGTATCTGGAGGCCCGCCGGATTCGAAAACAGCAGTTGCTGCTCTCGATTCAGTACCACCAAGCCCGTTCCCAGACTATCCAGAATCGCCTGCGTGTCCAGCTTGGACTGGGCCAGTTCACCCAGCGTCTCACGATGACGCCGTTCACGCTGCGCAAACCGATCATGAACGTACGATGCCAGCGCCGCCGTCAATGCAAAGTTCACGCCGTACCCGAATCCGCGTAAACCGCTGAACGCATCGATTCGTCCCGTGGCCGACCAGTCCAGCCACAGCACGCCGGCCGTCGCGAGCAGCGTTACCCACATGCTTCCCGTGATCCCGGTCAGGAGGCCGGCGGAACCAACCGAGAAGAAGTAGAGAAACACGAACTCGCTGTTCGAGCCGCCCGTGTACCACAACACCAGGGTATCGACGATCACCGCTGCCGACAGGGCGAACCACTGCAAGAGCAGTGCAAGACGCCGATGGCGATACCACTCCCAACAGCCGAGACTCAAGCCCGCGTTGACGGCCAGCAAGGTCAGATAGGGCCCTGCACCTACCGCGTCCGCGCGATACAGCAGCCCAATCCCCAGCAATACCGTGACAAAGATCAGCCGGGCGGCGAGAAACGCCGAGAAGTTCTGTCCCGTCTCCAGGACTAACTTTATCACAGCTCTCCCCTACTTGATCGCGCCGATCATGTCGAACATCGGCAGGTACATCGACACGAGCAGACCGCCGATTACTCCGCCCATCAGCACAATCACAACCGGTTCGATCAACGACGTCATCGCGGACACCGCCGCATCCACTTCCTCGTCGTAGAAGTCCGCGATCTTCCCCAACATCTCCGCCAAGCGCCCCGTCTGTTCGCCCACCGAGACGAGTTGGACCACCATCGGCGGGAACACACCCGTCTCCATCAGCGGTTGCGATATCGTCTTGCCTTCGGCGATGGCCTTGCGGATCCGGTCGATTGCCGCCTGTATGACCATGTTGCCTGACGTCTTCGCGGTAATTTCCAATCCGTTCATGATCGGGACACCCGACGAAATCAACACGCCCAACGTGCGCGAGAAACGTGCGACGGCCGTCTTCCGGATGACATTCCCGATCACCGGGGTTTTCAACAGCAACTTGTCAACGGCACGCTTCCCGTTCTCCGTCCGATGCCACTTCTTGAACAGGAAGAAGCCAATGATTGCAAGTCCGACTCCCGGCAAAAACGTGACCCGCACAAAATCGGAGAGCGCCAACACGAATTTTGTCGGCCCGGGCAGGTCCGCACCCAGGTCCTTGAACATCTTTGCGAACACCGGAATCACTTTGATCAGTAGGAACACCGTCGCACCGATCGCGACGCACGCGATCACCGCCGGATAGATCATCGCGCCCTTCACCTTCCGCTGCAAGGCGTCCGCCTTCTCCAGATAGACCGCCAAGCGCTGGAAGATTCCCGGCAGCGAGCCTGAGGTCTCGCCCGCCGCGACCATGTGCACGAACAAATTGTCGAACGCGTGCTTCTGGCGGCCCATCGCCTCGGCCAGCGAAGCACCGCCCGAGACCGCGCTGTGAACTTCAGCGATCGCCCGGCGGAATGACTTGTTCTTCATCTGGTCCGCCAAAATCTGCAAGCACGTATCGATCGGAAGTCCGGCATTGATCATGGTCCCGAACAACCGCGCGAAGATCTTCAGGTCTTTCACGCCAATCCGCGTCTTGAGGCCCACGCCCAGCGCGATGTCTTTCGGCTTCGCCTTAACGTCGGTGACTACTACCTTGCGTTGTCGCAGCTTGGCAACGGCCTCGTCTTTGGTCCGCGCTTCGATCTCCCCGTTGATCGTCTTTGACCCGCCGGACCGCCCGGCATATATGAACACTGGCATGGCGCGTCCTATCTACTTGGTTAACGATTCCACTGATTGGCTAATGAGCGCGCGCGATCCGTCGGTGCCGCTTTGCCCATTCCCATCATCCGCTCAAGCTCCTCCGGAATGTTCGAGGCGCTGATCGCCCGCTCCGGCGTCACCAGACCCGATGTCACCAGGTCCAACAGTGACATGTTCATCGTTTGCATGCCGTACTTCTGCGACACCTGCAGAACTCCGTACATCTCATGCACCTTGTTCTCGCGTACCAACGCGCGAATTGCCGGAGTGCACATCATCACTTCCGCCGCCAGCACGACGCCGCCGCCGGTCTTCCGCGGCAACAGCTTCTGCGTCATCACCGCCTCCAGCGACAACGACAACTGCGCTCGCACCTGCGCCTGCTGATGAGGCGGGAACACGTCAATAATGCGATTCACCGACTCCGTCGCCGAGTTCGTGTGCAGCGTCGCAAATACCAAATGCCCGGTCTCCGCCGCCGACAGCGCCGCCTGAATCGTCTCCAGATCGCGCATCTCACCCACCATGATCACGTCCGGATCCTGACGCAATACGTACTTCAAGGCCGTAGCGAAACTGCGCGTGTCCGCCCCCACCTCGCGCTGGTTCACCAGCCCCTGCTTGTGCGTGTGAATATACTCGACCGGATCCTCAATCGTAATGATATGCACCGGACGCTCCGTATTGATCCGGTCGACCATCGCCGCCAAGGACGTGGACTTTCCCGATCCCGTCGGCCCCGTCACCAGAATAATGCCCTTCGGCTTATTCGGAAACTGCGCGCAAATCTTCGGCAGCTTCAACTGCTCCATCGGCGGAATCCGAAACGGAATCGCGCGAACCACCGTGGACAACGAACCGCGCTGAAAGAACACGTTGCCGCGGAACCGCGACAAGCCGTCAATGCCAAACGCAAAGTCCACTTCAAGATCCAGCTCGAGTTTCTTCTGCTGCTTGTCCGTCAGAATGCTGTACGCCAGCGCCTTGCATTGATCCGGGGTCATGGCGTCATACTTCAGACTGCGGATTTGCTGGTCCACGCGGATTCGCGGCGGACTGTTGACCGTCAAGTGCAAGTCACTGCCGCGACCGTCTATTAACTCCTGCAACAACTGCCGAATGTCAAGCCGCGCCGGCGTTCCTGTTTGAGTGTCCGTCATCTATACTCCTCATTGTGCTTCGAGATCATACCGAATCAACGCCAGACCGTGGGTGCTCAAGACGCGCTTCAGGCTCTCCATCCGGTCGCTGAAATCCCGGGCCGCGATCTTCTCGCTGTAGTTCACATTCTTGCTCTCGCCCGGGTCAAACGCCTGCAAGGTCAGGTCCGTGATCGCGCCGGCAATCCCGCCGGATGCGGCGCGCAGCGGATCCGCTTCCAGGTGCCGCAGATCATACTTGATCGTCCCGCAACCGGACCGCGACACCATTTCCACGAATTCCTGCAACGCCGAATTGTCGAACCGGTCCGCCTTCGACCCGATCAACTCCGGTGTCGCACGGTAAATGTGTTGGCCGTCGATGTCGAACGCCATGCGCATCGACGCCTGCCGCCCCGGCCACTTCGCCGACGTCGCCTCATCCATCAAAATCACGCCGTTCGCGCTGCGCCACGCGCATTCATTCGCCCGCCGCACGGTCGCCGATGACCGCACGCTCCGCGGAGCGCCCGGCCCCAGCGTGTCCTCGCCGCTCGCCACTCCCAACTTGAGACCAATCTTGTACGATTCCGATTCGCCGCGACCGTTGAATTCCGGCAGACCTGCATACAACGCCGCGCAGCTCCGGCTGGTTTGCTCAATCTCGTTGAACAGCATCAAACAGCGCTCCGGCGAAAACGCCAGCAGGGTTCCCCCCCCCACCGCCGCGCTCTCGGTCATCAGACGCCGCAGGTCGCGCGCCAGCGACGCCAAAGATACGGCCGGATGCTGGAGCAGCACCGGCCGATCCGTGTGCACGGAGAGCACGCTGTACTGCCGCGTGTACGGCTGCTTGTGGCGCTCGATCTCTTCCTCAAGGAACATCAGCTCCTCGAGCGTCAAGCTGTTCATAAAGAGGGATAGTCGTGATCTCATAGCTCTCCGGCCTGGTCAGAATTCGCCCGTGACGCGCAGAACTTCCTCGATCGTGGTAACCCCGCGCTCAAATTTCGCGATGGCGCTCTTCCGCAGCGTCAACATCCCGTCCTCCACCGCCGCCGCCTCGAGTTCCGCCGTATTCTTGCTGTCCAGAATCATCGTCCGGAGCCGCGGCGTGATTGGCATCACCTCGTAGATGCCGGTGCGCCCGCGATAGCCCGTGTTGTTGCACTCCACGCAGCCGGCCCCGCGATAGTAAACGTGACCCTTGTTCTTCGCCGGATCCAGACCGATTTCCGACAGCGCCTCCGGATGCACCTCAAACGGTGACTTGCACTTGCTGCAGATCTTCCGCACCAACCGCTGCGCGCAAATCAGATTCACCGACGACGACACCAGAAATCGCTCGATCCCCATGTCGATCAGGCGCGAGATGGTTGCCGCCGCGGAATTCGTGTGCAGCGTCGACAGCACAAGATGCCCCGTGAGCGCCGCGCGCACCGCGATCGAACCCGTTTCCAAATCGCGAATCTCGCCGATCATGATGATGTCCGGGTCCTGGCGCAGGAAGGCGCGCAACGCGGAGGCGAAGGACATCCCGACTTCGTCCCTCACCAGCACCTGATTCAGCCCCGCAAAGTTGTACTCGACCGGGTCCTCGGCGCTCATCGTGTTCACCGTCGGGACGTTGAGCTTGGCCAGCACGCTGTAAAGCGTCGTCGTCTTGCCCGAGCCCGTCGGTCCGGTGACCAGAATCATCCCGTAGGGCGAGCGGATGGCGCGGGCGAAATCATCCAACGACTTCTCCTCGAAACCGAACGTGGACAGGTCCAACGTCAAATTCGACTTGTCAAGGATTCGCATCACCACCTTCTCGCCGAACATCGTGGGCAGCGTGGACACGCGCAGGTCGATCGTACGATCCGGCAGCCGCATCTTGATATGACCGTCCTGCGGCACCCGGCGCTCGGCGATGTTTAAATTCGCCATGATCTTGAGCCGCGACGTGATCGCGCTCCGCATATGCTGCGGCGGCGACATCACTTCCTGCAGCATGCCGTCGATCCGAAAGCGCACGCGCAACATGGTCTCATAGGGCTCAAAGTGAATATCCGAGGCTCCGCGCTGAACCGCGTCGGCGATAATGCCATCGACCAGCTTGACAATGGGCGCAGCCTCCAGATCCTCCTTCAGCTTGTCAACTTCGGAGTCCTGTCCCTGCTGCACCACCTCCAGCCCCACGTCATCCCCCATGTCCTTGAGAATCCGGTCGAGCGTCCCCCCCATCTGATAGTGGGTCTCAATCGCCCGCAGGAATCCCGTCTCGGTGACCACGATCGGCTGCACGTTGCACCCGGAGATGAACTTAATATCTTCCAACACGAAGTCGATCGAGGGGTCCACCAGCGCGACCTGGATCGTCTTCCCGGTCTTCTTGATCGGGAGCGCCTGAAATTTCTGGATGAACTCCGGTGACAATAACTTGCGGACCTGCTCCGGAATGTCCAGGCCTGACAGGTCCGCACGCGGCATGTCGTAGTAGCTGCTCAGGAAATCGGCGATCTGGTCCTCGCTGATCACGCCCAGCTTCGACAGCTCCGTGACCACCGTGTTGCCTGAGTCCTTTTGCCGCGACTTAAACAGCAGGAACTGTTCCTGCGTGATCAAGTTGTTGTTCAGTAGCAGACTTGGAATTCGCGAACTCATCCGCGGGTCTTTTTCCTTCAGTTTCCGGCAGTTTCATTGCAATTCGCCCATTCAGCATGTCGCGGATTTGCAAATCGCATGCCGAGCGGGACAGTCGAATTCGAAATCAGGCAGGATGCCGTTGCAATTCGCAAACAGCGGCGCCACCGTCGGACAAGTGACACGCTTCCGCTGGCTTCGGCTATGAACTCCGGTGCGGAGCTTGACGACGCTAAACACGGATGCTCTGAAAAAACAAACGGCCTGAGCACAAAGCTCAAGCCGTCTTGAAGTCCGACCGCGGCTCCGCCGCGGATGCCGAATTCCCGCGATGCTAACCGCTGTGACGAATCACAAGGATATCCCCGTCCTTGATCGGGTATTCCTTGCCTTCCAGCCTGACCAGTCCTTTCGCCCGGCAGCCCGCATAACCGCCCTCCCGCACAAAATCATCGTAATTGACAACTTCCGCACGAATGAACCCTTTCGCGAGATCGGTGTGAATCACCCCGGCGGCGTCCAGCGCACTGTCGCCCTTGTGGATCGACCACCCGCGCGATTCCTTGTCGCCTGTCGTCAAGAAACTCTGTAGTCCCAGCAGCGCGTAGCTCGCTCGCAAGACGCGATCCCGCGCGAGTTCTTCCACTCCGAGGTCGGACATGAATGCGGCCTGCGATTCACTGTCAAGTCCCGCAATCTCAGCCTCGACCAGCGCCGACAAGGCGATCGCCTGGATGCCGTGCGCCGCAAGCGCGCCGTTCAAGGCCGCGAGCGAAGAGTTGATCTGCTGCAAACGGTCGTCCGCAGCGTTGACGATGGCCAGCAACGGCTTCTCCGACAGGAACTGATACCCGCGAAGCGCCTTCTTGTCGTGTGCGTCAAGCGTCAGCAGCCGTAGCGGCTGCCCCGTTTGCAACAGCTCCAGGCCCCGGTGCAGCAGCTCCGCCTCGTGCTTCTCGTCCGGCGTCGCGGCTTTCACCCGCCGCTGTTTCTCCAGTCGGGAGAGCTTGTTCTCCAGCACAACCAGGTCCGCAAAGACCAGCTCATCCTGAATCGCGAGGATGTCCCGCTGCGGGTTGAGTTCGCGGGCCGCCGAATCCTCACCGAACGCACGGACTACCGTGAGTAGGGCATCGCTGTTCTTCACGCCGCCCTCAATGGCCGCCGCGAACCACTCCGTCTTCGATCCGCCGTGCTCGATACCCGGCGTGTCCACGTACTCCACGGTCACATAGACCGTCTTCTTGGACTGTGACATCTCGGAGAGCTTGTCCACGCGGCGGTCCGGGACATCCGTGACCGCGTGCTGAACCTCGCGCTTGAAAGACGCGGCAGGATCGTGCGCGGTGCCGGTCAGCAAGTGAAACGTCGTCGTCTTGCCCGACTGTGGCGGGCCGATAATTCCGATATTCATGAGCAGGTGCAGAGATTAGAAGTGAAAAAGCCCGCAGCAAAGCGGGCTTACCACATACCACCGGCAAAGAACTACTCGCACAGATTCGCGAGGCGAAGATAGTCGTGTTCGACATCCTTCATCGTCTGATAGACGACCGGCGAGGAACCGCCGAACGCCTGCTCCCGCAGTTTCGCGCAGTGCGAAACCAGATCATGCGCGGCGCGATTGAAGTGTTTGCGCAAGTCGCCGTCGTCGGAATTCCACGAACCCCGGACCTGCTTCGACAGCCGATACATGTTGTCGGCATGCTCGCGAAGGTATGCCGACTCGGCCGACCCGCGCGCCTCCAGCATCGGGATAAACACCTCGTGGAAGCTCTTCAGCTCGTCCGGAGCGTTGTCCGGGACATAGTGGGCATCGATCCAGGTGTAGCCCCAGTCGGGCTTATCTTCGGCGCGCGCGCCGCCGACGAACAGCGCCACGAATATGATGAGCAGCAGGGGTAGAAAACGACGCATGTGTGAAACCCTCGTGTGCGAATGCGGAGCTGACTGCACTACAGACCAGCGGGTCAGTGTCGATAGGGTCAGAAGATACAAAGGCTTTTGTACTTTTGCAAGCCCTAATACCCGGTTCAACCGCAAGTTTCAGGCCGTGGCCGGCGCCGGCGCCGCGGCGGCGGCAACGCCCAGCCGATCTGACGCCCCGGTCAGCGCGGTTTCCAGGGAAACGATCGCCACCTCGCACATCTCCGGAGTCGGCTCCTGGGTTGTGATCCGCTGCAGCCACAACCCCGGCTGGATCAAGGCCCAAACCAGCCGGTTTTCGACGTGCCTGGCCGAGAATTTGAGGAATTCATAAGACAGGCCCGCCACCAGCGGGATCAGCGGCAGGTGGACGAGAAACCGCACCAGCACATTCGGATACTGACCAAACAGCGCGACGACGAGGCTGTCCACGATAACGAAGAAGATGATCGCCGACAGGGCCACGATCAGCAGAAAGCTCGTCCCGCAGCGGGGGTGGAAGCGCGTCCGGCGGTTGACAGCGTCGGGATCCAGTTTGATCTTCTCCTCGAAGGCCACGATCGTCTTGTGCTCAGACCCGTGGTACTGAAACACGCGGTGGATCTCCTTCCACCGCGAAATCGCCCACAGGTACACCAGCAGGATCGTGATGCGGATGCCGCCCGCGATCAGGTGAAATGGCAGCTGCGAGCCGTCCGCGCCCAGCGTCCAGCGGGCGACCCAGTACGGGAAGTACATGAACAGCACAAGCCCGAATCCAAAAGCGGCGGCCAACGACAGCATTGTGAGCGCCCGGTGCTTCCAGCTCGTGTGATCCGGGAGCTGCTCGTCCCCGGTCATTTGCTGCTGGGCCGACCAGTTCAGGGCGTCGGTGCCGATCTTGAGCGCCTCAATCATTCCGGCCGCTCCGCGAATCACCGGCCACCCAAGCCATTTGATTCGCTTGCCGATGCCGACATAGGGATAGCAGCGAACCACAATCCCGCCATCGGGCTTGCGCGCCGCCATGGCGATGCGGGTCGGGCTGCGCATCATCACCCCCTCGATTAGCGCCTGGCCTCCCATGGCCAGTTCTGCCGAGAGTTCGTGGCGATCGGGTTCGGGTGCGTTCGTGAATTTTCCGTTGGTATCAGTCATTTTTGCAACCCGGGTAAGCAAGAGGCGGCACCGGATGGATGCCGCCCTCGTAAACCGTCATGGGGAGCCTGAATCAGGCTGACGCCTTCTTGTACTTCTTCAGGAACTTGTCCACGCGACCCGCCGTATCGACCAGCTTCTGCTGACCAGTAAAGAACGGATGGCAAGCTGAACAAATTTCTACCTTTACCTTGTCTGTTTTCTGCGTCGAGCGAGTCTGGAAACTGCTCCCGCACGCGCACTCGACAGTCACAAGATGGTAGCCGGGATGGAACTTCTCTTTCATGGCCTCTCTCCTCAGTTGAACCCTAAATATACGAAACTCAAGCGGGTGAGTCAAGCTCCGGGGCAGAGCGGTTACTCGGGTACGTGGCTCGCGGTTCCCGGCAGGGATGAGGGCTGAAGGATGAGCGATGCGGGATGAAGTAGATCGGGGATGGCGTACAAAAACAATTTTGACCGAACGAACTGGTTAACTCATTGTAATACTTTTCGCTTATCTGTTTGTCCGGGACGACCGAATGCGGCGAGCATGGAGACAACGGTACTGGCGGTTTGGGTAAAGAAGAGGACCATTCTGGGCACTCATGAACGGCAGCTCTGCAAAGATCTCTCAGAGCCAAGCCCTGCCGAAATGCGCTGACAGTGGGCTGACAGCGAGGCATGGATCATGATCAATTGCCCTAAATATACTACCGAAATTTTATGAAGTCAGAAAGAACTTTTATAAAAGCAACAAATAGTTGAACATAAAGGAGTTGCACGGAGCTATGATGACTCTAAAGCATTGAACGTAATCGAGTTATCTGCTCAGGTTTACGGGTCAGGAATGCGGTCGGAGCGGTAGCGCGAGAGGACGAAATACGTAAACCGAAATTGCTGAACCGGGCACTCAGGAATGGAAGTCACGCGGCGGGCAGAGTCCCAAGTACTTGCCAGATCAGACAATGTCTCACTATGCGCACAAAAACAGCATCGTAAGATGCTGTTTTTATTTGTCGGGGCGACTGGATTTGAACCAGCGACCCTCTGCTCCCAAAGCAGATGCGCTACCGGGCTGCGCTACGCCCCGAGATGAGAAGTATAGCAAATTTTTCGGACACTCGCTAACCGGACTTGGGAAGAGACCGATTCCAGTGGCCCGAGGAGGGGCGGATCGGCGAAGAAGTGCAGATGCGCGCGGACGCGCACCCCCCCGGCTCCCCACTGGATGTGGGGGGAGTCCGAAACGGAGTCGGTGACTCAACGATGCCGGCCCACTGAGGAAGCGGATCGGCGAAGAAGCGCAGATGCGCGAAGACGCGCACCCCCCCGGTCCCCCACTGGATGTGGGGGGAGTCCGAGTTGGAGTAAGAAAGAGGCGGCCCAGCAGGGTCGCCTCAACTTGCAGCGTCAGTACAATGTGATTTCGTCAAAAACCATTCAAACGGGTGTGGATCGTCACGCTGCGGCTCACATGACGATTCACAAGGTCGCGAAGCTCGCCGGCGTCGCCGGTCAGCACGCCGCGCTCGGCCAGGAACCGCTCCACGACCCCAAAATCCTTGCCCGCCAAGCGAAGATAACGCTTGACGGTGTTCTTCGAGAGGTTGTGAATGCGGGCTGTGGCCCGAATGCCCTGCCCTTCGAGGAGTGACTTGTAGATCTTCTCGATCGTGTCCCAGTCGAGTCGGCTGTCCCAGAAAGGAGATCCCTTCAGTTCGCTGAACGTCTTGCCACACGTGTTGCAGATCAGCAGGCGGACCTGCTTCCGTCCGTAACGTGTGTAAAGTGATATATTTCCATTCCCGATCTTGCTAAAATCGGAACATGCGGGGTTTGGGCAGGCGAAATGCTCATTGCTCATGATTGGGACTCCGTTTAGGTATGTCGTATCTAATGTATCGGCACATGTGACCCTAACCTTTAACCAGACTAACCCACCCAGCGCCCCCGACGCGGGAAAGCGATTTGAGGCAGACGGCGGCAAACGGCCGGCCTTTCCGATAATACAGTCTCGAAGCGGGGTTCTCGCGCACTTGACTATTCTTTGAGAAATTAGTAACTTCAGTAGTTTTGGCAATACCCCTTCCCGCATTCATCCCACCTATGCAAGCCATTCAGAAACAAACTACTGCCGTCGGTCTCACCTACCTCACCGACGCCCCAACTCCTCAGATCGTTCACTCCGACGAAGTCCTCATCCGGGTCCGCGCCGCCGGAATCTGCGGCACCGACGTTGACATCTACCGTGCCGACCCTCCGCTCATGAATCGCATGCGCGACAAGCTGCCGGTCGTGCTGGGTCACGAATTCTGCGGAATCGTGGAAGCCATTGGCAAGGGGGTGACCGGCCTGTCCGTGGGCGACTTCGTTTCCGCCGAGATGCACCTCATCTGCGGTGTCTGTCACAACTGCCGAACGGGAAACGGCCAGTGGTGTCTAAACACGGTCATTCGCGGCATTGATGCGGCGGGCGCGTTTGCCGACCACATCGTGCTTCCCGCACGAACGGTCATTCCGCTGCCGGGCGATTTGCCCGTGGAAATCGCCGCTTATCTGGATGCAATCGGTAACGCGGTGCACACCGTGCGTTCGGTGGACGTCGTCGGCAAGGATATTGTGATTCTCGGCGCGGGTCCGATGGGCATCATGGCCACCGCACTCTGCCGGCTGATGGGCGCGCGGCGTGTTTATGTCAGCGACATTCACGACTCCATGCTCAAGATGGCCAAGGACGAAGGCGCCGACGCGGTCTTCAACGTCCGCGACGAAGCTCAACAGCGGGAACTCGTCAAGGCCGCCAAGTCGGATCCGCGCAAATTGGGTGTGGACGTCGTGCTGGAACTGTCCGGCCACGGACCGGCCTATCGCGATGCCTTCGCTACCATCCGCATGGGCGGCGAGCTGGCGCTGCTGGGGCTGCCGCGCGGCGACATCGCCGTCAATTTCTCGCAGGATGTCGTGTTCAAAGGCCTCACGATCAAAGCGATCATCGGTCGCAAGATCTTCTCCACATGGATCGATATGCTGGCACTCCTCGAAGGCAAGTTCCGCGACACGTGTCACCGCATCGTCACGCATCGCTTTCCGATGGCCGAGTTCGAGAAGGGTTTCAACACGAAACTGCACGGCGAGGGACTCAAAGTCATCCTGTTGCCGAACGCCGGAAACTAACGCGAATGACGGGGTTGCTCATTGACGCGGACGCAATCCGCAAGTGCGCAGCCCCGTTCGTAAATGAACGATCATCATTCCCCGCCTCCGATTGACGAAACGCCGGCTTCTCTGTTCAAGAGAATCCGGCGCCGACTCATCGGCGGGCGGCGCAATCCGTTCGATCCGAAGGTTTTTCATTCGATTTCGCTGATCGCGTTTTTTGCGTGGGTCGGAATGGGAGCTGATGGAATTTCGTCGGCCAATTACGGCCCCGAAGAGACGTACCACGCATTGCACGGTTATACGTTCCTTGCGCCGATCCTCGCGGCCGCCATCGGGTTTGTCGTTCTGATCATCTCGGCGAGCTACGTTCAGATCATTGAACAATTCCCGTCCGGAGGCGGCGGCTATGTGGTTGCGTCTAAGCTCCTGCACCCGCGAGCCGGTGTCGTGTCGGGAGCGGCGCTGGTCATCGACTACGCACTGACAATCGCCGTCTCCGTTGTTTCGGGTGTGGACGCAATCTTCAGTTTGCTGCCATCGCACTACGCAGCGTTCCGCTTGTTGACAGCGCTGGCGGCGGTCGTATTGCTCACATACATGAATCTGCGCGGCGTGCGCGAGTCGGTGGTGGTGCTAACGCCGATCTTCATCCTCTTTATCCTCACGCACTTTGGGTTGGTGTTTTACGGTTTCGTCAGCCATCTGGGCGCGCTGCCCGAACGCGCCGCTCAAGCAACTCTTGACGCGCACGGGGCGGCTCAATCTGTCGGCGTGTTCGGCTTAATCCTGGTCTTCCTGCAAGCGTTCAGCAAGGGCGCCGGTACTTTTACGGGGATCGAGGCCGTATCGAATGGTCTGCTCGCATTGCGCGAGCCACGTGTGCACACCGGCAAGAAGACAATGGCATACATGGCGATCACCCTTGCCGTGCTGGCTTCCATGATCCTCATCAACTACTTTCTGTTCAACGTTCACGGTCAGACGGGTAAGACACTGAATGCCGTCTTGTTCCAAGAGATGATGCAGAACTGGAAGGGATCCGCTGCCGTAGCCGGGCATGCACTGATGTGGTTTACGCTTGTGTCCGCCGCGCTCTTGCTGTTTGTTGCCGCACAAACGGGCTTTATTGACGGGCCACGTGTACTCGCGAACATGGCGCTGGATTCTTGGCTACCGCATCGCCTCAGCCACCTTTCCGAGCGGTTGGTCACGCACAACGGCATCGTGATCATGGGCGTTGCCGCGACCGGGCTGCTGCTCTGGGCGGGCGGGAATATCACGATTCTGGTCGCGCTCTACGCCATCAACGTTTTCATCACGTTCACGTTGTCGCAACTTGGCATGTCGCGACTGTGGATACAGAAACGAAGAGAGGACCGACGCTGGTTCGTTCACTTGCTCATAAACGGCTTCGGGTTCGTTGTCTGCGCCACGCTACTCGTGATCATGATCGCATTCAAGTTTACGAGCGGGGGTTGGCTTACGTTGTTGGTCACGGTCGGTTTGATCGGGTTGTGTCTCTACATCAAGAATCACTACGAGGCCGTCAAGCAGCGCGTCGCCAAGATCGACGAGATCCTGTCCACGCTCTCGTTCGGCGATGAGCCGGTGGCGAAGCAGACGCTCGACCCGCATGAGCCGACGGCCGTGATTCTGGTCGAGAAATACAACGGCGTCGGCATCCACGTGCTCTTGAACGTGCAGCGGCTGTTCGGGCCGCGCTTCAAGCAATATGTGTTCGTTTCCGTGGGCGCGATCGACGCCGGACACTTCAAAGGCGTCGATGAACTTGCGGAGTTGAACGCCGCCATCAAACGTGAAACGGACCGCTATGTCACGCTGGCACGGTCCTACGGACTCAAGGCCGACTCCCGCGTCTCGTGCGAAATCGACTACATCGCCGAAATCGAGCGGGTCTGCCTCGAGGTCTATGAAGAGTACCCGAATTCGGTGTTCTTCGCGGCCCGCCTGCTGTTCTGGAAAGACAGCGTCTGGTCGCGGATTCTGCACAATGAAACTCCGCTGACGATTCAGCGCAGACTGATGTTCCACGGCCTGCAGTTCGTCGTGCTGCCGGTTCGCCTGCAATAACCACCACTTCCCGCCCCGATGTACGGAGACTTCCGGAAATTCCTGACGGACGAACTGACCGCGATTCGCGAGAGCGGCTTGTACAAACACGAGCGTGTGATTCAGTCGCCGCAAGGCGCGGCGATCCGCGTGCGACAGGGCGTGGTGCTGAATTTCTGCGCCAATAACTACCTGGGGCTGGGTGACCATCCCGAGCTGGTCAGCGCGGCCAAACAGGCCCTGGACGCCTGGGGCTACGGCATGAGCAGCGTGCGGTTCATCTGCGGGACGCAGGAAGTTCACAAGACGCTGGAACAAAAGCTCGCGCAATTCGTGGGCACGGATGACGCCATTCTCTACAGCTCGTGCTTCGACGCCAACGGCGGTGTGTTCGAGACGCTGATGAAGGAAGAGGACGTGATCATCACCGATGAGTTGAACCACGCGTCCATCATTGACGGAATCCGGTTGTCCAAGGCGAAGCGGCTGATCTACAAGCATCTCGATCTGTGCGACCTGGCGGCGAAGCTCGGCGCCGCTCAGACGGCGCGGTTTCGGCTGGTCGTGACCGACGGCGTGTTCTCGATGGACGGCGATATTGCTCCGCTGCGAGCGATTTGCGAGCTGTGCGAGCAGCATGATGCGCTGCTGATGGTGGATGACTCCCACGCGACGGGCTTCGTCGGCAAGACCGGTCGCGGGACACCGGAGTATTGCGGCGTGGAGGGACGCGTCGATATTCTGTCTTCCACGCTGGGCAAGGCGCTCGGCGGCGCGTCCGGCGGATTCATCGCGGCGCGACAGGAAATCGTTGATCTGCTCCGGCAACGCTCGCGACCCTACTTGTTCTCGAATACACTGCCGCCGCCGATCACGGCGGCCGCGATCCGGTGCGTGGAGATGATCAGCGCTACGACGCGGCTGCGTGACAAGCTCGAGGAGAATACCCTGCACTTTCGCCGCGAATTGACGAAGGCGGGGTTCCAGATCCGGCCCGGTGTGCATCCGATTGTGCCGATCATGTTGTTCGAGGCCAGTGTGGCGCAGACCATGGCGGCGCGGTTGCTCGACGAGGGTATTTATGTGATCGGCTTCTTCTTCCCGGTCGTGCCGAAAGGCCAGGCCCGCATCCGCGTACAAATTTCCGCGGCGCACGAGACCGAGCACGTCGAGCGCGCCATCGCGGCCTTCACCAAGATCGGCAAAGAGATGGGAATCATCAAATAGCGATTGCGCATCGCGTGCGCTCGATCGCCTTGACTGCAAGAACGCCCGGCATGCGCCGGGCGTTTTCCATGACCGTTGCGGAAGCCGCCTATAGCGGCAGCCATTCCGTCTGATCTTTTTTCGCCCGATAGCGTCCGGTACGCGCGGTCGTGCGCTGGCGACGGGGAAGCGGATCGGGCGGCGGACTGAGCGCGATCTCCAGCAGCTCCGCCTGAGTCGCCAGTCCGCCTAGACGCCCACGACGTACCCACTCCTCGCTTAACTCAAACAGCAGGAAATTCCGCGGCTGATGATCACCCGAATCTCGCTTGGTGTCGAGGCAGGCAAATCCGGTGCTGCCCGTTCCCGCGAACGGATCCAGCACGATGCCGTGCGGATCCGAACTCTTTTCAATCAGCTGACGCAGCAGTTTGACCGGCTTTTGAGTGGCGTGCAGGCGGTGCGCAGAGGGCACGTTTTCGCAGTCGAGTAAGTCGCCCTCGCGCGGGCCGTTGAGGTGACGCGTACCCTTCGCCGCGAAGATGATCATCTCGTGCTGCGGGGCGAACGAACCATTCAAATCGCCGCTGCCGTGGTTGTTCTTCGCCCAGATCAGGCAATTCTTGACCTTGAACAGCCGCGAGATCGACCGATAAAACGTCGGGTACATGTCGAAGCGCGTGAAGCAATAGAAATGCGTGTCCGGCTTCAGCACGCGATGCATCTGCTCCACCCAGCCGTCCACCCAGCGCAGGTCGCCGTCGTTCTGAAACTTCGGCAACTTCTCGCGCGCAACACGTCGATTCGATTGATAGTCGATACCGTACGGCGGATCGGTCAAGACGAGATCGATGCACTCGTCCGGCACCTCATGCAGCAACTCGAAGCAGTCACCGCAGATGAACTGATTGCGAAAGCGATCCGGTAGGCTCATCTCGTCTCCTCAGAGAGAGGGTCACTCCGCCGCGAAGGCCGAAGTGACCCTGAACAGACTCGCTATTTCTTGAAAATGCCGCGTAACACCTGACCGGCCAGCCGCGGGTTTTCTTTCAAACGCCGCGTCGAATACCCGTACCACGACTTCCCGTAGGGAACATAGATGCGGACGCGATGTCCGCGCGCCTGAAGCTCGTCGCGCATGCGCGGCAGCACACCGAGCAGCATCTGGAATTCGTAGCGATTCGGAGTCAACTTGTGCTGCCTGATCAGTCGCTCGCTCGCGGCAATCAGCCAGTCATCATGCGTGGCGATCCCGACGTACGCGCCGCGCTCGAACATGCGATCGAGCAGCGCCACGTAGTTGTCGCGAATCTCCTGCTTGCCCTGATACGCGATCGCCTCCGGCTCGACATAGATGCCTTTGCAAAGGCGGAAATTCGCCGGTCCGCCATCGAGCAAGCGATTGATATCGTCGAGCGACCGGCGGAGGTAGGCCTGAATCACGACGCCGACCTTGAACTCGCGACGAAGTTCATCGTACGCGGCCAGGGTGCCCGTCGTGTACGGTGAATCCTCCATGTCGATGCGCAGAAACGTGCCCAGCTGCGACGCCGCTTCGACCACGCGACGCAGATTCGCGCGCATGAATTGCGGATCGATCGACGCGCCGACCGCCGTCAATTTGACCGAGACGTTCGCGTCCAGCTGCTCCCGATGGATCGCGCTCAACAGGTCAATGTACTCCTCCGCGTCCCGCTCCGCGACGGCCCGCTCATGCACGAATTCGCCGAGCACATCCACCGTCGCCAGCAATCGCTTGCGGTTCAAAGCCTGCACGGTGCGAACCGCATCCGTGAGCGTCTCGCCCGCGATATACTGTGACGCCACCTTGCCGACGATGATTTTCGGCACGAGCGGCAGCGTTGCCACAACCAATTTATCGAAGATCGACATAAGACGGCCGGACTCAGAAACGATAGGATACACGAACGCCGGCCGCGTCCGGATTTGCAGTGGGTCCAAGATCAGGCGAAATATCGAGACCAAGCAGGTGGGCGTCAACGTAAGCATCGCCCATCGATAACAGGACCGTGCCCGCCAGCCACCAGATCAGCTTGTTGCGGGAATTTCGGTAGAATTGCTCGTAATCGTGGAAGAACGGATCGGTCGAGGTTTTCGCGCCCATCATTAGATCATGATTGCGCGAGATCCCCCAGATGAACAGCCCTTCCCCGACGAAAAAGACGCCGGCTTTCAGGCGATGCTCGTTGTAATACTGGCCCCAGCCGGGGACCACGATCGAACGCAGCACCGCGCCCGTCGAACTCTTGAGCGGCTTCGCCGCGTTATCCTCTGCAAAAGCCGGACCGATGGCGAACAGGACCGCCAGCAGAGCAGCGGCAAGGGCTACGAAACGACCGCGAGACATTCGATTTCGACCAGCACATCCTTGGGCAACCGCGAGACCTCAACCGTGCTGCGGGCCGGCGGATCGCCGGGAAAATAACGACCATAGACCTCATTCATCGCGGCAAAATCGTTGAAGTCCTTGAGAAACACCGTCGTTTTCACGACGCTCGCCAGCGACGAACCGGCGGCTTGCAGAATCGCGTCGAGATAGTGCAAGACCTGCTCGGTCTGCTCGCGAATGCCGCCGCTCACGACGTTGCCCGTCGCCGGGTCGAGCGGAATCTGGCCCGCGGTGAACACCAGCGTACCCTGAAAGCGAATCGCCTGACTGTAGGGGCCGATCGCCGCGGGCGCCGCCGACGTGGAAATTCGTTCGCGACTCATTGACGTGGAAGGTCCTTGAATTCAGCGTCTTTAATCTGATCTGCCGGGACCGATGCGCCGCCCGAGCGCGGCTGACCCTTCACCCGCGGATCGCCGCCGGGCTGAGCAGGCCGCGATAACAGGCGGGCCACATATCGCAGCACCAGAAAACCGGCCACCGCCACCAGCACGATGCGAAACAGGCGACTCACAATTCCACCGGATTGAAATAGCGCGTTCCGACCTCGTCGCGACCCATTTCGCGGATCAGCAAGTCAAGATGCTCGGGAACGCCGACATAATCGAGTGTCGTCGAGTTTACGATCAGAAGCGGCGTCTCGGCATAGTGAAAAAAGAAGTGGTTGTACGCTTCGTTCAGCGTGCGCAAGTACGGTTCGGAGATTTCCTTCTCGTAGGGCCGGTTGCGCTGACGGATGTTTTTCATCAGCCGTTCGGTCGAACTCTGCAGGTAAACCACGAGGTCCGGTTTGGTCACGCGCACATCCATCAGCGAGAAGACCTTCTCGTAGAGCGCGATCTCGGCTTCGGTCAGGTTGATGTAGGCGAAGATCCGGTCCTTGGCGAACAGATAATCCGCGACGACCAGCGGATGAAAAAAGTCCGGCTGCGGCAGATCCTGCTGCTGCCGAAATCGCGACAAGAGGAAGAACAGCTGGGTCTGAAAGGCGTAGTGCCGTGAATCCTTGTAGAACGACTCGAGAAACGGATTGTCCTCGGGATTCTCCAGTACCAGCCGGCCGTTCATGCGCTGCGCGAGCAGGTTCGTGAGCGAAGTCTTGCCGACTCCGATCACGCCCTCGATGGCAATATAGCGCGGCGACGTGGATTCGCTCACTGGGCCTGCTACTCCCGAAACAGCTCGACCTTGCTCGTGTCCTGACATGCTTCGCGCAACTCCCAGATCGCGCAACCGAACTTGGGATGCACGGCATCCGGCAGCAGCTCGCAGAGCGGATCGAGTACGAAGCGGCGCTGCGTCAGGCGCGGATGCGGGACGATTAGATCGTCCGTGTACATGGTTACGTCGCCCCAGAGCAACAGGTCGAGATCACAGGTGCGCGCTGCGCCGCCGATCGATCGCTTGCGTCCTAACATCGTCTCGACCTGCAGCATGAGCTTCAGCAGCGCCTCCGGCGATTCGCCGCGACGAACTTCCAGCACCGCGTTGATGTAGGCGCCGCCCCGGGCGCCGCCCCACGGCTCCGTCGCGTACAGACTTGACACCCGCAAGATCTCGACGCCGCCCTGGCGCAACTCGGCGCTGGCGCGCTGCAGGGTTCCGACGCGATCGCCGAGATTCGCGCCATAGCCGATGTAGGCATGCTCAACTGTCATGGCGTCGTCTGGAAACTTCGACTTCCACGTTCCGCAAGATGCCCCCCATCGGAACGTGAGGCTTGCGGACACGAACCGTGGCCAGAAATACGGGCGGAAACTTCTTCAACAGGCCGTTCGCGATCACACCGGCACAGGTCTCGAGCAGATGGAAGTTCTCCTGCGAGAACATCTCCGCGACGGCCCGGTAGAGCAGCGTGTAATCAACGGTCCAATGCAAATCGTCGCTGCCTTCATGCCGCGAGAAATCGCCATGGACCTCGACGTCCACTTCAAATTGCTGACCAATCGTGCGCTCCTCGTCGAGCGCGCCGTGAAAGGCGTAGAAGAGCATGCCGTTCAATCGAATCTTGTCCGCGGTACTCATGATCAAACGGCTCCCGTCAGTTCGAACGAGCGGGCATTCACCCCGAGCGCGTCCACAATTCGCAACAAGCTCACCACCAGCGGCTCCAGTCGTTCCAGCGGCAGCATGCTGGCCCGGTCGCTGAGCGCTTCGGACGGCCGCGGGTGCGTCTCGACAAACACCACCGACACGGCGCCGGTCGCGACAGCAGCCCGAGCCAACGGCTCGATGAATTGCGGCGCGCCACCGCTGACTCCGCCCGCACCGCCCATGCTCTGCACGCTGTGCGTCGCATCAAACACTACCGGGTAACCGAATTCGGCCAGGCGCACCAAAGATCGCATGTCCACAACCAGATCGTGATACCCAAACGAAGCACCGCGCTCGGTGAGCAGCAAGCGTCGGTTCCCTGTCGATTCCACTTTCTGCACCGCGTGACGCATGTCCGACGGAGCCACAAACTGCCCCTTCTTCACATTGACGGGCTTGCCCGTACGCCCCGCTGCCACCAGCAGGTCCGTCTGACGGCAGAGAAACGCGGGAATTTGCAGGATGTCCACGACTTCCGCGACGGGAGCCGCCTGAGCCGGTTCGTGCAAATCGGTCAACACCGGAAGCCCGACGCGCTCGCGGATCGTGGCCAGCACCCGCAAGCCTTCTTGCATCCCCGGCCCGCGAAAGCTCTCAACGGACGTGCGGTTTGCCTTGTCGAAACTCGCCTTGAAAATCGGCAACACGCCGGTGCGCCGCGCAATCCCATAGAGCGCCTCCGCGATTTCGAGACAGAGGGCTTCCGATTCGATTACGCAAGGACCGGCGATGATCGCCAGCGGATACTCGGTGGGGGCACTCACGAAGAACTGACCGATTCCAGCGAGGCTTTGGAGGTCCGCGACCCGGCGCGATCGGCATGATCCAAACACGCGCGTACAAAATCGCGGAAGAGCGGATGCGGGCGCGTCAGCCGGCTCTTTAGCTCGGGATGGAATTGCACGGCGAGGAACCACGGGTGGTCTTCGAGTTCCACAATCTCGACCAAGTCGCCTTCCGGCCACACACCGGTTACTTTCAGCCCGGCCTGCTCAAGTTGTTCGCGGAACTGGTTGTTCACTTCGAACCGGTGGCGATGCCGCTCGGTAATCGCGTCCGTGCCAAAGGCCTTGTGCGCCCGCGAGCCGCGGGTCAAAAAGCACGGATAGCTGCCCAACCGCATCGTCGCGCCCTTGTGCCGGATCCCGCGCTGCTCAGGCATGAAATCAATCACCGCGAATTTCGTGTCGGGTGCGAACTCGCGCGAGTTCGCCTTCTTCACCCCGCAAACATTGCGCACGAATTCAATCGTGGCGGCCTGCAAGCCCAAACAGAGTCCGAAAAACGGCACGCCGTTTACGCGAGCATACTGAATCGCCGCCTGTTTGCCATCGCAGCCGCGCTCGCCGAAACCGCCCGGCACCAGCACGCCCGAACAATCCGAGAGAATCTCCGCCGCCGATTGCCGCTCAAAATCCTCGGCTTCAATCCACTTGAGCTCAACCCGGGCGTTGTGGTGAGCGCCGGCGTGGACAAACGCTTCCGTGATCGATTTGTACGAATCGCGAACCTCAATGTACTTCCCGGCAATGCCGATCCGCACCGTCCTGGCGGGTCGCTTGATGCGATCCACCAGCGTGGACCACTCCTTTAACTCCGGCTCGCGCTGCTTCATCCCCAACAACTGAACGATGCGCTTGCCGAGGTTTTCGCGCTCCAGTTTGAGCGGTAACTCGTACACCGTTTCCACGTCGAGCACTTCAAAGACATCGTCCTTGCCGACATTGCAGAACAGCGCGATCTTCTCGCGCAGTTTCGCTCCGAGCGGCTTTTCCGAACGACAGAGCAGCAAATCCGGCTGAATCCCGATCTCGCGCAACTCCTTCACGCTGTGCTGCGTCGGTTTGGTCTTTACTTCGCCGGCTACGCTCAGAAACGGCACCAGCGTCACATGAAGGAACAGGCAACTTTGCGGACCGCGGGCGCGCGCCAATTGACGGATCGCCTCGAGAAACGGCAGACTTTCGATATCGCCCACCGTGCCGCCAACTTCTACAATCAACACGTCGTAATACTCGGTGCCGTTGTAAATCGCCTCGATGCGACTGATGATCTCGCCCGTGATATGCGGAATCACCTGCACCGTCGCGCCGAGAAAATCGCCGCGCCGCTCCTTCGAGATCACCTTCTGATAGATCTGCCCCGTCGTCGCGTTGTTCGCGCGACCCATGTCCTCATCGATAAAGCGCTCATAGTGACCGAGGTCGAGATCCGTCTCCGCGCCGTCTTCCGTGACAAACACCTCGCCGTGCTGATACGGATTCATCGTCCCCGCATCGACATTGATGTACGGATCGAGCTTGAGCATCGTGACGCGCAGCCCGCGCGCTTTCAGCAACCGGCCGATGGAGGCCGCCGTAATCCCCTTGCCCAGCGACGAGACGACACCACCCGTGACAAAGATAATTTTCGTCTTCGCGCGCTTCTTAGCGCCGGTGCCGTTTTGTGCCATGCGGTGGATTCCCAATGTGGATCGCTGGAAATAGCCTTAAACGAGGTGACCCGACAGCACTGCCGCAAGATCCGCCGGAGTGTCCACGCCGCGCGAACGGCTGTTCACCTGCATGCAGCGAATCCGATAACCTGCCTGAAGCCACCGTAATTGTTCGAGAGATTCCGCCCGCTCAAGATCCGACGGAGGGAGCGCCGTCAGTTCCAACAGCGTCGCGCGACGAAAACCGTAGATGCCAAGATGCCGCCAGTAAGCAGGCGCGGAGTCGGGGCTGCCGCCGCGGTCGAACGGAATCGGGGCACGGCTGAAGTAGAGCGCGTCGCCCCGTCGATCCAACACCGCTTTGACAACGTGCGGACTCAGCACCTCCGGCGCTTCAATCAGCGGAGTGATGGCCGAGGCGATTTCTACCTCGCGATCCTTGAACGCCGCGGCTACCGCGCTGACCGTGTCCGACTCCATCGCGGGCTCGTCGCCCTGCACGTTCAACACAATTTCGTATTCCGGATGGCGCGCGGCCACTTCGGCCACGCGATCCGTGCCGGATCGATGATGCGAAGACGTAATCTCGACCGGGCCGCCAAAACGCTGACAGGCCGCCGCAATTCGTTCATCTTCCGTCGCGACGGTCACGGCATGAATGCCCGACGCGGCCGAGCACTTCTCGTACACATGCTGCACCATCGGCTTCCCCGCAATCAGCGCCAGGGGCTTACCCGGAAATCGAACCGACGCATAACGCGCCGGGATCACCACCAGGACCTTCACTCAGTTCACCACTCGCGGCAGCCGGAAGTAGTCCTCCGTTCGATCCGGGGCACCGTGCAGCGCGTCCTCCCGGGACACGCACGAGTGAGGCACGTCCCGGTCCAGGACGTTCCGCAGGTCCAGCACATGATGCAGCGGCTCCACCCCGTCCACCGAAATCTCGTTCAACTTGTCAATGTGTTGAAAAACCTTGTTTAAGGTCTCGTACATCGAGTCGAGCTCGGCCTCACTCATGCGCAAACGCGCAAGCGAGGCGGTGCGAAGTATCGCGGCTTTGTCAACAGGCATGGATGAGATTCGATCTGGATTGAGCTCAGATGTTCAAGCGGAACTTCCGGCGTTAATCTATGGCAAAATAACCCTAAAGTCAAGCCGTTGCGAGGCCGGACTCCGTCGATTTCAATCCATATTGCAACTGGTAGAGCCGGTAGTAGATGCCCCTTTGAGCAAGCAACTCGGCCTGATTTCCGTGTTCCCGCAACCGACCGTGGTGGAAGACCAGGATCCGGTCGCAGCGCTGGATTGTCGAGAGCCGGTGAGCGATGATCAGCGAGGTCCGACCGACCAGCAGCTTGTCGATGGCGTCCTGAATCAGCCGCTCCGTCTCCGTGTCAATGGACGCCGTGGCCTCGTCAAGAATCAATAATCGCGGTTCGCAGATCAACGCGCGCGCGAACGCCAGCAACTGGCGTTCGCCGGTGGACAGCGTGGCGCCCCGTTCCACGACCGGTTCATCGTACCCCCCGGTCAATCGCTTGATGAATCGATCCGCGTGCACCAGCTCGGTCGCCCGCTCCAGCCGCTCCCGCGAAACCCCGGGAACGCCATAACTGATATTGTCCGCGATCGTCCCGGCGAACACGAAGACATCCTGCAACACGATCCCCATGGTCCGTCGCAACGCCGTCAGGTCGAATTCACGGATGTCCACGCCGTCGATGAGAATCTGACCGCGCTGAATATCGTAATAGCGACTCAAGAGCGAAATCACCGTGGTCTTGCCGGCACCGGTGGCGCCGACAATCGCGATGGACTCCCCCGGCGCCACGCGGAAACTCACATCTTTCAACACCCACTCCTCGCCGCGATAGGCAAACCAGACCTTGTCAAATTCGATCGCCACGCCGGCGCGTTGCGGCTCGCGGCCGTCGCGGGACGCGGGGACCGCGGCAATCCGGGGGTGCGCCGCGGGCGCGATCTCGATGGGATGATCAATCACACCGAAGACGCGCTCGCTGGCGGCCATGGCGCCTTGCAGGATATTGTACTTCTCCGCCAGATCGCGTACGGGACGGTAGAAGCGCTCCACGTACTGAATGAACGCGACCAGCGTGCCCAGCGTCACCGCCCCGCTCATCATCAGATTCCCGCCGCCGAAAATAATCAGCGCCACGGCGAGCGCCGAGACGACTTCCACCAGCGGAAAGAACACGGCATACTGAAAGATCGTGCGGATATAGGTCTGCTTCAGCTCCGTGCCGATGCCGTCGAACGTATCAAAATTGCGCCGCTCCCGGCCGAACAGCTGCACAATCCGCATCCCGACCAGATTCTCGTGCAAGTAGCTGCTCAACCGCGCGACCTGCAAGCGCGTCAGGCGATACAGTTCGCGCACCTTTTTCCGAAACGTGAACGTGACCAGCAACAGAATCGGAATGACCGAAAGCGTCAACAGCGCAAGCCGCCAGTTGATCGCGAACATCACGATCATGATACCGAGCAGCGTTACGATGTCGCCCAGAATCGCGACCAGGCCCGAGCTGAACAGCTCATACAACGCCTGAATATCCGAGGTCACGCGGGACAGCAGCCGACCGACCGGATTGCGGTCGAAGTAGGGCAGCGAGAGGCGCTGCAACTTGTCGAAGACCTCCATCCGCAAGCGGTACACGATCATCTGCCCCGCCCAACCCGTCAGGTAAGTCTCCGACCAGCGCAGCACGGCGGCGCCGGTCGCGATCGCAATGAACGCGACGACAATCAAGATCAAGCCATTCCAATCGCCCGCCGCGATATACTTGTCGATGGCCATGCGGGTCAACAACGGACCGGCGAGTTCCGCTCCGGCTCCCCCCACCAGCGCAAGCACCGCGAGGCCGATCTTTCGCTTTTCCGCGCCGGCATACCCCCACAGCCGCTTCGCCAGGCGCGCGTCGTAGGCCTTGCCGAGAATCTCTTCTTCGCGGTTGGTGTCGTCAGGGCTGCTCATGCCACGGGATCCGATTCCAACGTTTCCAGCTCCGCCTCGAGCGTCTGCATGCGATCAAGGTCGGCATAATAGCCGCCCCGCGCAATCAGCTCCGCGTGCGTGCCCTGCTCGATGAGCCGCCCCTTGTCCAGCACGAAAATCTGATCCGCGTCTTTCACGGTTGAGATCCGGTGGGAAATCAGAATGGACGTGCGGCCGCGCATGAACTCGCGCAGTCCCTGCAGAATCTCTTCTTCGGTATGTGTGTCCACAGCCGCCAGCGCGTCGTCGAGAATCAGGATGCGCGGATCGCGGATCAGTGCGCGGGCAAGGGCCGCGCGTCCCTTCTGACCGCCGGACAGCGTGAGTCCGCGTTCCCCGACCAGCGTGTGGTAGCCATCATGAAACTGCTCCACGTCTTTCGCAAGCCGCGCGGTCCGGGTCACCGCGTCAAACTTCGCGGGGTCGGGATCCGTGATGCCAAAGCAAATATTGTTGCGCAGCGTGTCCGAGAACAGCAGCGCATCCTGCGGCACCATGCCGACCATCGCGCGCAATTCGGCGAGTTTCCATTCCGTCGTCGGAATGCCGTCGATTCGCACGGTACCCGTACCGGGATCGAGCAGCCGCGGCACCAGCGACGCCAGCGTCGATTTGCCGCTGCCGGTCCGGCCCACAAAAGCCACCGTACTCCCGGCCGGAATCTTGAGGTCAATTCCGCCGAGATTCTCGCGCTCGCCCGTGTAACTGAAGTTCACGCCGTCGAACTGAATCTCGCCGCGCGGGAAGTCCGGGACCCGGCCGCCGGGCGGGTCCGCGATCTCCGGCCGCGTATCGAGGATCTCCGAAATCCGCTTCATGGACGCCGCGCCTCGCTGAAACAGATTCGCCACCCAACCCACCGCGATCATCGGCCAGGCCAGCATGCTGAGATACCCGACAAACGCGACGAAGTCACCCAGCGAAATTTCACCACCGATAATCGCGCGGCCGCCGATCAGCAGAATCAGCGCCGTGCCGATCTCGAACAGCAGGAACATCACCGGCATGAACAGCGCTTGCACCTTCGTCATCGCCAGATTGCGGCGAACGTACTCGCGGTTCAAACCGTCAAACTTCTCCAGCTCGCGCTGCTCCTGGGAGAAGGCGCGCACGACCCGCACGCCGGCGAAATTCTCCTGCGCGCAATCCGTCAACGCCGAATACTGCTCCTGAATGCGAGTCTGGAGCTTGTAGCTGGCCTTTCCCAGCCAGAACACCGACAGCGACACCACGGGCGCGGCAGCCAGCGTCAACAGCGTCAGTTTGCCGGAGATCATGACCATCATAACCAGCGCGAACGCCGCCATCGTCAGCGTGTCAATGGGATACATGATACCCGGACCCAGCACGTTGCGCACGCTGTCGAGATCACTCGATGAGCGCGAAATCAGGTCGCCGGTGCGACGCCGGTTGTAATACGACAGCGGCAGCCGCTGCAGGGTCGCGAAGATTGCGTTGCGCAAATCGAGTTCTACCTTGCGCGATACGCCGATCAGGATATACCGCATGAAGAAGCGCAACACGCCGGACGCGACAGCGACCAGCAGAATCAGCCCGGCGTAGCGCCCCAACTCGCTCGACGTCGTTCCGCTTTGCAGTTCATCCACGGCAAGTTTGAGCAGCCATGGCACGAGCACGCCGATCGCATTGTTCGTGAGCGCGAACAGCGATCCCAGCAAAAAGGGCCGGCGGTAAGGTCGCAGAAACGGCAGGAGCGCTTTCAGCGCGAACATGCGATGGTGGTTCCGGGCGGTGTGAGTCGGAGCAATTCGATCAAGCCAACTTCAAATAAACAATCAACCCGGCAACGATTCGCGCCGGGCGATTGACAACGGATCCAACAATTTGCGTGGCGAGGAATGCGCCCCGCCGTCGCCAACCCTACTTGGCTTTCGCGACAGCTTCGGCCTTCTGCTTGAAATCTTCGGGTTTCTTCATCAGCGCCGTCGCCGTACTCTTGTAGATGATAAAGTCGCTGGCCGCTCCCTGTTTGCGCACAAAGTACTGATTGGCGGTCGTGTCGGTCGGCATCATGCGCAGGTCCACGGACTCGCCGGTGTTCAACTGAGCCGAAAGCTGAAACTCGGCATGGTTGAACGCGTCAGTCTTCAACGTATCCGCGAAATCGACGGAGGACATCTTCGCCAGCAGGCGCGTGACACGCTCGACCAACGGCTTCTCCGCATCGAACTTCGTCGCGCCGCTCTCCAACTTCCATGTCGAATCCACGAATGACAACGTCGTGGTTTCCGTGGGGGACCGCAGGACCAGTTTCTGAATCGTGTTCGCGTCGAAGTCGGTGATCGTCTTGTCGCGCCAATCCTTCGGCTTCTTCTTGAACGTGCTCGTCTGATTGCCGCCGATCTCCCAGACTTCGTTGTCCTTCGAGCGCGAATAGGTCGTCGTCCCCGTCGGGCCGGGCCTGCCCAGAATGAACTCCTCAACCTTGTTCCCATCCGACAGCCGGACCTTCACGCCCGCGCTGTCGTCAACCTGGTATTCCGCGAACTTCTCCGGCTTCTCGGTGATCAACGCGAGCATGTTCATCTCTTTCAGCTTGCCGAGCAGTTGCCCGACCGAGCGGTCGTTGGCCGGATAATCGATGGGCTTCTTCACCCGCCACGTTTCGCCCTCCTTGGCCAGCTCGACCAAACCGTCGGTGGACTCGATGCGAATCGACGTGACTTTCGCGCTGTCTTCGATCACCCACGCGCGATTCGTTTCCACGACGTTATTGCGTGACTCCACCAGCCAATAGACCAGCAGCAGCAGCACGAGGACCCCGACACCCACGAGCGGTTTCTTCATAGCGCCGCTCCCTTCGTGCGATTGCGCCGCGCCGTCCAGCGAAACATCCCGAACAGCAAGACCAGCGCCGGCGGACCGATCATGTTCGCGATCTTTACGGTTCGCTTCGTCGCGTCAGTGATATCCGGCTTCAGCGGACGAATCGCCGCCTCGCGCGAGCGAATCGAAATCAGATCGTTGTCCTGCGACAACCAGTCCACCGCATTCAGAAACAGAATCATGCCCGGCCCGCCCTGCTGCGAGTACTGCCCCTGCGCGAAATTGCCGTCGCCGATCACTACCATGCGCGACTCCGGACTCTGCGTCACAATCTGCACACTCGGCGGACCGGCCAGCGAGTCTGACGGCGGCGGCGCCGGCCGGCCCACGAAGGCCGAACCGAAGGTGCCCTGCAAGGTCACCCCGAGCAGCTTCTTCCCGCCGGTGTACTCTTCGCGCTTCGGTTGTCCCATCGGATTGATGTCGAAGCTGCGGACCTGAACCTTCGTGGCTTCGCTGGTGGAAAACAGCGGCGTGAATTCAACGTGCCCGTTGGACGGCTGCATCGTGTCGATGGAACTCGGGAAGAACACGTTCAACGTCTGAAAGTCCTTCACGATCGGACTCTGCTGATTGAAATCCCGAATTTCCGGGAAGGACGGATAGCGCACCAGATTCGTGATCGTGAAGAAGCCCTGCTGCTGCTGGACGTTGATCATCGACGCGTTCAGGTCGCAAACCAGATTGTTCGCGATGATGAACCCCCACTGGCGCGTCAAGTCGTCGATGTTGAGCTGCGCGGCGCTGGCCATCGACGTTTGAACGTCGGCCTTGGTCTTGTTGACGAACCAGCCGACCTTGCCGCCCTGCATCACGTACTGGTCCAAACAAAACTTCGTCCACTCGTCCAGCGCTTCGGTCGGACTGACCACGCACAGCACGTCGATACTCGGATCGATCAGGCTGTTGCCGGACTTCGTGTTCACCGGCACGACCTCATAGTGCTTGGACAGCGCCGTCGTGATGGTCCGCAGCGCCTGGCCGAGATCGGGCGTGCCAAAATTGCCGAGGAAACCGACTTTCGGCATCTTCTCCGAAGTCAGGCGGATCACCGCCGATGTCACTTCATACTCGAAGTTATCAACCGTCTGAATCAGGGGAATCGTTTCGTGCTTGTCGCCGTAAATCAGCACCAAGCCCATGTAAGCCTTTTTGAGCTGGACGTTGTCCTTCTCGAGGACGTTTACCTGCACGGGCTGAATCCGGTACTTGCCCGCTTCGGCTTCCAGCTCGGCTTCGTCCGCCGGATCGACAAACTCAATCGCCAGATTGCCCTTGCTATAGGAGCGATAATCCTCGAGCGCGTCCTCGACGTAGCGCGCATTGGCGTTATAGGGCGGCGGCAGATTCTTGGTGAAATACGCCTTGATGGTCATGCGGTCTTCCAACCCGCCGACCACGCGTCGCGAGGCCGCGCTCAACGTGTAAATCTTGTTTTCCGTGAGGTCGGCGCGCGCGAACAACCGCAATCCGATCAGGTTCACCACCACAATGATGGCCAACACAATCAGCAGCGAGGAGATCGACGATGCGGACCAAGTCTTTTTCTTCATTGCCCGATGTATGTTCGTTGGTTGTGGATCGGTTAGTCGCCCTTGCGCCGCGACAGCGCATGGCTTGCCAGAAACAGTCCCGCGAAGATCAGCGACGCATAGTAGATCAGATTGCGCGTGTCGATCACGCCACGGGAGATGTTATTGAAATGATACTCGATGGCCATGTACTCGAGCACATTGGCCAGCACCGCCGGCACGTAGAACAGCACCTTGTCCAAAATGAAAAAGAAGAACGAAATCGCCAGCGCAATGATGAACGCCACGATCTGGTTCTCCGTCAAGGCCGAGGCCAGCACGCCGATGGCCAGATAGGCCGCCGCCAGCAGCAGCAAGCCGAGATAGCCCGCCACCACCTGCCCCCCGTCCAGATCGCCCAGCGTGCTCACCGAAATCGCGTACACCAGCGTGAACGCCAGCAGCGCCGCCACCAGCCCCAGCGCGGCCAGATACTTGCCGATGATGATCTCGGAATCCTTGATCGGGTAAGTAAACAACAGCTCGATCGTGCCCGACTTCCGCTCTTCCGCGATCAGCCGCATCGAAATCGCCGGAATGAAAAACATGAACAGCAGCGGCACGATCCCGAACAGCGTTCGCAGATTCGCCTGATTGGCCAGAAACAGGTTCTGCGTGAAAAAATAGCCCGATACCAGCAAGAAAAATGTCAGCACGATGTAGGCCGCGGCGGAATCGAAGTACGATCGCAGTTCGCGCTTAAAGATGACCAGAATATTGTCCATAGAGTGAGGGGGTCCGAGGTGAGGTTGACGTCGGTCGCGGTCGATCAGGTCGTGAGCCGGTGGAAGACATCCTCGAGGCTCCGCGTTTCCAGCGTCATCTCCAGGATCACCCAGTTCTCTTTCACCGCGAGATGATAGAACGGTTCGCGGACGTCGAAATTCGTTGCCGTCTCGATGCGCAGACGCGACGTGCCGCTTGGACTCGGGATCGGCCGCACCTCCGCGACTCCCGTCAGGCCCTTCGCCTTGCTGACCGCATCGGCGGCTGTCGTACGTACCGTGGCGAGCAGAACGCCGCGGCCCTGCGCTTCGGCTTGCAGACTTTCCGGGGTGTCGTCCGCCACGACTTTGCCCTGATTGATAATGATAATCCGCGAACAGGTCGCCTGCACTTCGGACAGAATGTGCGTCGAGAGAATCACGGTCTTCTCGCGGCCCAGCTCCTTGATCAGCATGCGAATCTCCGCGATCTGATTCGGATCGAGACCCGCGGTCGGCTCATCCATCACCAGAATCTGCGGATCATGGATGATCGCCTGCGCCAGACCGACGCGCTGCCGATAGCCCTTCGAAAGCTGACCAACATCTTTACCCAGAACTTGCCCGAGTCCGCAGCGGTCAATCACTTCCTTGATCCGCTTCGAGCGTCGATCGAGCGGGATGCGCCGCAATTCGGAGACATACTTGAGGTAGTCAACGACGTTCATGTCCTGATAGACCGGAGCCATCTCGGGGAGGTAGCCGATCTTCTTGCGCACCTCCAGAGATTGCTCCTCGACATCCAGGCCATCCACCGTGATCTGGCCCTTCGTCGGAGGCATGTAACACGTGATCATGCGCATCGTCGTAGTCTTCCCCGCCCCGTTGGGACCGAGAAAGCCGAGAATCTGTCCGCTGGGGATCGACACGGTAATGTCGTCCACCGCCTGAGCGCCGCCGTACGATTTGCTAACCTGATTCAGTTGAATCATAGACAATTGTCCACAGTGGATTTGTCAACTTGCTGGGGATTACACCAATCGACACACTATACGCAATGCGGGGCCGTCAGGTTCCCGCGCACTGCACAGCCAATTCGCGGATACCGACCAAGCGGATTAGCCGCGTAAATCAATCTAAATTAAATAATTACGTCGTTTCACGGAGATCTGGCGGCGGAGCGGAGCTGGATGGGAGGAGAGGCGTGAGAGGCAGAGGTCAAAGCTGAGTAAAATCGAAACGGATTTCCGCTTCCGGGTCACCCTCCCCAAACTGCAGGTCCATGGTGTGAGCCGGATAGTCCGGATGCTTCAGCGTTACCCGGTGCGAACCCAGCGAACGGAAGATAATCTGCGCGGACGGCGTTCGCACGACGAAGCTGTCGTCCACATAAACATCTGCCCAAGGCTTGACCGATGCGACGCGAATGCGCGCCACGAAGTCGTATAGGTTCAGGTCAAGCGAAGTTGTGTCCCCGGCCGAGACCTGAACGGTTCGGGCGATCGGCAGTCCGATTTCCGAATTCAAGAACACAAAATTGTAGCTGCCCGCGGCGAGGCTCAGTGGCCGCGGCAGCGGAGTTGTGCCCAAAAGTGAGTCTGACAGGAACACCTTGGCCCAGGGCCGCGTCGAGATCGCGACGATTGCCGGACCGGTGGGAACCGCGGGGGACTGCCCATCCGGCAACGGCTTTTCAGGCGCGTTAACGTCCGGCGGCGTCGGAGGTCCCGTCCTCACGCGTGTCGTCTCGGTGACCGAAGGCGAGACGCTGTCCGCAACCGCAATCCGCGGTGGATCCGGCGATTGCCGCAACGAATCCGTGATTGTCGTTGGATCACCTGCGGCTGGCCGTTCGCGGACGCTCAGGTGTCTCACCGTCTGAACCGTCACCCCGATCGCCACCACACCGACCAGGGCCATCAACCCCGTGTGCAACAACCGGTGACTTCGCATCGTGCGAATCGCCGGTCCGGGGGCCGCGCGCTGAATGCTGGCTCCCGATAGGAAATCCGCGATCAGGGCGTTCGGCAACGGACCATTCGGCAGTGTGCGCAATAGCAACTGCTTCGCCTCGAGCGCGGTCTGCGGCCGCTTGTCCGCCGATCGTTCGAGTAGCCGTCGCAGCGCCGGTTCGACATGCTCCGGTATCCACTCCCGCAAGTCGTCGAGCTTCGGCGGACTGTACTTGAGCGCATTCTGGTAGGCTTCCGGAAGCGTCGCGCCCTTAATCAACCGCTCACCCGTCAGCATCTCAAAGAGCATCAGACCGACCGCGAAGAGATCCGTGGCGGCCGTGAGTTCCGCTCCGCTTGCCTGTTCCGGAGCCATGTACGAGGGCGTCCCAATCACCATACCTTCCATGGTCACGGAAGGCTGGTCGCGCAGACTCGCCATGCCGAAATCGGTGATCTTCACCTCGCCGCGATTCGACACCAGGACGTTGTCCGGCTTCAAATCGCGGTGAATGATGCCGGCCGCGTGCGCCGTCGTCAACCCTTCGAGCACGGCGAGCGTAATCGTCAGCGCAATGTCCGTCGGCAGCGGAGCACGGTCCTTGAGCAGTTTGCCCAGCGACATCCCCTCGACGAACTCCAGCACCAACGCCACATCATCGCCGTCCACACGCAAATCAAAAATCTGCACCACGTTCGGATGCGAAATGCGCGCGATGGCCCGCGCTTCCCGATCCAGCCGCGCGCGTAAATCACTGTCGCGAGCAAATTGCGGATGGATCGACTTGACCAGCACCTTACGGTCCAGGCCGGTGTCGTATCCTTCCGATACGGTGGAGATCGAGCTGCGCGAAATCTCGCGCGTTATCGTAAGGCGGCTGCCCGGTTCCGGCATGGCCCGAACGGTAAAGTCGATGAAATACTTCAGCGCTTGAAGTCGAATCGAAAGCAGCATGGAGTCGCCGGACTCCCGGGCGGGCAGTGCTAAGGGGTAAGATCAGGAGGGAAGCGGCAGGTCATGCCGTGAGCAGCGAGCGAACGGAAAGCAACCTAAGCGGCCTTCCACTCCGCAAGTTTGTAGTGCAGCCAGCGCAACGAAACGCCCAGCGACTCCGCGGTCCGGGTCTTGTTGCCCTTCATCTCTTCCAGCGTCTTGAGCACGAGATCCTTCTCGTAGTCCTTCAGCGAACGCGTCGCCTGCTGCGGCTTCGAGACGCGTGGAATGATCAGTTCATTCGGCGAGATGTCGCGATCCTCGGCCAGCACAATCGCGCGCTCAATGGCGTTTTCCAATTCGCGCACGTTCCCCGGCCAATGGTACTGCTCGAGAATCCGCATCGCATCCGGCGTGATCTTCTTCAGCCGGTCGCCCGTCTTGGCCGCGTGCTTGGTCAGAAAATGCTGAACCAGCAGCGGAATATCGCCGCCGCGATCGCGCAGCGACGGCATCATGACCGAGATCACGTTCAGCCGGTAAAACAAGTCCTCGCGGAACGTCCCCCGTTCAACCTCTTTTGTGAGACCGCGATTCGTCGCCGAGACGATCCGTACGTCAACCTTGCGCGCATCCGTATCGCCCACCCGGCGGAACTCGCCGTCCTGCAAGACGCGCAACAACTTGGCCTGAATCGAGAGCGGGATGTCGGCTACTTCGTCAAGGAAGAACGTGCCGCCGTTCGCGATTTCCAGCAAGCCCTTCTTATCCGCGATCGCGCCCGTGAAGGCGCCGCGCTTATGCCCGAACAGCTCGCTCTCCAGCAGGGTCTCGGAGAGATTCCCGCAGAACTGCGCGATGAACGGCTTGTCCCGCCGCGGCCCGTTGTAGTGCAGCGCGCGCGCCACCAGTTCCTTGCCCGTGCCCGACTCGCCCTCCAGCAGCACGGAAATGTCCGACTGAATGATCTTCGCCAGCAGCTCGAAAACCTGCTGCATCCGCGACGACGTACCGATGATCTCCTTGAACTGATACGTGCGCTGAACTTCCGTCCGCAACTGGTAGTTCTCGTCTCGCAGCGATTCCATGAGCCGCGCATTCTCAATCGCGATCGCCGCCAGATTCGAAAACGCCTTGAGAAACGCCAGCGATTCCTCGGTAAAACCGGTGCGCCGCGCCTTGCTGTCGAGATAGATCGCGCCCAACTGCTTGCCGCGCAAGATGAACGGCACCGCCATCACCGCGTGAATCTGCTTGAAGATCACCGACTCCGCTCCCGCAAACCGCGGATCGGTCAGCGCATCGACGGTGAGCACGCCCTGTTGCGTCTCCAACACGCCCTGCACAATCGAGCGACTGATATCCGAGATCGAGAGCGCCGACTCCGGAGCAATATTCCGCGCCGTGCGCACTTTCAGCTCGTTCGAGTCTTCCTCGATCAACACCAAAAAGCCGCGCTCGCCCTCGACCGTCTGCAACGCGATGTCCATCACCCGGTCGAGCAGGCGATCAATGTCCGTGATCGAGTTCAGCACCTGCGCGATTTCGTAGAGCGCCTGCAACTGCTCGCGGGGCAGTTGCGCGCCGGAAGAGTGCGGCGAATTCGCCGCGAGGTAGGTAGGTTCTACCATGCTCGTGTTTCCCGTCGTCAGGTTGACCCGCCCGCGGACTGCGCCGGGCTTAACGCCCCGCGCAATCTGTTGCTGAGAATATACGATCTGCGCCGCCGCGTGCGTCCGTTGAAAATCCAATCACCCCAGCGGCACCGAAGCTCGGCTCGCGCCGGAACCAGTATCACAAAATCCCCGGGAGCGGACGTCACGCGGTTGCCCCGACCGTCCGTCACCGTCAAATCCCACGTGTAGAATCCGCCGCCGAAGTTGTTTTCCGGTAAACTGTCCGTGACAATGACGAACGTGTCGGAAGGCGCCAGGCCCGCCGTATCCCACGCCGCAACGAACGCGTCCTTCAACACCGATACCGAAAACGAATGCTCACCGGTCGGAGAATTGTTCCAGTAGATCCAACTCAGTCGCGGATAGTTCGTAAACGCGGTGTCCTGACTGAACGGGAAAACAATCACGGGCCAATCGAGCACGGGTTGCACAAACGAAATCGACCGCGATGCCGTCGAGTCCTGAGCGTCCGAGACCTGCACGCGCAGCGGCTTACCCACGAGCAGATCAATGCGCTCGTCCGGGAAGTCCGACTGAGTCTTGCGCACGATGAACCACTGACGCGCCGGATCGTAGGCCATGTGTCCAAGCTCCTCCCACGTGCCCGGCTCCATCTCAATCGAGGCAATCACCGCGTTCAAGTCGATGTTCTGATCGACGTCCGTGATCCGCGCCAATATCTCAACGGCGCAAAAGTCACTGAACAGGCTGTGTCGGCAGTCCGTGATCATGAACAGGGTGTCGATCGACGGCGCGTGATTCACCGGGGGCGGCTCCTGATAATAGGGCGAAGCCGGGTCCACAGTGTTATCCCGAACCGGCTGCCACTCACACCCGACAAGACTCGCCACGAGCCCGGCCAATAGCAAGAGCAGGGAGCTCCGCTTCATCGATGTCCTCTGTCCATGCACGGAATATAAGAAATGTTTGCGCAGAGTGCAAGCGCCGGTTATGCACTGTACGCACGAATTCGATTTCGATCGCGCAAAAAAAGGCTGCTCCGATGAGCAACCTCTCAAAAAAAGCGCCACAAAAATAAAGCCAAGTTATCTGTTAACAGCTACTTAACAAGATATATCCGCTGTGCAGATGCCGAAAGCGAACTTGTCGCCATCCGAACGAAGTACGTGCCTGATCCGAGACCGGAGGCATCCCACCTTAACTCGTGATTCCCTGCAATCAGCCGTCCCATCGAGCTTGAATGTACCTCGCGACCCAGAACATCCAGAATCTGCACATGAACCACTGATTCCCGGGCCAGGGTAAACGGGACTGTCGTCGAAAGGTTGAACGGGTTCGGATAGGCGGCCCCGACCGTCAAGTCCGTCGGGAGCAGTAACGGAGCGGGTCCCTCGCTCGCGAACGTGCCTTCGTAGGGATACCGGCCAATGTCGGGAGCGCTGTCGTCAGGGTCGCGCCCGTAAAGCGTGTCCGCGGCATCGATACACGGCGATCCCGGCAACAATGAGTAGTATAACCGGACGTCGGCTTCGCTGCTCCACAAGCCCCACACCCCCTCCCGACTCCAAAGCGGATCCGCGTCAATGTTGTGCCCGCCGTCGATCAGATTCGGAGAGTCGGTTTCCACGTCGATGACATCTTCGCCCGGCCCACCAGGAATGCCGTTCGGCCCCGCTGACCCGGAATTCGACCAACGAGTATTGTAATCATAGGTCAGCAGCCCACCCACCAAGGATACAAAGAAATGGTCGCCACGGTCCAGGACCACGCTGCTGCTGTTGACCGCCACGTCGGCCGAAACCGAGGCCACCACACCCGCCGAATACAGGTAGCTCTCCGGATCGTCATTGGCGACGTCGATATTGCAGTGCAACACGCGCAGCGAACCTGTATTCGCGTTAAACACACCCTTGGGTGCGCCATCGACGCTGCGGACGCATACATTGCAGTGATCCATGATCGCCAACCCCGACCCAAACCCGCCCGCGTCCCCGAAATAGGCGCCCACGCACGTGTGCGGCGCATGCACCGTAAACGTATTGTCCGAGAGGCACAGATTCGATGACCCATCGACATAAAACGCCGTGGTGAATGACTGCGGCGGGCGAGGCCCCTCCACGTCTTCAACAAGTGCCGTTACGATGTTGTCGCAGAACTTGTTTCCGTCATGATTGTCGCAAGCATCAGCGATATCATTATAGAGACGGTCAAGCTTCACGGTCCGCGAGAAGATCCCCCATGTCGCGAACTTGTTATTCTTCAACCACGCGCGTCCGCCGGTCAGCTCCACGCAAGAGCGCATCGCCACGAAGTCACACTGGCTGATCTCGATCATCGAATTCAGCCCCATCACCAGGTGAACCGGCACCGCCATCGACGGGTCGAGCAACACGTACTGCAGCGTCCGGACATCCGAGCCCGCCGCCACGAACGAAAATCCACTCCACGGCACCGTCGGCCGGATAATGATCGGAGCCAAATGGGACCCGAGCGCCACAAACGAACCCTCTATGATAAAAGGTTCGACAACTTGTACTGTGATCACCACGCCTGGCTCGATTGTCAACGAGGCTCCCGCAACCACCGTTGCCGGACCCTCAATGATGATGCTCGTCCCTGATGTCCACGTGCCACTAACCGGTCCGCTGACGCGGAGATCGCCGCACCAGGCCGCATTCGCGACCAGCAAGAGAATGGCAAGAATTGTGACCATTCCGCGACGGTTCATGGTATTTGGTTGATACTCCGCACAGTTCACCAAAACCCAACTACTTCAGCAGTTTATAATATACCGATGTAGTCCACGATTGTCAAGAATATGAAACCCACCTGCAAAAAAACTCTAACTTCCCGCCTTGCCCCGCAGTTGTCTAATCAATTCAATCACTTCGGCGTGGTCGGGAAACCTGTGCTCGTGCAGTTTGCTGAAAATAAGCTGGTCGTCAACCTTGATCTCGAATGCGCCTCCTCCCGACGGAATCAACAACGGGCTGGCAAAGCCCTGCCGCTTGAGGTACTCAGCCAAACTGGCTGCCTTGGGCTCGTAGTTTCAAACTACACAAAACTCGATGGAAATTCGCATCGATAACCTCGTTTCATTCCGCAGTGAAGGCGCCGCACTAATCACGCCAGTTCCTCGCCTCAAACTCCACCTACGACCATCCGGGCGGGGCGTTCGTCGATGGCCCGCGTCAGCCCCAAGACGACCTCGTCGCTGTTCAACCAGCGAAATTCGCCGGCCACCGCTATTCGGCCGAGATAGACCTCCGTAATCTCGATCTTCGGCTGCAATTCGCGCCGGAGCGCCGCCGCGTAAATTTGCAAGGCGGCTTTGCTGGCGGCATAGGCCACTCCGGTCGTCTCCGGATGTAATGCGTCCGCCGAGGAAATCACAATGGCCTGACCGCCGCCCGATCGCTTGAACATCTCGTTGGCCAGCTGAAAGCAGTTCACAAAACCAAAGAAGTTTGTCCCCATCACACGCACAAGCTCCGATTCGGTCAGCGTGCTGGCGGACTCGCCGGAGACGACGCCGACATTATAGATCAGGCGATCCAGCCGCGGCGACCACCGGGCCAGCCGCTTAAACGCTTCCGTCACCGAAGCCGAATCCGTCACATCCGCCATATAACTCTCACATGGCGTGCCCAGCGAGTTCAACCGGGAGCGAAATTCCACCAGCCGCGGCTCGTTCCGCGCCAACAACGCAACCTGCTCGCCGCGACGACCCAACTCCCGCGCGAACTCAACCAGATCAGGCGATGCCCCCGCGATCAACGTGGTCGGCCGTGCGCTCATTATCACAGATTCCAACCAAATCCGATGCGCGTTTCGAAGCGATCTGCGGCCCGCGACTTCGTGAAAGTTGCGCCTTCCCCGTACAGCCACAAGTTTTCCAGTGCTTCAAAGCTCGCCCGCACGCCAAGTCTCGTGGTCCGCTCAAACCGTCCTGCCAAAAACGGCGCGTCAGCCTTCGCGTCCCCGGCCGACGGCAGGTAGATATCCCCGCCGACATTCTCCGTCTCCGTGTTCGCGCCGTGATTCTGCCGCGAGGCGTGCAAAGTCAGGTAGAACGGATAGAACGAGCCCGTCAGCTCCGCCGTCATGAATTCACTGTTCGGCTCCAGCGTGTACCCCAGTGGTGAATACCAATGCGTGTACGTGTTCGTCGCGAAGAAGTGCGAATAGACAAATGGACGGATGTGCGTGTACTCCAGCTTGAGGTCAAAGTGATTCCAAACCTCGCGCGGCACGATCGTTTGCGTCCCGATCGTGTACGCCGATTTGTTCGTCACCGCAGAGTTCATGAGTTCACCGACAATGATGTCATCGAAGAGCGCTTCGCCGTAGAGCTTCAGCCCCGCCACCGGCCGCCACGTGCCGTCGAAGCTCATCAGGAAATTGTCCTTGTCGTCGTTCGAGTGCTGCACACTGTAAAGGAAGTTCAGCGGCGTCAGATAACCGAGCTGCACGCCGCGGTCGCCGTAGATCACGCTCTGACTAAAGGCCACGATCAGATTCCCGCGCGGCCTGATCTCCAGCCGCTGCGCGCTCAAGTACTTCTCACGATTCAGATAGCGCGCGCGACCGTCCGACGCGTAATACAACGTATCGCCCGGCAGCGACGATTGCAGAAAGCCGTGCAGAAACGTGTAATAGACCGCCGCCGAACTCCGCGGCCCTTCCGATTCAAACGCGCCGTCGAATCGCAGATAGTCAAACGGCGGATTCTTCGAGTTCAGGAACAGGCTGCCGAACTGCCCCGGTCCCCACTGAAATCGTCCGCGTCCCGCCGCCAGTGACAGATCTTTCCCGTACCATTGCACAAACGACTCAGAGGTATTGTAGCTGGTCGAGGCGTTGTGCTTGAGGTCCACCGATCCCCACTCGTCTTCATAGAGCTGCGACCGCGTATCATACGGCCCGTTTCCCGATTCCGTATGATCGCGGAAGTCCATCATGTACCGCAGCTTCCCCGCATACCCGCCTTCGACTCGAAGCCCACCCGTAAATCGCGAAATCTGTCCGCGATCGTCATCCGTCGAAATCAGTTCGTAGCCGTAAACGGGGTTGATGGCGAAGCCCAGCTTTCCGCCAACGGATGTGCGATAAAGGTGAAATCCATCGCGATACACCCATGACAGCGACGCGGTGCGATGAATCGTCGCCCCGCACCACCTCGACATCTGGCTCGTAAGCACAGTATCAATTGGTACGGATAGGTTCTCGGTTGAGCGTGACTCGCGGTCGAATCTGCGAGCTTCTCGTCCTGCGCGGGAGGGACTCCACGTGCTTCCACGCGCGAGCGATGGGGATCGCCAGCGGCGTCGGATCTGTAGCCACGGCCGCGATGAAGAAATCATCGGCATCGATCCCAAAGTCTCTCTACGAGAGACCAATTGGAGAATGCGCTCGTCAACTCGTGGAAACAGGATACCGTTCAACACGCCCGGGTCGGGAAGTGTGTCGTACACGAAGGTGTCATCAATCGCTACCAGCACCTCGTGTGTGCGCCCGCCGCGCACGTGCCGTTTGGTCGAATCCTCCGGGATCGGCTGACCGCTGGCCAGCGAACTGAGTAACAAGGCAAGCAGCAGCACCACCACCCCCCGGCCCCAAAATTGCACATTTCGACTGAACCACGAACCCATTTTAGACTATGCGCCTCTGTTCAACTGAAGACCTCAGACCCGGGATGAAGATCGCCCGCGATATCTGCGATGAGCAGCTCGAACTCATCGCCGCGGCCGGACTCGTGCTCGATATGAAAGCCATTTCCCGGCTGGTCATTCTGGAAGTTCAGGATGTGTATGTCGATGAAGCGGGAACCGAAGATATCGTACCCGCCGAAATGGTAAGTGATCTGACCCGGCGCAAAACCCACAAACTGCTCAAACGCACCTTCGACGACCTGCTGAACATCGCCGACTTGGCCGACCTTGCGGGGCAGGACGTCATGACCGTGTTGCAGTATGACGACCGCTATTCCAACGCCGTCAAACTGCAGAGCTTCCGCGAAGTCATCCACACCACCATCGACGACCTGCTCAAGCTTAACGTCAATACGTTCGAGACGCCGCTCGTCCGCAACTACCTGAATCGCAGCTATGAGCACGCGCTGAATGTCTCGATTCTGGCGATCATGCTGGGCCGCGCATTCCACTTCTCGCCCGATGAACTGATCGTGCTCGGCACCGCATCCATGCTGCATGACCTCGGCAAACACGTCTTTCCCGCGTTAATCAACCGGCCATTGCGCGACCTGAATCCTGAAGAACACAGGCAACTGCATCTGCATCCCGACGCCGGTGCGCTGATCGTCTCCAAGACCGCGCAAAACGCCACGCTCGAACTCGCCGCCATCCGCCAGCACCACGAGCAACCCGATGGCCGCGGCTATCCCGGCAAACTCACCTCGTCCAACGATGCGCCGCTCAAAGCCCGCGTCGTGTGGCCGTCCGAGATCTTCCGGATGGCCGAGATTCTCGCCGTCGCCAATGCCTACGACAATCTCATCAATGGCGATCTGCAGGTCCCGCCCATGTCCCCGGCAAAGGCGTGCGAATGCCTCGTGCGCGGCGCCGGATCACTCTACAATCGGGCGGTCGTCTCCAAAGCATGCGAGCTGATCAACATCTACCCCGCCGGCTCCATCATCGAAGTCACCGTCGGCGACGCACACTTCGCCCCGGGCTGCCGGGGTGTCGTCCGGCGCAGCGCCGGCACCAACTTCCGCAAACCCGAAGTGCTGATGATCTGGGATCCGCGCGGCGCTCGCCAGACCCCGCGAATTCTTGACCTGAACCGCCATCCCGGAGTCCAGATTTCGCTGGTTTAACCCCGAACCGCCCCCCAATCCCGGATTCCCGCAGAAGATAGAGATTCCCGCCCCCAATCGCAAGCCCGCGACCGCGTCGCCCAACGCAAAACGGGCAGGCCCCGCGACCTACCCGTCGAACCACAAACATGCCGCCGGTTCGCCGGCGGATTCGCGTCTGCTTTAGTCGCCCTTGGATTCCTGCTTCACGGCCGGGGCAGCCTTAATCAGCGCCAGCTCCGCCTTGTAGCGGTCCAACGCCGACATCTTGGTCAGCTGCGTGTGGCAGGCGTCGCTGCAACAGTAAAGTGCCACGCCGTTCTCAAGGATGACGGGGGTCTTCGTCTCCACCGTGAACTTCTTGCCACAGGCACACGTGGCCATCTTCGTGCCTTCCTTGTCTTCCACTTCCTTGGCATTCGCCCACAGGTCCGGGACTTTCAGATCCCACGCCTTCTTCCACGTGGCCATCATCGCCGTAGACTCTTCTTTCGTTGCCTTCGACGCGTGGTCGTGGCACTCCGGCGAACAGCAGTACATGTCGGTGCCCTCGGCGGACAACGACGGCGACTTATCGCTCACCGGGAACTCCTTCGTGCAACCACACAGGCCGGTGCGCTCGCCGGTCGTCGTCATCTTGAACACGTTGTTGCCAGGCTTCACCGTGGTCAAGTCGCCGGCGAACACCAGACTACAGACGCACGCCGTTACCAAAACACCGATTAAATAGCTCCGCATCCTCTTTGCCTCCTTCTGTTCCAAAGTGGATTCCTCGTTCTCGGCCCGACGGGCCGAACCCTGTCACTTCGAGCCATGGCGCATGAACCCGCGGGGTGTTCCTACCTCGGCCCATGCTATACATTGCTGTATAATACTCATTATTACCGGGAAATTCAAGAACTCACGAATAATATTGTCCGCCTCGCAATACAGAGAAGGACCAACATCTAAAGTTATTAATTATATGTGTTTATGTCTTAGCGCGTAGTGCGTCAGGAGCAGCCGATGGTCGGATCCATGCATCCACCCCGGTCACCCAACTGCGTCTCCAATTGCCGTCTCATGGTCTCTCGGATGAAGCCGAACCAAAGGTCCGAACAGCGCCGCGGTCCAATACCAAACAAGCCGCTCCGCGGGCAATCGCTTCCGCCTCCGTCCGCACGAGGAGGTACGAAACTAATGCTTTCTGGCCGCTATACGCGCACATCACGCCATAGGGGACCTCGCCGTCTTTGATATCCTGAAGCAACGGCCGACGATAGACACTGTCTCCCTTGTAGCCGGGGTCCATGACCGCGATCACGAGCTTATCTTCCGCTGGCGACGGTATCGCCCGCAGCAGTTCACGCCGAAAGCGGTCATTCCGCGTCTGCGAACGCACGATGTCGCGTGACTTGTCGTACACCGCCGCAAGATCAAACGCGAACCAGACTGCGAGGCCGGCTGCGATGAAGACAAACCTCGATCGATGATCCCAGCCACACAATAGCGGTTTCAAGCAAAGTGCTACCGCGATCGAACCGAGAGCGAGCGACCTCACTAAGTCGGCCTCGGTCAGATGAGGCATGAAGAACACGGGTCCCTGCGCCCGCGATGGCAACTGCAACGGGCAGTACGCGCGGCCAGCGCACCGGCCGGTCGGAGACTGACGCCGCGGCGCCCGGGGTGCTCAGACTGTTCATTCCTGTTTGTCACCTCGCGGAGGTACCTTGACTAACCCGTCCACGCTTACCCAGAAATCCGGGTCGGGTCGCCCATCCGAAATCGAATCGAGAGAACTTACAACATAGAAGTCCGCACGAAAACCGGGCTCTCCATAGCGGTAACGCAATCCCACGTCGCACGTGCCCGGCAGGTGCTGCCAGAATGGTTGATCGTACTCCGAGTAGCCGGGTGGTGCGTCCTCCGCGGCGAAGATCACCGTTCGATCCGGTGGCCGCGGCATCAACTGCTGTACCTGGTCCATGAACCTGCTCGCACGTTCGTGCATTCGCACAATGGCCACGGCTTTCTCCGCCATCGCCGCCTGTGACAGACCCAGCCAAACCCCGAACAGGCCAATGAGCAGCGCCCGACGTCGCTTCGATGCGTCAGACCACAGGGCGTTCGCTGCGATCGCCAACAGCAGTATGCCCAACGAAAGCGAACGAGTCAGATTCCGCTCATTGACATGTGCGAACAGCAAGGACGGACCCTGAACCGCGATGAACAGTATTGTGAGGATCGCGATCTGTCTGCCGCGACCCGCCAGGTACGCGCGCCAGATTCCGCATCCGGCGAGCAGCGCGATTAACAAGGTCAGCGAGACGGCGAGGCCGAGGATCCAGCCGCCTTCAACAAATACGCGAATCGTGGAAACCGGACACGCTAAGGCCCCGAACATCAGGGCGACATTTCGCGGGATGTTCAACCCCAGCGAAAACCGGTAATCGACGTGTGAAGAGTCCGCGATGAACGGTAGCTCCTGCAGCACGAAGCGAATCAACAGGTAGAGGATCACGGCGACGGCGGCGGAAACCGCCGCCGTCAAATGCCCGCGAGTGACTTGACGCAGTGGTCCCCGGCGAGTTCCAACGATCACGAAGGCGGCCGGTATGAGCGGTACGACGACTCCGGCTTCCTTCCCGAGGCAGGCCATCGCTGTGATCGCGGCTACACCTATCCAGTAGGGGCAAAGTCGCAACTTGCATCCGTCAAACCGTGCGCTCAGGTGGACCGCCATCACCACCGCCAGCGAGCAGAGGACGTCCCCCATCAGATCCGGCTCGCCGCCTAACACCTGACTCTGATGCAGGAGCAAGTCAGCTCCCGTCAGGGAGGCAGCTGTCGCACTGAACCCGAATGACTCCGCGCAGCGCGCCATCGCAAACCCAAGCACGACAACCGCGATCAACTTGGACAACTGAACCCAAACCAGCGACTCGCCTGAGACCAATACGAATGGCAGCACATGAAACGGCCGCCAGAACATCCCGAGCGGAGCCACAAATACCCGCCACAGCCCCTCGATGAAGCCGACGCCCGCCGATTGGGTTCGCACCAATTCGATCATCCCCCAATCGTCGTAGCTGGGCGGAATCCACAGGCAGCGAACATACTGCAAGCAGTAGAGCGCCGCCGCGATCCACAAGTAGCCATACGCCAGTCTCGGCTTCAGATTCATGGGAGCAAAAAAATAAGCCCTTGACTTTTGATAGTCAAGGGCTCATTCAAACAAAACCCGCCGACGTCCTACTCTCCCAGGCAGTTGCCCGCCAAGTACCATCGGCGATGCAGGGCTTAACTTCTCTGTTCGGAATGGGAAGAGGTGTGACCCCTGCTCTATGGTCAGCGGAAACCCACGGCGTGGGGTCTCTGCCGCGAAGATCCTACCCAAGGGGCAGGACCGTCCGGCATGCCCACGCGACAAACATTGCGGCTTGGCGATTCCACCTGGCCCGATTACAGGTCCATGTCCGGAAGTCGAACAGCAAGCCGCGACTCACTGCGTGAGGGCATGGCCACCGCAGCCCGCCCCAAGGGACGGCGCTGTGCCACTCTGCCCGCACACAAAACCACGACAATCGGAAGTGACGACGAATCGTCAGACAATAAGGGCTCGTCAGGGAGATACCTGATCGAACTTAGATGAATCAAAAACAGCTAAAGCTGCATGGGACGACTTGATCGACGGTTTATGCGAAAAGAAAAAATAAACCGGTCAAGCCGAACGACCGATTAGTACCACTCGACTGAACGCCTCTCGGCGCTTGCATCTGTGGCCTATCAACCTTGTCATCTTCAAGGGGTCTTCAGGGTCTTCTCATCTTGGGGTCGGTTTCGCACTTAGATGCTTTCAGCGCTTATCCGTTCCGAACATAGCTACCCAGCGGTGCCATTGGCATGACAACTGGTACGCCAGAGGTTCGTCCATACCGGTCCTCTCGTACTAAGTACAGCTCCCCTCAAAAGACCTACGCCCACGGCGGATAGGGACCGAACTGTCTCACGACGTTCTGAACCCAGCTCGCGTGCCACTTTAATTGGCGAACAGCCAAACCCTTGGGACCTTCTCCAGCCCCAGGATGTGACGAGCCGACATCGAGGTGCCAAACCGCCGCGTCGATGTGAACTCTTGGCGGCGATAAGCCTGTTATCCCCGGGGTACCTTTTATCCGATTAGCGACGGCGATTCCATACTCCACCGCCGGATCACTTAGCCCTGGTTTCCCACCTGCTCGGCTCGTTTGCCTCGCAGTCAAGCTCCCTTATGCCTATGCACTCTTCGCACGATTACCGACCGTGCTGAGGGAACCTTTGGGCGCCTCCGTTATCTTTTGGGAGGCGACCGCCCCAGTCAAACTCCCCGCCTGACAGTGTTCCCGCCTTACGGCTGGGTTAGACATTCAACAGCAGAAGGGTGGTATTTCAACGTTGGCTCCACCGACGCTGGCGCGCCGGCTTCAAAGCCTCCCACCTATCCTACACATCCGAAGCTAAACATCAGTGTCAGGGTAGAGTAAAGGTCCACGGGGTCTTTCCGTCCTGCCGCGGGTACCCAGTATCTTCACTGAGATTGCAATTTCGTCGAGTCCATGACCGAGACAGCGCCCAGATCGTTACACCATTCGTGCAGGTCGGAACTTACCCGACAAGGAATTTCGCTACCTTAGGACCGTTATAGTTACGGCCGCCGTTTACTGGGGCTTCGGTTCATTGCCTCGGGTTGCCCCTAACAAATCCCCTTAACCTTCCAGCACCGGGCAGGTGTCAGACCCTATACGTCGTCTTGCGACTTAGCAGAGTCCTGTGTTTTTGGTAAACAGTCGCCTGGGCCTCTTTACTGCGGCCTGCTTGCGCAGGCACTCCTTCTTCCGAAGTTACGGAGTTAGTTGGCCGAGTTCCTTGGCCATGGTTCTCTCGAGCACCTTAGGATATTCTCCTCATCTACCTGAGTTGGTTTGCGGTACGGTCGCCTCAATCCTCCTTAGAGGTTTTTCCTGGCAGCATGATTAGGGAGAGTTTGTGGACTAAGTCCTCCTATTCGGCTTTCGGCCTTGACCACGCGGATTTGCCTACGCGACCAGCCTACGACCTTAAACCGGCATCCAGCAGCCGGCTCTCCTTTCACTCCTGCGTCACCCCATCGTACAAACGGACTTTCGGCGGCACGGGAATTTTAACCCGTTTCCCATCACCTTCGCCTATCGGCTACGGCTTAGGGGCCGGCTAACCCTGAGAAGATTAACTTTACTCAGGAAACCTCAGATTTACGGTGAACGGGTTTCTCACCCGTTTTAACACTACTCATTCTGGCATAATCACTTCCATAACCTCCACGGCAACTCGCGTGGCCGCTTCAATGGCGATGGAATGCTCCCCTACCGACTCTTTCGAGTCCCGCAAATTCGGCGGTTGCTTTGAGTCCCGCGGATTTTCAGCGCAGATCGGCTTGACCAGTGAGCTATTACGCACTCTTTAAATGGTGGCTGCCTCTAAGCCAACATCCTGGTTGTCTATGTTGATCCACCTCTTTTTCCCACTTAAGCAACACTTGGGGGCCTTATTTGGCGGTCTGGGTTCTCCCCCTTTCGTCCACGCAACTTATCTCACGTGGGCTGACTGCCTGGATACCAGTGTCCGGTATTCGGAGTTTAGTAGGGGACGGTACCGTTGTGACGGCCCTAACCCTTCTAGTGCTCTACCTCCGGCACTTAACCCCAGACGTCATACCTCGATATGTTTCGGGGAGTACGAGCTATCTCCGAGTTTGATTGGCCTTTCACCCCTACGCACAAGTCATCCAATCAGTTTTCAACCTGAATTAGTTCGGCCCTCCATTGGATGTTACTCCAACTTCAGCCTGCTCATGCGTAGATCACCCGGCTTCGCGTCTGCCGCCACTGACTCTGCGCCCTATTCAGACTCGCTTTCGCTACGGCTCCGGTTCTGAGAACCTTAACCTTGCCAGTGACGAGCAACTCGCCAGACCATTATGCAAAAGGTACGCGGTCACTCCTTGCGGAGCTCCCACAGCTTGTAAGCGTCAGGTTTCAGGTACTATTTCACTCCCCTCCCGGGGTGCTTTTCACCTTTCCCTCACGGTACTGGTTCACTATCGGTCACAGATGAGTATTTAGCCTTGGATGATGGTCCACCCAACTTCAAGCAGGATTTCACGTGTCCCGCCCTACTCGGGATTGAGACAGAAGAGTTTTGAATTTTGCCTACGGGGGTATCACCCGCTGTGCCCGGCCTTTCCAGACCCTTCGGCTATTCGCAACTTTGGTAACTTCTTCGGATGTTTTGAGCCATCCATGTCGATCCCATGACCCCCACGCCGCAACGCCTCAAAGCTTTCTCACGACGCAGGTTTAGGCTGTTCCGCTTTCGCTCGCCGCTACTGACGGAATCTCGGTTGATTTCTCTTCCAGGAGGTACTTAGATGTTTCAGTTCCCTCCGTTTGCTCTCCTTGCGGAGTGACGAGGCATGACCCTCGCCGGGTTTCCCCATTCGGACATCGCCGGATCTACGCTTGTTTGCAGCTCTCCGACGCTTATCGCAGCTTACCACGTCCTTCATCGCCTATCTGTGCCAAGGCATCCACCTAACGCCCTTAGTAGCTTGACCGAAAATCTTTCCGCTTAAACCGGTAGAACGATCAAATCGTCCCAAGCAGCTCTCAGCTATTTTCTAGTCACCCACGAACATTGATCAGAAAAACCGTGTCTGAAAAACTCCAAACACGACTTTCTTACAAGTCGTTAGATTGATTTGTCTCTCGAGATTTAATTGCCCGTACATTCGTTAGCTGGGTAGCTAACGAAGTACACTTCCGATTGTCAAAGATCACATGCCGGTTGTGCCCCGGCACTCACATCCCGCCATTTAAGAGACGGGAGGAGGTACGAAAAAAAATCGAAATGCAGAAAAACGAAAATCGAAAAATCCCGCGCCCCCAAACCCAACGGGCAGGGAACAACAACGCTCCAACCATCGTGGAGCGTATCGGGATCGAACCGATGACCTCCGGCTTGCAAAGCCGGCGCTCTCCCAGCTGAGCTAACGCCCCAATCTCAACACCGGGCGTTCGCATCGTGGCCGACAGGCGGACGATGCAATCGGCCCCTACGATGAGGGGTGCCGGTTGATTTCCGTGGGCCTGACAAGACTTGAACTTGTGACCTCACGGTTATCAGCCGTGCGCTCTAACCAACTGAGCTACAGGCCCAAAAAAATGCGGTTCGCGGCGCTTCCAATCCGGGCACACGCGTACGTGCGCCGCGGCGGAGTCGTCGCGCGATTCCGCAAGGGAAATATAGAAGAAGGGAAATGTGCGGCCGATCTAAATGCGAACGTCTGTCGAAAGGCTTCGACCTCTTTGACCTCGCGGTCAAATACTCCTTAGAAAGGAGGTGATCCAGCCGCACCTTCCGATACGGCTACCTTGTTACGACTTCACCCCAGTCACCGGCCCGACCTTGAGACCCTGCCTCCTTACGGTTGGCTCAGGCCCTTTGGGTCTTTCCGGCTCCCATGGTGTGACGGGCGGTGTGTACAAGGCCCGGGAACGTATTCAACGCGACCTGCTGATCCGCGTTTACTAGCGATTCCAACTTCATGCACTCGAGTTGCAGAGTGCAATCTGAACTGAGACCGGTTTTTTGCGATTTGCTCCACCTCGCGGTCTTGCGACGCTCTGTACCGGCCATTGTAGCACGTGTGTAGCCCTGGACGTAAGGGCCATGAGGACTTGACGTCATCCCCACCTTCCTCCGACTTGACGTCGGCAGTCTCTTTAGAGTTCCCAGCTTAACCTGTTGGCAACTAAAGACAAGGGTTGCGCTCGTTGCAGGACTTAACCTAACATCTCACGACACGAGCTGACGACAGCCATGCAGCACCTATATGACGCTCCCCGAAGGGATACCCCGCTTTCACGAGTTTACATCACACTTCGAGCCCAGGTAAGGTTCTTCGCGTTGCATCGAATTAAACCACATGCTCCACCGCTTGTGCGGGCCCCCGTCAATTCCTTTGAGTTTCACCCTTGCGAGCGTACTCCCCAGGTGGGTCACTTAATGCGTTAGCGTCGATACCGAAGGGGTCGAATCCCCCGACATCTAGTGACCATCGTTTACGGTGCGGACTACCAGGGTATCTAATCCTGTTTGCTCCCCGCACTTTCGCGCCTCAGCGTCAATGTCCAGCCAGCAGATCGCCTTCGCCACCGGTGTTCTTCCTGATATCTACGCATTCCACCGCTACACCAGGAATTCCATCTGCCCCTCTGGCATTCAAGGGGGACAGTTTCGGAAGCAATTGATACGGTTAAGCCGCACGATTTCACTCCCGACACATCCCTCCGCCTACACGCCCTTTACACCCAGTAAATCCGGACAACGCTTGCACCCTCCGTATTACCGCGGCTGCTGGCACGGAGTTAGCCGGTGCTTACTTTGGAGGTACCGTCATTGCCACAGAATGGCTATTCGTCCCTCCCTACAGAAGTTTACAATGCAAAGCACCTTCATCCTTCACGCGGCGTTGCTGCGTCAGGCTTTCGCCCATTGCGCAATATTCCTCACTGCTGCCTCCCATAGGAGTCTGGGCCGTATCTCAGTCCCAGTGTGGCTGATCATCCTCTCAGACCAGCTACCCATCGTCGCCTTGGTGAGCCGTTACCTCGCCAACAAGCTAATGGGGCGCGACCTCATCCCGGAGCGATAAATCTTTCAAGCACGGCCCATGCGAGCCACGCTCAATATGCGGTATTAGCGGAAGTTTCCCTCCGTTGTTCCCCACTCCAGGGCAGATTAGTCACGTGTTACGCACCCGTTCGCCACTAACTATATTGCTATAGCCCGTTCGACTTGCATGTGTTAAGCACGCCGCCAGCGTTCGTCCTGAGCCAGGATCAAACTCTCCGTTGTAGTTTATACTTCAGAGATTATTGTCCAACTAATTGATTCAAGGACCTTCCGACAAGTGTTGTTCGCCTTCTCGTCGGACACGCACATTTCCTTCTTGTCAAAGAGCAAAAGCAGCCTTCATCGGCGACAAACCAAAAATCCTCGCCGCCGACGCGGCTACCGGCTGGTGACCCAGCCATTCCGTTTTAGGAAGCCTAATTTAGGCTTTTGCACGCAGACTGTCAAGCCCTTTTCCAACCGTTTCAACCCCCCGGCTAAACCTTCTTCACCAACTATTCATAGCATTGAAACACATTAACTCCATATTTTAAATAACTTACATGAACAACTCGCCCTGTCATCAAGAGAGGCATGGGTCAGAAACACTCAATCCTGAAGAGGCCACTTCAACCAATTACGTCTCCACTTCGCCCGAATCTCACTTCAACAACAGAAGCTTTTCCGTCCGCACGCCGAACTGGCTGGACAACTGTGCAAAGTACACCCCCGATGCGTATTCGATGAAATTCAGTGAAATCCGGTGAGTACCGGCCGGTAAAAGCTCGGTGGTCAAGGTTTCCAGTTCGCGGCCAGAAATATCAAACAATCGCAGGTCCACCGCTCCGGCGGACGGCAACGAATATTCGAGATTCGTCGTCGAGTTGAACGGATTAGGGTAGGCGGAAAGGCCGTAGGACGAAGGCGGCGAGACAAAGTGCCCGTCACTGCCCGAGCAGGTCTGCACGTCCAGCGACGTGATTTCCGTGGTGACCGTGTCCGTTCCGAGTACCCAGTGGAGGTAATACGGCCCGGCGTTGATCGGAAATCCCATCAGACAGTGGGTGTAGCCGAGGCTAACCAGCAGCGTGTCACCGGGCGGAATCGACTGGCCCAGATCTTCCCAATAGTCGAAGAACTGGCCGCCGTCATCCGGGACGATGTCGATGATCAACGTGTCCAGTGTCGCCGGCGCGTAACCGTGGTTCCACACACGAATCTGGATTGTCACCGAATCGACGCAGAAACAGATCCGTTCGTCGTAACCCGCAAGCGAATCCGCTCCCGGCAATGCAGTCGTCGGCAAATCCAGCCACGCTACGTACGCATCGCCGCCATTGCCAAACACATTGGCGTGCACGTGCTTGCCCGCGGCAATCAGAAACTCGCCGTCCGCGCTAAGATCCAGCGAGAAGCAGGAGCCGGGCAAATCGAGCTCAAAGTACGGCTCGGGAACCCAGCGGTTGAACACCACCGCTTCACCATTCTGCTCGCCCTGATCGCCCCACGATCCCACGACAAACCAATTCCCATCCTCCGAGACGTCCGCATCGATGGGCAAGTCTTGATAGCCGGTCCCCTGCCGGTATTGATAGGACCAGAGCGGCTGACCGGTCTGCAGATCATGAACGCGAATGTAGTTCCGATCATAGGTCTGGGCATACCAGCAGCTCACCCCGTAGGTCGTATCGGGCGAAATCAGGAGTTGACCGCAGAAGCGCATGTTCAAACCGGAACTCCAGCGCTGGACATAATGCTCCCCATCCCATTGGCGACAGCGCACGGCCTGGAATCCAGTCAGCAGCCAATTGCCGTCCGCCGACATCGCCAGACCGTCGGTGGACGCATCGATCTGCACGACATCGCGCGCCGTACTCGAATCGCGCCAGACCACATGAATAAAATTGTCCGCCGTGGCCGCGATCAAGGCGCCGTCAAAGCTCACGGACATGGCCCGCGCGGAAACGCCCTGTCCCGCTTCCACAAGATAAGCACACAGTGGATTGGAATCCTGTGCCGCTACGTCCCACGCGAAAATATACGGCGGCTGCTGATCGAGCTGACCGAAGAACAGCGCGAGCGTGCTGCCGTCATTCGAGAACTGCAAACAGCGCGTCCCGCCGACGTAGCCGTAGCCGAGGTTGTACTGCCACAACGGCTCCGGAAGGTCGTCGCGCATGAAATAGAGCGTGTTGAAGTTCGCGGCGTCTCGGTCAATCGCCGCCCAGTACGGACCATCGGGTTGCGAGGCAACTTCCCATTCCAACCCTTCCAGTGCTAACACCGGTGTCCCGTCGCCATCGACCAGATACTGCGCCGCCTCACGCGGAGCATTTTGTCCCGACCCGGTGTAACAGTAGAGCGAGTCCGTGATCGACGTCGAATTAAAGATCCCCGTCGCCAGATTCCGCGACCAGAATACCGAAGGGTCGTCAACCGTTACGCGGACCGGGCCGCGGGCGAACTCCCCGGCATAGGATTCGATGAACAGCCCCCGCTCAGTCGTCACGGCACGGGTGGCGGCGGCAAAGGTGGAGGTGGCGCAAAACAGGGTAAGCAATGCAAGTCGCAACGGCATGACAGGATGTCCTCGGACAGAATGGCGTAGCTTAAGAAATATACGGCGGTAGCGTGGGAATGTCAAGGCAGAAGGGACAAGGAACAGTGAATTGTCCGACTCCCCTCCGCTGCAGCGGGGGGGCGGGTGGGGAAGCCGGGAGGGATGAAGGATGAAAGCCCGATGGTGGGGCAGATTGCATCGCACGCGTGTACCGATAGATGAGAGATAATCGATGAAGCCGAATCGCCGCGCATCTGCGCGCGGCTGCGGAAGTCCGTCATCCTGACACAAGTCTTCGCAGCGGAAGGACCACCGAGAGTACATTCGCGGTGGCCTGACTTCGTAGGGTCGCACGGCAGTGCGACTTAGTCCGACCCTTTTCGCCGAAGCAGGTTAGCGCTCGATTCCCAAGTACCACGCGAACGAGTTCGCGCGCGGAACCCGTCCGGAAACCGTTGAAGTTGCGCGTCCTTGGCGGCACATGTCTGCATGTGCCCCATCGGGCGAAAAGCCCCGCGTTCGACGGGCCCTGTGCCGTCGTTCGCGGTCGCGGGTCTCCAGACCCTCGAACTTACGATTCGCAACGACGATGGCGCGAGTATTCGCGGAATCCTCCTGATAATGTTCTTCGCGCCTAACGCACCAGCAGGATTCGCCGAGTGGTAGGTGCAATTACGGGTTCTATATTCGATCGAAAGGTGACGTAGTAGTTGCCAGTGGCTTCGTGCCGCGCATCCCAGGACCAGCGAAGGTCATTGCCGGTTAGCAGTGGACTGACGGTGATGATTCGCCCCAGAACATCGTAGATGACAATGTTCACGGGGTCTCTGCGGTCACGCCTTAGGGCAATGGAGATCGTGCTGTTGAACGGATTCGGATAAGCGACGAGTTGCATCGATTCCACCAAGGCTGGAGCTTCACGGCCGACAGCTAATCGTGGTCCAAGACTGCCATCGGGATTCACGTTATAAAATTCAAAGCCGAGATCAAAGCTTGCCACACCGATTAATCGGTGGTCGGCAGTGACAAGGTACCGTGGCATACTTAGCGGCGAATCCGAGACAAGTGCTGTCGTCGGCTCGGACCAAGCGAGTTCCAGTTCCGGTGTGTAGCGCCGGATCACGATACTCGTGCCCCCCCCAGACGTCTCATACGAGTGACCATATCCGCCACCAATGCCATCGCCGAGGTGGATCCAATCATACAGTGACCCAGCACTGACGGCGATAAGTTGAGCGTCACGATTGTAGCGCTCGACCTGGTAAGCTTCGTAGGGCACGATAATTCTGTTAAACAAGAATCCGCCCTGCCCGTCCGGCACGAACTGTTCGCCGCCAATCTGACTGCTGTCATCTTGCCCGAGGCGCACGCCATACTCCGGCCACAGATCTGCTCCGCTGGTGTCGTTGAGAAAAAGGCGATAGCCGCGCTGGCCGTTGATGTCGCCGTAAAGGCTGTCAGCGAGAGAGAACAACCGTCCGGGTTCGAGGAGGAAAGCTATGCCGCTGTAGTAACCAACTTGACGAACCCGTCGCCCCTCCGGTGCCCAAAGGGCATTCCCACCCACATCCATGTGTTGCCAAATCGCTCCGCCTGGAGGGTCTGGCCACTCGGACGGACCCATCCACTCGACTATTGCACTTCCGTACCCGTCTTGAACGGGATGGCCGCCGCCCCGATGCGAGATGTGATATCCGGGCCAGTTGTAGCGCCAGATTCCCGAGTTGCTTAGGTGGTTGTAGAAGTAGTCCTGCAAGTCCCCTGAACGGCCCGTCAAATGAACGCCTCCCTGCTGATCGGAAACCCGCTCCGCACCGTCAAAGTGGAGCGTCGTGTCCGTCACCATGATTCTGCCAAACCCGGCGACTCCGACAGTATCGTACTTAACCACCGCAATGCCGTCGTAAGTGAAATCTCCGTTCTCGCGGTCGCCGATGGCGATCACGGTCCCAGGGAGCGACGGCACCAGCTTCACCGACCAGTTCCAGTGCGGAAACGGCTCGAACTCCTGCAGGTGCTCGTACAGACCGAACGTGGACATGGTCTGGTAGCCGTCGGCGTTGATATGGCCGACATAGTAATCGCCCGGTCCGATCGCGAAGGTGAAGAAAGCTCCACCCAAGCCGTCCGTGCAGAAGTCCAAGTTAACCCCGGCGGGCCATTCGTAGAAGATATGCGCCGCCGGATCGCTCCTCCACTGTGCCGGTGCAGCCAGAGGCATGACCATCACCCACAAAAACAAAAAACACCTCGCCGCAGAGCGCAGCAAGGTGTTGAGGAATCGGATCCGGTGGAGGTTCGGCATGAGCGGGAACAGCACGGTTAGGGCCTCAAGCTTGCGAGCGGGACAGACCTGAATCTACTGCGCAAAACCGGTAATGTCAAGCACCGGAATGGCCCGACCGCGCCGTCGTGCTCCATGACAAGCCGGACCACCACGCAGGGTGGTCTCTACCCCCCCTGCCGGTCCCGGGACGCATCGGATTGTGCCCCAGATCCCTGTTCCTTGCAACTCAGTGGCGGAATCGCTAACTTATGGCCATGTTATTGCTTATCCTACTCTTGCTGCTCCCCGCGCTGACACTGGGGAGCGAACTGATCCTGCAACCGGAGAACACCCGCGTCATGGCCATGGGCGGTTCCTTCGTAGCCCTCGCCGACGACCCGCAGGCGGGCTTCCTGAACCCCGCCGGGATCGGTCTGCAAACCAGCATGGGGTACGATCTGCATTTCACTACGGCCACCCAGCGCGGAACCGATTTCATGACGGCGGCGATGGTCAATCCCGGAACTGATCGCGGCAGCCGCTTCGGCACCGGAATCTGGGCGCAGGGGCTGGTGCGACAGGGAGAATGCAAGTGGACCGTGCCCTACGCCGGCATGGCTGCCAGTCCAGCGGGCGGGCTGAATCTCGGGATGGTATTCCGGTTCCCGGTGAACTCCGGCGGAAACGATTGCCCCGAAGTCTCACGCCTGGCGGTCGCCGATGTCAGCGTGCTGCAAAACTTCGGCGGCTATCAACTTGGTGCGCAGATCGAACGCGCCGTCGGCGGCGCCGGCGATCTGATTCCGCGACGGTTGCGCGCGGGCACCGGATACCGGCATGAGAGCGGAGTCGCCGTTGCCTATGAATGGCGCAGCGATCCGCTCCAACAAAGTTGGAAATTCCGGCATACCTCGTCGCACATCGGCGCGGATCTTGAGGTCGGAAACTACGCTGCGTTGCGCGGCGGTTACATCTGGGACAACGTGCATCGTGTTACGTTCGGCCTTGCCATCGGGACGCTCACGGAGGGCTGGCGCGTTGAAGCAGGCTGGGATGCACCGACGGCTGGGACGGGATTGACCCGCTGGTCGGCGGGATTGGTCTATCGGTACGGAAAGCGAGGCGGACGATGATCCGGCTCCTGTTACTGCTCAGCCTCCTCGGTGTCGTGTCCGCTCCGGCGCGCACCGCCTTAAGCGAACCGGTGCGAGCGCGAGTTTGGGTGTTTTTCGTCGATAAACAACTTGACGGTGCGTTGCGCGGGCGCGCCATCGACGCTTGTGAGCGGAGTCTCACGCCGAAAGCGCGCGAACGACGCATTCGCAATCACGTGCCGCTCGCGGACGCCTGCGATCTGCCCGTGTGCGCGGATTACCTGCGGCAGGTCGAAGCTCAAGGAGTCCGGCTCAGACATGTCAGCAAATGGCTGAACGCGGTGAGCTGCGAAGCGACTCCGGTGCAGATTTCACAGCTGATGCAACTTCCGTTCGTCGATCGCGTGGAGGCTTTTCGCTTGCGGCCTGAGGCACACCCGCTGGAATCCGAGCGGCAACAGCGGCAGCCGCTGGATGTGCCGAATTATGGCTTCTCCGATTGGCAAAACATGCTCTGCGGTGTCCCCGAAATGCACGGACGCGGGTTGACAGGCCAGGGTGTACTCATGTGCTTCCTCGATACCGGATGCATGCTCGCGCATGAGTCACTGCAGGACTTGAATGTTGTCGCCACGCGTGATTTTGTTTTCAACGATGCAAATGTCGGCGACGAACCCGGTCTCGATACCGCCGGACAACAGAACCACGGCACCGCGACGCTCAGCACGGCCGTGGGATTTCGTGACAGCCTGCTGGTGGGTCCGGCCTACGGGGCGAGTGTGATGATCGCAAAGACGGAGTGGATCGCCGACGAGATTCGATCGGAGGAGGACAACTACGTGGCCGCGCTCGAGTGGGCGGACAGCATGGGCGCGGACTTGACATCATCAAGTCTCGGCTACATTCTCTGGTACGAGAACGACGACCTGGACGGCCGCACCGCCGTGACCTCGCAGGCCGCCGTGATCGCCGCACGCCACGGCATTCTGGTCGTCACCTCCGCCGGAAACAACCGGGCACGCGAATGGTTCTACGTGGGGACGCCCGCCGATGCCGACTCGATTCTGGCCGTGGGCGCGGTGGATAGCTTCGGCGTGCTGGCGGCGTTTTCATCCGGCGGGCCGACCGCCGATGGACGCACCAAGCCTGACGTCTGCGCGATGGGACTGGATGTGTTTTGTGCCTCGGCGGAAGCCGTGGATCGCTACTTCTTCATCAGCGGCACGTCGCTCTCCGCGCCGATTGCGGCCGGAGTGGCGGCGCTGATCTTTGAGGCGCATCCCGATTGGACGGCGCAGCAAGTACGCGAGGCAATGAAAGCCACGGCATCCAATGCCACGACCCCGGACAATGAACTCGGCTGGGGAATTGTGAACGGTCCGGCGGCTCTCGACTACAATGTCGCCGCGGATCGCCCACCGGCCATGACGCCGCACTCCCCCGCTCTGCTTACCGCCTATCCGAACCCGGTTAATGGCGAGGTCACGGTTCAGCTCACCCTGCAACGCGCGACGAGTGGGACGTTGGCGATCTATGATCTGCTCGGCAGACGTATATTCGAGACGCAAAGGAGAGACTGGCCGCCGGGAGTTCGGCGCGAGCGCATCGACGCCGGCACGCTGACGAGTGGGGCGCTGTTCGCACGCTTCAGCTCAACCGACGGAGACGTCGTGACGCGGATTGTGGTGCTGAAATAGATTCAGTAACCGCGCTGTTTGTCCACCACGAATTGCAGCGGCTCGCCCGCGATGTACGCACGGAGATTGGCGAGAAACAGCGCGTTCACGTCCTGCGAGTAACTCGGGAAGTTCCCGGACACGTGTGGCGCGAGGAAGGCATTGGCCAGATTGAAGAGCGGGGACTCCGGCGGAAGCGGCTCGGTATCAAATACATCGAGCGCGGCGTAACCCAAGTTGCCGGAATTCAAGGCCGCGATCAGAGCAGGCTCGTCAACGATCCTCCCGCGCGCGATATTCACCAGCAGCGAGCCGGGCCGTATGCACGACAGAAACCCGCCGTCGATCAGCCCGCGAGTCCGTTCCGTCAGCGGCAGCGCGACGACGACAACGTCGCAACGCGGCAGAAGCGACGGCAGCGAATCCGGAGCGTGCACCGGGATGGCGGCCTGCCGCGCGGTGGTCGCGACCGCCTCGCACTCCAGCCCCACCGCGTGCAGCAGCGCGGCCACCGATTTTCCGACCTCGCCATAGCCCAGGACCAACGCGCGACGACCGCGCAGCAGAAAGCGCGATCGCTGAACCTGATCCTTGTGCCCCTTCCAGTCGCGGTCGTGTCGCCACTGCTCGATCTCGGAAAACCGTTGACTCAAGTAGAATAGCGCGGCGAGTGTCCATTCGGCCATGAACGCGCCATGCACGCCTCGTGAGTTGGTCACGATGATCTCACTGGCGACAACCTCTGGCGTTAACACGTGTTCCGTCCCCGCACCGCTCAGATGCAGCCAACGGAGCCGCGGCGCGGCTGCGAACAGCTCCGGCGGAAACTTCCACGTCAACATGATTTCGGCGGCGGCCAGCGCAAGCACCGCCTCCGCATCGTCCCGGGGAAACAGCAGCTGATGCGGCCGCGCGCCAAGCAGCCGGGCGACCCCGGCCCTGAGCTCGGACTGACGATCCGGATTCTGTGTAGAAAAGGAGACGATGGTTATCGCCTCCTTCTTCATATTCTCACTCATGGCATATCGTGCGTGGATTGAAGTATCGCATGAACCGATCTTGAAACAGCATTTGCCGCCACTTTCGGCGAGGCAAGGCGGCTTTAGCCCTATGACAGAGCGTCCGGAACAACGGGCTGAAGCCACGTTGCCTGATTCCACAGCTATTCCAAGATAGGTTCATGACCACTGGGCACATACGGCGAGTACCGGAAGGATTGTGGCCGCTGTGGGGAGCAGGCTTCATTTCTGCCGTCGGCGAGTCGCTCTATCAAGTCGCGATCATGTGGATGATTCTCGACCTGACCGGGTCGCCGACCGCCACCGGACTGATCGGGCTTTCGCAATATCTGCCGGCGGTGTTCTTCGGACCGTTGGCGGGAACGCTCGTGGATCGCTGGAATCGAAAGCGCGTGATGATCGTCGCCGATTTCGCGCGGGCGATCCTCGTCGCCGCGATCCCCGTGCTCTTTTACGCCGGTGAAATCACGGGCCTCCGGCTCGGGATGCTCGCCTTCGCGTCCAACCTGTTCACGACCGCGTTCGTACCGGCCCGCGATTCGATCGTGCCGTCGGTCGTACGGGCCGGCGAACTCACGCGCGCGGGCTCATTGCTGCAGGCATCGTTCGGCTTCGCCTACTTCACCGGACCCATGCTGGTCGCGCTGATCCTGAGTGTAGCGGAGACACCGGACTTGTTCTATGTGAACTCGCTGACCTACCTCGTGTCGATGGCCTGCTTGTTCGCGCTCAAACCCCGCCCGCCGGGGCGGCCCGCCATCGCACACGCCACACCGTGGGAATCGCTGCGCGCCGGATTCGCCTATGCGAAAGCGCACCGACTGGTCGGCGGCCTACTGCTCATCACCGCGGTGGACAACGTGTTCATCATGGGTCCGGCGCTGGTCGGGACGCCGATCTATGTCAAGCAGCACTTGCAGCGCGGACCCGAAGCCTACGCCGCGATTCAAGGAGCATTCGCGCTCGGGATGATTGTTGGGAGTCTGCTCGTGCAGCGCGTCGCCGCGAAATTTCCGCGCGGACGAATTCTGCTCTGGGCGTTGATGTTCGACGGTATCACCTTCGCGCCGTTCGCCTTCACCGACAACTTGTACGTCGTGCTCGGCCTGTGGTTTTTCCACTCCATCGGCGTGCCGTTCATTCTCGTGCCGCGAACGACGCTGATCCAAACCGAGGTTCCGGCGCACTATCAGGGCCGGGTCTTCAGCCTGGTCTATCTGACGGTCGTGGGGCTGTCGGCGGTCAGCAGTGCGCTCACCGGAATCCTGGCCGAAGTCGTGCCCATCGCGCAGCTCTATGCGATCATAGGGGTCAGCGCGACCGTCGTCGGCGCTCTGGGCTGGAAGGTCCGGGAGCTCCGGGGCGCGAGCTGATTCCCCGGCTGTCGAGTGCGCCGGGACCAAGGCGCGGCCTCACTCCAGCGATGTGTATTTGAAGCGGCGGATCTTGCGCAGCGCGGTTTTCTCGAACTCCGTATCGTGAATCTGCCAGCGGCGAATCTGACGATAGACCGGGACCGTGGCGTTATAATCGTCCACGGTCTTTTTCATTTCAGCCGCGATATCCACGTCCGTACCGCTCTCGCGAAGCGCTGTGATCGAGGCGAGGTCGGGGACGATCAGCGCACGCAATTCCTCGCCGCCACCCTTCTGCCGCTCAACGCCGAAGACCAACGATTCGAGAACATACGGCGACTGATCGAGCCGGGACTCGATCTCTTCGGGGTAGATATTCTTACCGCCCGACGTGACGATGATGTTCTTCAGGCGACCCGTGATGTACAGGTAGCCGCGGCGGTCCAGCCGGCCCGCGTCTCCGGTGTGCAGCCAACCGTCGCGTAGCACGTTGGCCGTCGATTCCGGATCGTCGAAATAGCCGCGCATGATCATCGGCCCGCGCGCGCAGATCTCGCCGATTCCGTTCGCATCGGCACGGTCGATGCGCAGCTCCACGCCTTGAATCGCGCGACCGACGGAACCGATCCGGTTGGCCGCGGGCGAATTGAACGTTAAGACCGGCGAGGTCTCCGTCAATCCGTACCCCTGAATCAGATCAAAACCGAGCTCCCGAAAGTAACGATTCACCTCCGGCCGCAGCGAGGCGCCGCCGGACGCAAAAAGGCGAATCCCGGACAGCCCCGCTTTGGCGCGCAGGGAAGCGAACAGCGGCTTGCCGAAACTCAAACCGACATACGATCCCATCCTCGCGATGGAGCCGAACAGGCTGACGGCGCTACGCTTCAGGAGCGGGGCTGCGCTGACTGATCGCTGAATCGCGAGCATGAGGTTCTCGTAAATCTGCGGCACTCCGGGCAGAATCGTGACGTGACCGATCCGGATGTCATCCACGATGTCGCGCGACTTATAGCTGGTCGCGAGCGTGGCGTGCGCGCCCCCGCGCAGCGTGACGAGGATGTTGACCGTGCTCGAATAGGTGTGATGCAGCGGCAGCAACAGCAGTAGATTGTCGCTCGCGAAGATCGTCAGCCGCGCCGCCGAACCGACCGCGTCGCTGACCAAATTGCGATGCGTCAACATCACACCTTTCGCGAAGCCCGTGGTCCCGGAGGTAAAGAGGATGACCGCCAAGTCCTCGGGAGCCGCGGCGAGCACGTCGTCACCCCCGGCGCCTGTCGGCGAGTCGAGCTCCAGCGGCGTTAACAGCCGCGTCGCGCACGGCACGGGCCGCCCGGCAGTTGCCAGCGCGTCCGCGAATTTCCGGGAGTGCAGCAGCAGCTTCGCGGAAGACCGCTCCAACACGTGCAGAATCTCCCCCGGTGCGGCCTGTGAGTCGAGTGGAATCGCCACGGCGCGGCTGCACGTAATCGCCAGATAGGCAACCACCCACTCGATGCTGTTCTCGGAACCGAGTGCGACGCCGTCACCCGGTTGAATACCAAGCCGGCGCAGCTCGAGGGCAAGCGCGGCGACGGCGGCACGAACCTGCGCAAACGTACGATCCGTAACCGTCTCGCCGGTGCGAACCCGCAGGAACGGACGATCGGGCCATTCCTGCGCAGCGTGGTTCAACAGCGCGGCAATGGTCTCGGTGGCTGGCAGTGCGGAAATCAATGGACAGGTACCATGTTTAACACAGGATAACGCTTTGTTATCGAATTCCGGCGTCGAATTAACGCTTGATTGCGAAGCATTGCATTTGGCATGAATGACGAGAGTCCGACAACTTCAACGTTTTCAATATTCAGCCGGTCAAACCTCCGACGTGTGGCAGTGGAACAAGTGTTGTATCTCCCGGTGAGCAGTCGCCTGCGAATCACCCGACTCGAAATGGCGACGCAACTCGATCACCAACAGTCCACCGGAACGGCCCTATGCCAAAGAAACTGATTCTCCTCTATGGCGCCCCCACTCGAATCCGAGATACCTATGAGCTGATTCTCCTCCGCGCCGAACAAAAGGTCGCCCCCTGCTCTACCGTCGCTGAAGCCGCGATCCATACCGCACAATCCGAGCTCGGCATCGTCGCCATCTGCGGCCTGCAATCCACACACGAGCAAGCCGAGCTGCTCCGGCTCGTCCAGAATCTCCCGGTCAAACCGCCCGTATTCTTCCTCCGCGGCCAAAGTCCCCAAGACGAACGCGCCCTGCGCGGCGACTCCGAAGACGCCGAAATTACCATCGACTTCGTGCGCGAGCTGAACCCGATCGTGACCACCCTGATGAGCGAGCCGCCGCCAACCGGAGCGACACGCGGCGCGCGCAATCACGTCCTCATCAATCGCGTCGATTACCCGCCCGACTACACGCGCGCGCACGACCTGTTCGATTTCGAATGGCTGACCCAGGTCCTGCGCGCTCACCGCGGAAACATCTCCCGCACCGCCGCCCGAATCGGTCTGACGCGCCGCAGCCTGCAACTCAAAATCCGCCACCACGGAATCAGCGCGAAAGCGATTCGGCGCGAAGCGGAGATCGAAGAAGCCGGACCCGCCGAATAGCTCAAATTGGCCGCACACTCCGCTCCCGAATCGACTTCAACCAGAGCAGACCGACCACCAGACCCGCCAGCGCCGCCAAGAGCAGGTACCACGGCAGCCACACCGTCAACCCCTCGTCCAGCGGACCCAGAAACGGCGCGGCGTCCCCGTACTTCTGCACCACAAAGGAGAGCGCGTTGTTCGCGAAATGCGCAAGCATCGCGGGAAACAACGAACCCGTTGACCACGCCATGTAGCCCAATAGCAATCCGAGAAACGTGGTGGACAACAGACGGTAGGGATCAAGATGCAGCAGCCCGAACGCAACCGCCGTGAACACAATCGCCCCGCCGGGACCAAACCGCGGCAGCAACGCGCGCAACACCAGCCCGCGGAACAGAAACTCCTCGACTACGCCGGGCAGCACGGCCAGCAGCAACAATGCGACGAACACGGGCTGAGCGTTCAGCGACTCAAATAGCTCCAGAAAGTGCTCGAGAAACTCCGGCGGAAATGGCATCACCACATTCTGCAGCGACGCCAGCTGAACGGAAATCAACCAGCCGCCGGCGATCGTCAACACCACCGCCGGCCACGCGGCCGGAGCAGGGGGAACCAGCTTCACCACCGCGCGCAAATTGTACCGGCCGCGATACAGCACGTAGAGCGGTGGAATCAGAATCGCGCCCTGGCTGATGAGAATCGACCGCAGCATCAGTCGCTCCGCCGCCATCCCCGATATCGCGAACAACAGGATCAGTTCGACCGCGACAAGCATCGCCGCCGTACCGGCCGTGGGAAGCGCGTCGGCCGCCTGCGCCAGCTTACTCGGACCCCGGAACGGCGACCAACGCACCGCTTCCGAATGCCGGAATAACACCGACTCCTGCCGGAACTGACTGACTGCCCAGAACAGCGCCGCGACCGCCAGCATCGATGTACTGGCAAAGGCAATCGCGGTCTCCTGCCACAAATAGTTGCCGGCCATGTACTCTTTGATCAGCAATGAAATATTGACAATCGGAATCGCCGCGAGCCGGGGCGACATCTCCGTACCCGGCAACAGTGAAAACATGGCGGGCAGCAGCACGATCGAATAGAGCGGCGTGAGCAGGCTCTGGCCTTCCTTATAGGAACGCGCTCCCACCGCCATGGCCATGCAGATCGCGGAGAACATGACCGACAGCGGCAGGATCAACCCGATCGCCATGAGCAAGCTGGCCGGGTTGATCACAATTTCAGGAAAGGCGCTGGCGCTCTTGCCCATCACGCTGACTGCGTAGAGCATGGTGGCGCCGATGCTCGCGATGTTCAGTGTGGCCGTGGTCATCGACATCGTGACCGTCGCCAGAAACTTGCCAAATACGATTTCGGAACGCGCGGCCGGGGAGACCAGTAACGTCTCCATCGTGCCGCGCTCTTTTTCTCCCGCCGTGAGATCAATCGCGGGATAGAATGCACCGGCCAACGTCATGATGATTAGCAGGTAACCGAGCAACTTCCCGACCTCCGTACCCTGCTTCTGCTCGGCGGTGGCGAGGTTGTTCTGCGAAATCCCGAACGGCTCCAGCAGCGTCGTATCCGCGCGCAATTCCACCAGCCGGCTTCTGACCACATCCTCCCGGTAAGCAGCGACGGCCCGAGTCAGCCGTTCTTTCGCTCGCACCGAGACGTCGCGGCTGCTGTTATGAAAGAGCTCGACTTGCGTGTGTCGATGGAAAAACACGGAGTCGTCGAAACCCGGCGGAATTCGCAGCGCCGCGTCTACCCGATTCGCCGGAATTCCCGCCTCCCAGTCCGCGTCCTCGACCAGTCGCACGCCTGACATCGTATCAATCCGCGCGCACAGAGCCGGGGCCGCCTCCCCGCCGACGACGACCACCCGCGACTGCTGACGTTCAAGCTTGCCCATCTGCGAGATCGTGAGCAGGGAAACGCCCACCAGCAGCAACGGATAGAGCAGCAACGGCAGGATCAGCGTGACAAACAGCGTCCGCTTGTCGCGGAACAGATCGCGCAGCTCTTTCAGCCAAATCGTGCGTATGATGTCGAAACGCATAAAGCTAATTGAGGATTATCGCCGAGGCACCTGTGCCGGCGTGTTGCTCAAATATTGACTTGGCGGCATATGTCTGCATGTGCCCCTTCTGAAAAAATGTTAGGTCGATCCAACGATTTCGCGCGCTCAATCTCTCCCCCGATTGGGGCACTTGAAGACAAGTGCCGCCAAGAAGCTATCCGATTCCGGCCGGGTTGCGCGGACTTAACCCGGCTCGGCGGTGATGATTGCCTTGGCGGCACATGTCTGCATGTGCCCCTTCTGAAAAAATGTGAGGTCGATCCAACGATTTCGCCCGCGCGATCTCTCCGCCGATTGGGGCACTTGGAGACAAGTGCCGCCAAGAAGCTATCCGATTCCGGCCGGGTTGCGCGGACTCAACCCGGCTCGGCGGTGATGATTGCCTTGGCGGCACATGTCTGCATGTGCCCCTTCTGAAAAAATGTGAGGTCGATCCAACGATTTCGCCCGCGCAATCTCTCCCCCGATTGGGGCACTTGGAGACAAGTGCCGCCAAGAGCAGCGCAAGACGGGCGATGCAATCGGCCTCTACAGATCCATCTCCTCATTCCCCTTGCCTTTCTGCCTTGTCTTCGGGGCTTTCTTGAACGTCGCATCGCTGGCGGGCATGAAGGCCGTGCGCGGGAGATCGATTTGCTTGCCGCTGAGCAGCTCTTCGATCGTGAGAATCTGAATCTTCGGATGTTTGGTGTCCAGCCAATCGCTGTGATAGAAGCCCGCGTCGGCGGCTTCCTTGCGCATCGGTTTGGTGGGCGGTTCCATCGTGAGCAGCACACCCACCGCGGCTTTCGTGCGCGTGACCACGCCGACCAGATCGCGAATCTGCGAAGCGGTCACATGTCCGCCCTTCACGCTGAAAATCACCTGTTCGGTGTGGCGGTCTTTGCCGTCGATGAAATAGCGTTGGCCATCGATGCCTTGATCCGCGCCCTTCTTCTGCTCGACGGGCCGCGCATCCACGAGCCCCAGTGCCCACCATTGAAATTGGTATTTGTCCTGCTCGGCCAGCGTTTGCGCGTCTTCCAGAGAGACGGGCTCGCCGATGACGCTGAAATTCAACGTCTTCTCCCCCCCAAATGTCTTCATTTGGGGGGGCAGGGGGGGTTGCGAGTGGTCCCGAATTAACCCCCCTTCAATTCCCCCCAAATTTGAAGATTTGGGGGGAAGGCCCGACGTCTTCTCCCCCCCAAAACTTTGTTTTGGGGGGGCGGGGGGGGTTGCATTTGCCTGCGCATCAAACTGATCCTTCAGCCGTTTCTTAATCAGCGTGATCGCGAGGTGCGTGATGTCGATTCCGATCCACTGCCGGTTGAGTTTCTGCGCCACGGCGACGGCGGTGCCGCAACCACAGAACGGATCGAGCACCACATCGCCCTCGTTGCTGCTCGCTTTGATGATACGTTCTAAGAGCGCTTCGGGCTTTTGCGTGGGGTAGCCGAGACGCTCTGCGCTCACGTGGTGAAGGGGAATGATATCGGTCCAGACATTGGTTACAATTGAACCTTCTTGCTCAACAAGATAGCGCTTCAGGCGCGGACGACGGGTGTGAACAGACTTCCCTCCTGAGTTCCTCGGATACCAGATTCTTCCTTCACCGTCCAATTTCTTCATGGTATCCTTTTCGTACCGCCACCCCTTGTCAGGCCAATGGAACCCTTTCCACTCATACATCATGTTGGGCCGTGGGTTCGGACTTGCCATATCTGCTAATTGGTACAACCCACGCCCATCATCATCATCGTGTCGATAGAAGTTCTTTACGTACACGGGGTCGTGAGGACCATATTGCGGGAAGAACCGCGCATTAGGTGACTTGGCAAAAAACAGAATTGAATCGCACACGTCACAGAACTTGGTCTTGGCATCACTGTGCGCCGTTTGTCGCTTCCAACTAATCTCGTTTCTAAAGTTCACAGGCCCAAACACCGCATCCATCAACAGCTTGAGGTAATGGCTCGCGGTCGGGTCGCAGTGCAGATAGATTGAACCCGTGGACTTGAGCACGCGCCGCAGCTCGACCAAGCGCGGGGCCATCATCGCGAGGTAGGCCATCATGTCGTTGCCGCCGAGGAAGGTGTAGAACGCCTGCATGACCTGCGAGACCTTGCCGCCCTTCGTCACCATCTCCTCGTATGCCGCGCTGGCCGCCGAATCCCAGTGCCACGTGTCCTCAAACGCGAGAATCTGCGCCGCCGCGCGTTCGCCGGATTCCTCCTTGAACAGCACATTGTAATCCTGATTGCTCTTGAACGGCGGATCGAGGTAGATGAGATCGACGGTCTCGTCCTTCACATACCGCCGCAACACATCGAGATTATCGCCGTAGTAAAGAGTGTTCATGGGGGGGAGATACTCCTTGGCGGCACATGTCTGCATGTGCCCCTTCCGAAAAAATGTGAGGCCGATCTCAAATCACGCGCGCCGGAAACCCCGTTCTCCCGATTGGGGCACTTGAAGACAAGTGCCGCCAAGAGGATGTCAAATTTTTTCGCCGAGCAGGGATTCCTTCCCTGCCGGAATCGCCAGCATCACGGTTTCGTCAACCCCCGATTGGGGCACTTGAAGACAAGTGCCGCCAAGCAGCTCAAGTTTTCGCCGAGCAGGGATTCCTTCCCTGCCGGAATCGCCAGCATCACGGTTTCGTCAACCCCCAATTGGGGCACTTGGAGACAAGTGCCGCCAAGAAGCTCAAGCTTCCGCCGAGCAGGGATTCCTTCCCTGCCGGAATCGCCAGCATCACAGTTTCGTCAACCGCTAACCCAATTCCGTGAGGGCCGATTGCATCGCCTGTTTCGTAGCGCCGCACGGACCTGTTGCCGAAATGATTCCGCCGAGGCACCCGTCTGCGTGTGCCCGGAATCTGGCTCGGGTTTCCCCCCACATCCTGTGGGGGGATCAAGGGGGGAAGTCTCCTGATTCGCCAACCTCAGCCCCATCAATCACTTGTACATTTTAAGCTACAGCTATTGACTTTTTGACCAAAGTTTCGTATATTATGAGCATCCAAGTGGGTCAGGATCGACTCCCAACTCCTCATCTATCATCGCTCCTCTATCGGCCATGCCTGGCGATGCAATCCGCCCCTACAAAAACCGTACAAGCTTCTGATTCTCAAAGAGTAAACCAGTTCGTTCGGACCAATAATATTTTACGCTCCCGCTCCATCGGCTCCGTTCCTCACTTCAGCAAATGCCGCTTCGATGATCGCGCGGTGGTCAAACGCAATCAGCGCCGGCAGCTCCTCCCGCGAAAACCAACGGGCAGCCGCCGCATCATCCCCGGCTCCCGGCTCGCCCACAGCCTCTCCCAAATAGACGACGGACAAGGTATGAAACCGCGGATCTCGCCCCGGCTCCGAATACACCCCGAGCAACCGCAAGGAGGTCACGGTCAAGCCCGTCTCCTCCCGCAACTCGCGGGCGGCAGCGGTTTCCGCCGATTCGCCGTAATCCACGAATCCGCCGGGTATCGCCCAGCCTTCCGGTGGATTCCGCCGCGCTATCAGCAGTACCTTTCCGCCCCGGAACACGATCACATCGACCGTCGGAAACGGATTGCGGTAGGTCTCCACCGCCGCCCCGCAACTCGGACATTTCACCTCAAGTACCATGACCCAAGGTACGAAAAATCTCTCGAGCGGGCAAATAAATAGGGGTGGCCGTCGGGGCCACCCCGTGATCCGATCCGTGCCTCCCCCCCGCCCGGCGCTCAGGCAAACTTCTGCATCAGCTCCTGCCGAAGCTGCGCAAGCTGATCGCGCAACTTGAGGAGTCCCGCTTCCCAGGTCCGCATCTGATCCGTCCAGGCCGACTTCACGCGATCCCAGCTCTCCTGCCAGACCGTGCGGTCCCAAATCGGGCGCGACCGCCGCATCTCCATCTTGATCCCGGGCGCATCCGGTACCGGCGATATGTCAAGCTGCATCGGCTCTAAGCGGCGCAACTCTTCCAGTGCCGGCAATTCATCGATATTGATCTTCATGTCGAGACCGCGCAACTCCTCCTGCAACCGCTGCATCTCCTCGCTCATCTCCTGAACGTTCACATCCAACCCCCACGCATTGCCGCCGTCAACTCCCTGCTCCATCAGCGCGCCCATGTCTTCGGACTCCCGCACATCACCAAGCGTCACCGTGATCGTACGCGTGCTGCCATCGCGCATCACCTCAAACTCCAGCTTCTCGCCCGGCTCGCGCGAGCGAATCTCGCGCCGAATGTCACTCTCATCTTCCACGGATTCGCCGCCAACCTTCACGACGACGTCGCCTGCCTTCAGACCCGCATTGTCCGCCGGCGATCCCGAAACCACTTCCGAAATCAGTACGCCCTCTTCAACCTTGAAATAGCTGGCCAGCCCCTCCGACAACTCCTGCAATACCAACCCGGCGTAACCGTGTTTGGAATCCTTGTCGCTCCAGCTCCAGTTGAAGGCGTGCGCTTTCGGAGCCTGCGGTGGAGTCGGAATCGTAAAGCTCATCATGTCCGTATCGCCGCGCTTTGTCAGTGTCGCCGACGCCAGCTTCTCCTTCCCGCCCCGCATATAGGTGACCTCGATCACATCATCCGGCTTGTGCTTGCGAATCTGGACGCGAAACTCCTCCGGCCCGGTGATCACGGCCCCGCCCAATCTTGTAATAATGTCGTTCTCGCGGAGGCCGATCTGCTCCGCCGGAGAGCCGCCCGTCACGCTCTCAACGACCACGCCATTGCCGGGCTGAACCCCATAGTCCGCGGCAATTTCCGACGTGATCTCGCCCGCCGCGACTCCAAAAAACGCCACCTTCTCGGCCTTGGAGCCTTCCTTGGCAACCGTCGGCGTCCCAAACATGAACACCGCGACAAGCGTCGCCGCGAAGAGAGTAATCGATGCCAGTCTCATGACCGTCTCCTCTATCCAGTGTTGACCTAAGAATGATCCTGCCGCAGGTCGCGCTGCAAAGCGCTACACCCGGTACAACGTGCGTATCATGACGAGGTTCCCGCCGCCTGATATATCTACTGTAATAACTCCCGAACCCGCGAATTCGAGTAAATTCCAGCCCGACGTCACGACCGATTGTTCCTGACACCAAAATAACCTATAATAAGCAGGTGCGTCTGTCTGTGCACGATTTCGCGCTAATCTCTTAATAATAATTTGTTTAACTCTCTGGTCTGAAACAGACCGCCTGCATCCGGAATCCAGAACTGCGCCACTCATGACTGAGACGAAAGCAACGCGAGGGTGCAATCACTTGGCGATATTCAGCCAAAATCGCCAGGACTTCTACCGGATAGTGATCCCCAAACTGCCGGAAGGCGCCGTGCGGAACGAGATCATGTCTGCCGCGCGGCCGGTCCCCCTACCGGATGTTGACCACGCTTCCATTCAATGGGACGGTTTGGAAACGCTATTGTTGCGGGATGTCTTCAAGAAACCCGCATTCGGGCAGACGGCCGCCAAGTGCGTGATTTCCCTGCGATCGCTGGTGGAAACCGCCCAAATGATCGAGGAGGCCGGTGTTCTGCTCTTTCAGGGGTTGGGACGATCGGACAGAGATGTCCGCCAGCCGTGGATAGCCGCCTCCGAAGCCCATCAGGCCAGCTTGATGGCCTTGATCCGAATTGAGGACGCGTTGCGGTATCACCGCATCCGGTTGATTCAACAGCAGGACAAGGGGAATCCGGCCTAACTCAAACCCGTGGCCCAGCGAGACGGCGCGAGCTTTGCTCCCTTGTGGTGATGGCCCGGCAGGGCGGATAATGGTGACCCGCCAGCCAGCCGAGAGAGCAAACCCGCGAGGCCCTTTGGACGACCCCCTCTTCAGAATCATCTCGCAAGGCTACAACACGTGGCGGGTACAGACCACTTTTGCCCGACATGTGGACGGCGCTACCGTTTCACACCGGTTGGCCGAGATCAAGACCGCCCTCGCCCGTCAGTTTAATATTCCCGAAGCCCTCGTCGAATACGACTGCATGCTGAAGCGCGTCCCGACACCGGACGGCATGCTCGTCGATATTCAGTTCGACCGGAAACCCATTCCAGCCGGAGCGCCGCGATTCCGCATGCTGCCTCTGCGAGCCGGGGACGGAAGCCTCTTCTCCGACATGCTGCTCGAAGCGGATATCTATCCCTTCGACGAATACGATCAGTTCATCACGCTACAGGTCATTCAGTCCCGCGTCGCCGCCGAAGGCGTGGACCTGTCGATCGTGGACTGGCGCGCGATCAATCAGGCCATTTCCGCGATGTCGCACTCCTACGAACCCGTGTTCGGGATGGTCATCGGGCAAGGTCAGTTGCCGGATATCGGGATCCACTCGCGGATTCGTTACGGCGGACTGGAAGGAGATCTGCAAGGATCGGAATCCCGCTGGACGGGCTGCCTGCCCGTCAGCGAGGGCGATGTGTTGTTCGACGTGATTCCCGCCTCCTCCGGGCGCACACCCGGACGCAACCTCTACGGTCGCGAGCTGGAGCCGCGCGGCGGCATCGATACCGTGATCGACGCCGGCGAGGGTACCAACGTTTCCAAAACCGGCGCCCGCGTGGTGGCCGCGCGCGACGGACTGGTCGTCTATGAGCGCTTCGGGCGCGACAAGCGACAACTCGACAGCCGCGACGTGATTCCGGCCCGCTTGGTCGTGCGAGTCGAACCCACCATTGTGTTTGATACCGACAAACGCTTCGAACTCGACCTGTTCGATTCGGCCGTGATCTCCGCCAATGTGCTGGCCGGCTCGGTGATTCGCTCGCGAAGTTCGCTGTTTATCGAGGGCCAGGTCGCCGAGTACTCGACCATCGAGTGCCACGGAGTCCTGCGGATTAACGGCCGGGTCCAAAAATCGCGGATCAACTCGGAAGCGCACATTTGTCTGCTCGGGGGAGCCGATAATTCCATCATTCAGTCCGGACTGACAGCGCATCTCGAGGGCCTGATCGCGGATTGCCGCGTCTATGCGCATGACGTTCACGCCAACGACATCCGCGGCGGTGAGATTGAGGTTCTGAGTCGCACCGCAATCCAGCGCGTGCACGATTCGGAACACGGCATCGCCAATGTCCGCGTCAACGTGTTGAAGTCTCTGGCGATGCAACAGCAAAGCAGCAAGGTCGCCGTCGAGGAACTGCGCGACGCGCTGGCGCAGATCATTCAGATCTTCGGCACCGAAATCGCACTGCAAGTCGAAGACGCGACGGTCCAGCGCATGCTGTTGCAATGGCTGCGAAAGCAAAAGTCCCTCATCGGAATCTCCTATTCACCCGCCGAAGTCCAGGATTTCCGAACGCTCTTGTCCGCCATCCCGACCATTCGGCAGCAGCTCGAAGAAGTCGGCACCGAACTGCGACAAATCACCGACAAATTACACGAGACCCTCCGCGACTCGGAGCAGAATCCGGAACTCCGCGAACAACCGGAATCCGAATAGACCCTTCCGCAGGTCGTTCATCCCCGCATCCGCCGTCCCCCTAAGCGATGCATCCGCTTACACCCTCATTCGCCATGCCGATTACCCCACGACTCCTGAGGAGGCTTCGTTTCATGCCCTACCGCGCTGCCCGCACCTGCTTACCCGCGTTGCTGTTGCTTTCCTTGATCGGATCGGGAATCGCCGCGGTGCCCGGATTCGAGAGCCTGAACTCAGGATCGCACGGACTACAGTTGAGTGTCCTGCAGCATGGCGGTGCGGACGCGACGCTGCAAGCCGTCGCGAGCGCTGCACCTGGCGAGCCGGACGGGGAGGCGGCGGACGAACAGGCGCGGCCGTTCAGTTCCGGACTGCTGTGGGCGCTGCCGCTGGGCACGACCTCGGCAACCGTGCAGGTCTTGGCGACGCAATGGAGAATCGTCGGCGCGGCGGAAGTCCCGGACTCCGTGGCCGCCCTTGTCGCGGCCGAGCCGCTGCCCTTGGTGAGCATCAGCCAAGTCATGCGCATGCGTGGCGTCCCGCTCGTTAGTCTGGCAATCAATGCCCTTCAACCGGCGGAGCAGGGCTTCGGAGTCCGCGTGTGCGAACGGCTCGAATTTCGTATCGTGGCCGAGGGCAGTGCGGCAGTCCGCGCCGAATTAAGTTCTCCTGCCGTCATGAGCGCGATGCGCGGAACCGTGGCCAATCTCGACGATGTGACGCCGGCGGGGTTGACCCGGCCCGAGCCTTATCTGATTATTACGCGGCCCGCCTACAACTCCAACGCCTTGAGTCAATTCGCGGCGTGGAAACGCGAGAAGGGGCATGCGGTCACGATCGCCACCACGGACCAGACGGGGACGACTACCACGGCCATTCGTTCCTTTATCCAGAATGCCTACGAGACCTGGCCGGAGCCACCGGTCTTCGTGCTGTTGGTCGGCGACGTGGACGGCGCGAATCCGTTGCCGGGTTGGATCATCGACGGATTCTACACCGCGACCGATGTCACGGATCACCCCTATGCATTGGTCGATGGTGACGACTGGCTGCCGGACCTGTTCATCGGCAGATTCTCGGTCGATTCACCAAATGAGCTGCAAACGATCGTCAACAAAACGGTTCAGTACGAAAGCCAACCCCACGAGCCGGGCGGCGCCTGGCGCTCGCGCATGCTGATCACCGGTGTCCGCAGTTCGCCGGGCTTCTATCAGACCTATAACACAGCCTGGCCGACGCTGCAATGGATTGGCCGCGAGTTTCTGGGTGCCGGCTACGCACAGATCGACTCCGTGCCGTATCCGGGCGGGAGCGCTTCGCAGATCAATGCGCGCATCAACGCCGGAGTGAGTTTCGTTGCCTATCGCGGATTCGGTTCGCCGCACGATTGGGCGTATCCCAACTATACGAATAACGACATTAACGCGCTGAATAACGGGGCGATGCTGCCGCTGGTGATGAGCATTGTCTGCGGCGGCGGCGCGTTCGACAGCGAAGTCGATCCCTGTTTCGGCGAACTCTGGCTGCGGGCGGGAACCCCGACCAATTTCAAAGGCGCCGTCGCGTTTATCGGCCCCTCGGAGTTGGACACGAAGACGCGTTGGAATAATACGAATATCGCGGGAATCTTCGAAGGCATCCTGCATGAAAATGTGGACTGTGCGGCCGCGGCGATGCTGCGGGGCAAGATGGAACTGATACGGCAGTTCCCGAACAACGTCGAGATCATCACCTCTGATTCCGATCGCTCGCCGTGGTTCTACTTTCATGTCTTCAATCTGCTCGGCGACCCCGGCCTGAACTTTTTCGTGGGACCGGTGCAGGACCTGGCCGCGACCATACCGGACAGTGTCGCCCTCGGTACTCCCGCGATGACGATTCCGATCACGGACAGCGGAACTCCGCTGCCCGGCGCCTGGGGTACGCTGCGACAGTCCGGCACCATCGTGTCCGCCGCGAATGCTGACGCGGACGGTATGCTCACGTTTGCGCTACCGCAGGCCACCGCCGGTCAATATGAAATCACCTTGAGTAAGCCGCGACATGCGGTCGTGCGCGATACGGTGTTCGTGGGTACGCGCGGGGTTGCCGTCGCCACCAGCCAGCTCACACTGATCGACGATGGCAACAACGGCAGCAACGGGAACGGCGATCAGATTCCGAATCCGGGCGAGCGCATCGCGCTGGCAATCCGACTCCGCAATTATGGCACCCAGAACTTCGCGAGCGGAACTCTGACGGTGAACAGCTCAAATCCTGAGTTGGTGGTGGTATCTCCAAGCATCGACGCACCGGCCATACTTGCGGGTGCGGAGTCCACTCCGCTCTACCTCACGTTCGATGTTCTGTCAACATGCCCCGACGGTGAGAGCTGTCTCTTGAACTGGCAGATCAACGAGCATGACTTCGACTGGACGAGCGTGATCAATGTCGCCAGTCCGCTGCTGCTGGTCGCGGCGGTGCAGGCTGACGGACAGGACCTGAATCCCGAGCCTAACAGCACCGCGGGACTGAGCTTGACGCTCGCCAATGCCGGACACGCGCAATCGGCGGCGGGGACGGTTGTCATGCGCTCACTGGATGCGCGGCTTGTGGTGCTTGACAGCACAGCGGAGTATCCGGCCATCGCCCCCGGACTCAGCGCCGCGCCGGTCAGCGGTTTTCAAATTACGTGCGGGGACATCTATCCGGGTGACTGGGCTGCGGTCGAATTGGTGATTCCGGGAAGCGGCGGAAACGTGGTTACGGCCTATGCCCTGCCCATCGGCAATCTGGAATCCGCTGATCCCACGCATCCCGACAGCTATGGCTACCGAGCATTTGACGACGGCGACCAGGCATTCGATGAGGCACCCGAATTCGCCTGGCTGGAAGTTGACCCTGCCTACGGTGGGAACGGAACGCCGATCAACATCGGCGACACGGGCGAGGGCCGGGATGCCACCGTGACGCTTCCCTTGCCCTTTGACTTCACGTTCTACGGGACGACCTATTCCGAGTTTTCGGTCTGCTCGAATGGCTTCGTCGCCTTTGGCGCTACCGCGGAAAGCTACTTGCGCAACTACCGACTCCCCGCCATTGCCTCGCCGGATAATATGTTCGCCGCGTTCTGGGATGACTTGTCGATTCCGACCGGCGGACGCGTATTGTATTATCATGACCAGCAGGGCGGCAGATTCGTGATTGAATGGAGTCGGCTGCGCAATGAGTACGGCACTCAGCCCGAAGAGACATTTGAAGTCGTGCTCTACGATACCGAGTGCTGGCCGACGCGCACCGGTGACGGCGATCTGCTGGTGCAATACTTGAATGTCAGCAATTCCGATTCGTGGGACAACTACGCCACCGTCGGCATTCAGTCGAAGACCAGCGGCCACTCCCTGCTCTGCACTTATGCGAACTTGAACGAGCCGGGCGTGGCGCCGATCCGAAGCAATCAATGCATACTCTTCACGACCGGTCGCCCGCAATCGGGCGCGTATGTGAGCTACGACGGCAATCAGATTGACGACGATCAGGAGGGCGGGTCCGACGGAAACGGGGACGGCATTTCGCAAAACGGCGAACGCCTTGAGGTCTCGATTCAACTGCGGAACTCGGGGTCGGGATCCGCACCCGCTTCGACCGGGACGTTGACGTCCGCCGATTCGCGGATCACGATTCTCGACCCGGCCGTGAGTTTCCCGGCGCTCGGACCGGGTGAAACGGTCGCCGGTTCTCCAGTACGAGTGCAAATATCGCCGGCAACGCCCGACGGTCACGTTGCCGGCATGTTGCTGCAACTTACGGGTGGCGCGCTGCCGTGTGTCGTGATCCCCACGCTCACGGTCGCCGCGCCGGTCTTGGGCGGTCTGCCGGTCCAATTGGATGACGACGCCGTTCCGCCCAGCAACGGCAATGGAAATGGCGAAGTCAATCCCCTCGAGACGTTGGAACTGTTCCCGGGTGCCAGCAACGGCGGCGGCAACGTAGCGACGGGGGTAACCGCGATTCTGCGGCGATTGAATACGCAAGTCACGATTCTCGACTCCACGGCCGCGCTGGGAGACATTGCCGTGGGCGGCGAACAGCAGGCGACCGAGCCGTGCGTCGTGCGGCTGAACAATGGTTTGGGTGACGGTGATCAAGTGCAGTTGCGAATTGTGTTTCGTGATGCCTTCGGCACGGAGTGGACGCAGAACTTGTCTTATCTCGTCGGCAGCCCGCGCCTCGAAGCGGCCGGCATCCGCCCGGACGACCCCGCGCCGGGTGGCCATGGTGACGGCTACCTTAATGGCGGTGAGACCGGAATGCTCTATCCGCAAGTCAGCAACAGCGGCTTGGGTTCGGCGTCGGGAGTGTCGATTACGATTACGTCCGCCGATCCATCGATCACGCTGGAAAATGCCACGCAGATCATCGGAGCGGTGCCCGGGAACGGGATGCGCGAGACGCCGCAGCCCGTGATTGTCCATGTGCAGGCCGGGAACGTCGAACCCCGTGCCGTCCCGGTCACCTTCAGCATCACGGCGGACGGCGGCTTTCACTCCACCACCCAGCTTTCGCTGGTTATCGGCAACGCCATCTATGTCGCGGATTTCGAGTCGGACCTCGACCGCTGGACCGTGTTCGGTGAGTACTCACAATGGCACTTGCAGACCCGCAGCTATGCCTCACCGTCGCATGCCTATTACTGCGGTGATGAGAGCAGCCGGCGTTATGAAGCCAACGCCGATGGTTATCTGCGGTCCCCCGCGTTCACGTATAACGGACACGGGCGATTGATCTTCTCCACGCAGTATCATACGGCGAGCGCAGGCGATTACTGTCGAGTACAACTCCAGCTTGGCTCCTCCACCTACTATCTGCTCGGGTCGTTCTGGGGCGATCAAGCGGACTGGCAGCAGCGCGAGTACTCGCTGGAAGGCTATCCGCCGGCGGAGATCGCCAAGCTGCGCTTCTGGTTCACCTCTGATTTCCTGGGACAGGCCGAGGGCTGGTATGTCGATGATGTAATCATCGTGAACGAAGTGCAAGCCGTGGACAATCATCCGGCGTCGCCGTTGCCCGCCGACTACAGGCTGGACCAGGTCTATCCGAACCCGTTCAACGACCAGACCACCATCCGCTATGCCGTCCCGCGCTCGGGGCATGTGACGATTTCGCTGTTTAACACGCGAGGGCAGCGCATTGCTAACTTGATCGACAGCGATCGCGAGCCCGGTAATTATGACCTGAGTTGGCGACCGCTGTCCCTGGCCAGCGGCATCTATTTCGTGCGCATGGAGGCGCCGTCCATGACCGCCAGCCTCAAGCTCGTTTACCTCAAGTAGGTTGACCCGTTCCAATTGCCACGGCGGGCCCGCGGGGGTCCGCCGTTTCTCGTTTGCTGCGGCGGTTCGCGGGCTCGTTCGGCCGGCCGCTCGCGCTATTAATCCGCCTTAGTAAGTTTACTACTATACTAACCACGGTTGAGGCGATTGTCCGTGAACCTACTAAGTATAATCACGCGCAAGGTCGCAAAGCTAACGTCGGATTTATGTTTGCTTTCGCGGGCGGAATGTATTACCTTCTGCCGACGTTGCAAAACGAAAACCGCGTCACATGCGTCTTGGTTGCATGGCGCGTGGACCATGATTCCGATGTGGGTACGACCCGGTGATGCTAACCATGGACTCTTATGACTGACGTTAGTGGTTATGTGAGTATGTCCACGATCCGTGTGGCCGGCGCGATGGCGCATGAACTGAACAATCCGTTGCAGGGTCTGGTCTCGGCCGTCGCGGCGGCAACGATGGAGCTGGGAGCCGATGAGCGAATCGCGCCGCGGCTGCGCCAGATCGAAGGCGGTGTGCAGCGTGTGACGCGGGCAGTGCGCAGCTTCTCAGCACTATACGAACATCTCCCCCGCGATCCGGACTCTGTTCCGCTGGCGGAGTTCACTCAATCCGTATGCGACGCGCTGAACGGATTCGATTTGCGGATCGAGATGGCGGAGACTGTCGATGCGCGGCGCGTGCGATGTCACTCAGCGGAACTGGGGGCGTTGACGGCCGAAGTCGTGTGGGCCGTGTGGGACGGGGCAGAGCGCGCACGCTTGTGGGTGGAAGATCGGGGAGCGGCCAGCGCGGTCTGCATCATGCATCCGGCGGCAGCCGACGCCGCACGCGTGTTCAGGCCGCTGCAGGAAAACGATGGACTCAGCGGACTCCCCGTGGTCCTCGATGAAGTTGCGAGATTGGCCGGGGGGCACCTGGAGTTAGTCTGGAGTCACGACCGAATTGCCGGGATTGCGTTGGTGTTGATCAACGAATGTAAAGGGTAGCGAGGTAGATGGGAATGACACAACCTTATCGCTTGTTGCTGGTGGACGACGATCCGCTCGTCTTGTCGGGCTTCCACGAAACATTACTGCGCGAGGGCTACGATATTGTGACGGCCGCCACCGGGCGCGAGGCGGTGGAGCGGCTGGAAAGGGAAAGTTTTGACGTCGTCCTGACCGACCTGCTGATGCCGAAAGTTAGCGGCCTAGACGTGGTGCGGTGCTGCCTCAAGAAACACCCGGACAGCATCGTCATCGTCGTGACCGGCTTCGCCTCGGTCCGCTCCGCCGTGGAGGCGCTGCGACTCGGTGCTTACGACTATCTGGTGAAACCCTGCGAAGATCAGGAATTGATCTATCGCGTGAAGATGGGCATCGAACGCGTGCAGTTGCAACGCGATCTGCGCACGAGTGAGCTGGACGCGGAAAAGATGCGCGCGATCGCGCAGACCGCGGTCACCGTCAACGACCAGATCAATACTCCGTTAAATGTGATCCTGAACAGCGCAGAGTATATCCGGTTGAATACGCTACCGGATTCCAACGAGGTTCGTCAGTCGCTCGATTTCATCACACAAGAAGTCTCCAAGATCAAGGGTGTGATTCAACGGCTGGCGCGAATCGCCGAGCCGCAGACCAAGGAATACAGCGGCGGCAAGGTGTTCATGGTGGACGTTGAGCGGTCGGGACAGCGAACGATTAACGGCGGCTCGCCGCACCAACGCCGGCGGATCCTCGTCGTCGATGACGAGCAGTTCATGGTTCACACGCTGACCAAGATTCTCGATATGATGGGATTCGACGTGATCGGCGCGTTCGGCGGCCGCGAGGCCTACGAATTGTTCTTGTCGCAGCCGGTGGACCTGGTCGTATCGGACGTGCACATGCCCGACATGAGTGGGCTCGACTTACTGGCGTCGATCAAAACGCAGAACCCGGCGATTCCGGTGATTCTCGTTACCGGATACGGCGTCGAACGCGCCAGCGAGATTATCGGAAAGTGCAAGGCCGACGGCTTTCTCGGCAAGCCGTTTCAGATTCAGGAGTTGAAAGCAATTATCGACCAGACACTCGGTCTGCACCTGCCGATCGAGACGCAAGTCAGCGCGTATCCACACGCCGGGTCGCAACGAGGAGTCGCATGAACGAACGGGCCGCCGGCTTTCCCCAACCGCAAATTACCACCGATCAGGGACAGCCGCCGATGTCTGACATCCGGCGGCTGCTTGTCGTTGACGATGAAGAAGTGATCTGCCAGATCGTGGACGGCTTTCTGTCGCACGATCAGTGGACCGTGGAATCGGCCCGGACGATTGCGCAGGCGCGCGGCTTGCTGGCGGATCGCGAATATAGCGTGATCCTGTGCGACGTCCACCTCGAAGGCGACCCGCTCGAGTTTCTCGCCGAGGTCCGCGAACAGCGGCCCGATGCGCAGCTCATCATGTTTACCGGCGACCCCTCCGTGGACTCCGTGCGCGAAGCGCTGGCGATCGGCGCGTACGACTACATGACCAAGCCCTGCCGGCGCGATGAACTCACGCGTACGGTACAACGCGCATTTGAGAAGCATTTGCTGCTGCGCCGGCAATCCGGATTGCTCAAAGAAAACGAAGCGTACCGAACCGCGCTGGAGCAGATGCTGGAGCAGCGATCGCACCAACTGCGCGAGTCCGAGCGCCGCTATCGAGCCCTGTTCGACAGTGCCGTGGATTGCATCTTCGTCGTGAGTGTCGCGGAAGGCGCGATCGTGGACGCCAATATTGCCGCGGCGCACTTACTCGGGATGTCGCGACCGGACGTGATCGGACGCCAACTCAGCGAGTTCGTCGGCGCGCAGTTCGATCCCCTGCTCGCGGAAGCGGCGACGTCCGCGGTGGCCGAATGGCGACAGGATCGGGTCGCCGTTGCCGGGCCGTCGAATCGACGACGAACCGCGCAAGTCTCGTGCGGCCGGGTGCTGATCGACGGCCAGTCGTGCGTTCAAATCGTGGCCCGCGATCTCACGGATCATCTCGAGTTGATCGAACGGAATGAACTGATGGAGCTGGAGCTGCTCTCCGAACAGCGGCTCGCGGCCATCGGCCTGCTGGCGTCCGGTGTCGCGCACAACATCAACACGCCGCTGATGGGCATCTACGGCGTCGCGCAGCTCATCAAGATGAAGCATCCTGAGATTGAGGATATCGACGGGGTGATTACACAAGTTGACCGGATCACCTCGATCATTCGCAATTTGATGTGGAAGAGCCGACAAGAGCAGGACAGCGCGTATCAAGAAATCGATCTCTGTCAACTGCTGCGCGAAGAGCTGCGGTTCCTGGAGGCTGACCTGGATTTTAAGCACTACGTGGATAAGCAATACAGCCTGTCCACCGACCTTCCCGCGATTTATGGACGGTACAGCGACTTCTCGCAGTCGTTGATGAACGTCGTACGCAACGCGCTGGACGCGATGCATGGCCGTGACGCCAGAGTGCTCAAGGTCGCCGCGGCGGTGCGGGACGGAGAAATCCTGATCAGCATCCAGGACTCCGGTTGCGGCATCAGCGCGGAGGATCGAGACAAGATCTTCATGCCCTTTTTCACGACGAAGCTCATCGTGGGCTCCGACGGCGGACCGACGGGCACGGGACTGGGCCTCAGCACCGTGCAGAAGCTGATGAGTCCTTACGGCGTGCGGTTTGAAATCGAGAGTCAGCCGAACCAAGGGACCACTTTTGTATTCCGCATTCCGACGGAAATTAACAGCCCGCGGCGCGCGCGCGACCGCGCGAAACCATAGCCTCGACTACGTTCACATTCCGCAAACGACGAACCCGCCAGATCACGGCGGGTTCATTGTTTCGGAGCTTACGAAGCGCGAAATCGCGCAAGAATCCGCGCCGCGACATGCTCGTCAGGCTCGTCAAACGCGCGCTCGATCCAGATCACGCGCGGCTCGCGACGGAACCAGGTGAGTTGGCGTTTCACGTAGTGCCGGACGGCCTTTTGCACGTTGGCGATCAGCTCGGCTTCCGTTTGCTCGCCCCGCAGGTACGGGAAAAGCTCGCGATAGCCGTGCGTCGCCAGCGCGTGGCAGTTATGCTCGTTCAGGCCCGTGTTGTAAAGCGCGCGAACCTCTTCGACCAGACCGTCCCGGATCATTCGGACGGCGCGGAGGTTCACGCGCTCGTACGTTTGTTCGCGGTCGCCATAGAGGAAGAAGATCGCGAACGCGTGGCGAAGCGGTTCGGTCGAACGCAGCTGAAGTGACGAGAGCGGCGCGCCCGTGCGACGGAAGACGGCCAAGCCACGCAGCAGTCGATGATGATCGTGGGGGTGGGTCCGCGCCGCGAGCAGCGGGTCGCACTGTTGAAGCTCCGCGTGCAGTGCCAATTCGCCACGCACTGCCAGTTCGGCGCGCAGGTCCGCATAGTCGGTGGGTGATTCGTTGGCCGAATAGAACCCATCCAACAGCGCGCGCAGGTACAGCATTGATCCCCCGACCACGATCGCGGTCCGACCCCGCTCCAGAATGTCCTCGATCCTGGCGCGAGCTTCGCGGGCGTAGTCGCCGGCGCTCCAAGGGTCGTGGATCGAGCGTTCGTCGATGAAATGATGCCGGACGCGAGCGCGCTCCGCGGCGGTCGGTTTGGCGGTACCGATTTCGAGTTCGCGATATACCTGACGCGAATCGGCGGAGACAATTTCCCCTTGCAGAGCCTCGGCAAGGGGAAGCGAAACCGCCGTCTTTCCGGATGCGGTGGTACCGGTCAGTACCAGCAGGCGCAGCGCGCCGTCACTCGGTGCGCTTGAAGCGTCGGTCAAGTTCGGACAGCTTGAGATGAATGACCGTCGGGCGGCCATGCGGGCAGGTCAGAGGAAACTGCGTGGCGAATAGCTCATCGACCAGCGCCGACATTTCGTCGGCCGTCAGCGCATCACCGGTGCGGATCGCCGCTTTGCAGGCGAAGCTCGCCGCGAGCGCATCCCGCGCGGTGAAATTGGCGCGGCGGAATTCGCGGTACTCCTCGACAATCTCCGGGATCATCGCGCTCTCCGAGGCCCGCCGCAGGCCGGAGGGGACGGCCTCGATGCTGTATGTGCGCGCGCCAAAGTCGCGAATCTCGAAGCCAAGCTCGCCGAGGTCGGCGCGGAATTCGTTGAACAACGCGTCGTCGTCGGGATTCAATTCGAGCAGAACCGGAAAGAGTAGTTGTTGTGACTGAAACGTCCGCTGCGTGAAACTGCGCAGGGCGCGCTCGTAGAGAATCCGCTCATGCGCGGCGTGCTGATCGAGGATGACCAGGCCGGAGCGAATCTGCGAGATCAAGTACTTCTGGTGAACTTGAAAGATCGCGGGCTTGAGCAGCGGGACGGGAGGTTCCTCTGACGGTTCTCCCGCGGCCGGAGATTCCGTGTCAGGCGGCGGTTCCGGTGCCGCCGGGAAGCGCGGATCCGCGGGTGACGTGATTCCGGGACGAGCGGGAGCCGCGGTGAACAAATCCGGGATCGTGCTGGCGGACGGCGGACGCAACTGGCTGATCCAGGCATCGGCCGCCGCCGTCGCTTGAACTTCCGCCGCGAGCCCGTCGAACTGGCGCGGCTGCACGTCGCGGACGGCGCGGTAGACCGCCGCGTGAATCAGCTTCTCGTCCGCGAATTTCACCTCCGACTTGGCGGGATGCACATTCACATCCACGAGCGTCGGGTCGAGCTCGATCAGGAGCACGTAGAACGGCCACTCCATCGGATCAAGCTGCTCACGGAGCGCGGCCTTTACCGCTGAGTGCAGCATCGCGCTTTGAATCGGCCGGCGATTGAGAAACGTGTACTGATCGCCGCGGGACTTGCGAAAGAGCTCGGGCAAGCCGACCGCACCGGATACCCGAATACCAGCCTGCTCAAATTTCAGCCACAGCACTTTCGATGCGAAGCCGGTGCCGAACAGATCGTTCAAGCGAGATTCGAAGTCGCCGGCCGGGAGCGTGTACTCCACGGCAGTGTCATGCGTGAACGACCAGGCGATTTCCGGATAGGCCACCGCATATTGCCGAAACACGCGGATCAAATGCGCAAGCTCGGTGGCCGGGCTTTTCAGAAAGCTCGCCCGCGCGGGAGTATTGTAGAATAAGGAATGGACCGCGAGCGATGTGCCGATGGGCATGGCGGCAGGCTCGTCCAATATAATATCGCCGCCCTGAATCCGCAGCAGCGTGCCGCTCGCCGATTCCCTGGCCCGCGACCGCGCTTCGACGAAACTCACCGAGGCAATCGACGGCAATGCCTCGCCGCGAAAGCCCAGCGTACGAATCGCCCAGAGGTCGTCCGACTGTTTCAGCTTGGAGGTCGCATGACGCTCGAAGGCGAGATGCAGATCGTCGTGCGACATCCCGCCGCCGTCGTCAACGACTTGAATCAACTCGCGACCGTGCCCGCTCAGGACCACCTGAATGCGCGTGGCACCGGCGTCAAGCGCGTTTTCGATCAGCTCCTTCAGTGCGGAGGCGGCACGATCAACCACTTCGCCGGCGGCGATTTGATTGACCACCTGCTCGGGAAGGATGCGGATGTTACCCACCCAGTTTCTCCGCGACGGCGTGACGGACGTCGGACACGATCCCGCGCGAACGACCGCGGGCCACGGCCACCTCGGCGAGCAAAGCGGGGCGCTCGGTTTCGGGAATTCCGGGGAGATTGATTAGAACATTCGCCGCCGCGCCTTCGAGTCCCGCGCTCAGCAACTCCGCTCCGGTCGCGGCATCGGAAACCGTGTTCACATTGCCGGTCCTGGCAATGTCGAGCGCGCACTCGAGGGCCCGCAGGCAGGTCTGCATGGTACGCCGGGGAACTTGCAGTGTGCCCATTGCCGCCGCCGCGAGTTCGGCGGCTTTGACCGCGCGCTCAGGGTCGTCACGTTCGGGGAGCTTGTTCGCGACCCGGAAGCGGTTAAAGGCGTCCGTGTCTTCGTCAACGAGCTTGACCAACGCGGCGCGAGCCTCTTCCGTGACCTGCTTAAGTTGCGACAGATGCGGCGCAACGGCGGCGTAGTCTTTCTTGTCCACGGTGAAATTGATGACCATGGTGAGCAGGCCGGAGCCGATGGCGCCGGCAAGTGCGGCGGCACTGCCACCGCCCGGAGCCGCGGACTTGGCGGCAATCTGTTCCACGAATCCCGCGACCGGCTGATAGATGAGCTTCGCGGGAAAGACCGATGATGCCGGGTTCGGAGTTGTGATGTCAGCCATGGAGAGCGTACTCAATTATTTTCGTATCGGGGTCAAATGCACGGAAGGCAGAAAGCGCGAGGCGTTCCTGAACCAGCGCCACAGCGGCTCGTTCGTCTTTGGGGCGTGACAACTTTTCGCGCCAGACGTAATATTCAGCGGCGAGCAATAACGCTTCGAGCGGAATTAACCCGACCACTTCGCTGCCGCTGACTTCGACACCGCGACCGCGCGCCTCGAACGCAACTTGCTCAAAGGCGGTGTGCGGGGCGGTGACCAGGTAGTTGGTGAGGTTCATCGACACCTGACAGAAGCGGTCATTGTCGAGGTACACGCCCATGCCTTTCACCTGACGCAGCGGTCCGGGAATGAAGACCTTCTTGCCGGTCGCGGAAAGCAGCGCTTGCCCGCTCGTGTCCGTCATCGGCCAACCCATCTCGCGCACATGCAGAGCGATGTCTTCGGTCAGTTCCAGATCCGCGGTCCGCAGATTCACGTTGTAGGCCACCAGGAAGAAGCGAGCGCCTGTAATCACACAGCCGGACTGCGCTACGAACGTCGTCGGTCCAAAATCAGGCGTCCATTCCGGCAATCGCAGCTTCGCTTCCAGTGCTTCGTATTCGCCCTTGCGGACCTTGGCCAGATTCTGGCGTTCCGGTCGCGCGGCTGCCGCTTCATAGAGGTAAACCGGTACGCCAAGTTCATTGCCGACCCGACGACCGTACTGCCGCGCAAGCTCGGCGCACTGCGCCATCGTGATCTCGCGCACGGGAACGAACGGCGCCACGTCAACGGCTCCGCTGCGCGGATGTCCGCCTTGATGGGTCCGCATGTCGATCTCCGCGAAGGCCGCGGCGGTCAGGCGAAATGTCGCTTCGACGCAGGCATCCGGCGCGCCCGCGTACGTGATGACGGCACGATGGTAATCCGCGTTCGGGTCCACATCGAGAAGTCGAACGCCCGGTACGGATTTCACCGCGCCGGCGATCCGGTTGATCTTAGCGAGGTCTCGCCCCTCGGAGATGTTAGGGACGCATTCTACGATTGAAGACATGAGTTGCTATTCGGGATTCGGCCATGGTACGCAGACCGCTTCGATCAGCCGGTCCTGCGCGGCACGCGGCAGATGCGGAGAGCCGTGGTAGTTGTTGCAGAGGATGGCGAAGGCCAGGGTGTCGCCGGCTTGTGTCACACAATAACCGGCCAACGAGCACACGTGTGTAATGGTACCGGTCTTGGCGTGGACCTTGCCCACCATCTCCGGCGAAGCGAGGCGATGGGCCATTGTGCCGCTGACCCCGGATACCGCCAACGACGCGATGAAATCCGCGGCGGCGGGATGACGGTGCATGAGCGTCAGGAGCTTTACCAGTCCGCCCGCGCAACAGAGATTCTGCCGGGCAAGTCCGCAACCGTCCTGCAAATCGATTTCGTTGCCGTTAATCCCCCACTGGCGCAGGACGCGCGCAACGGCATCGGCTCCCGCGCGCGCATTGGCAGCGCCGACCGATGCGGCGGCGACGGCACGCTGAACATACTCGGCGGTGAAGTTGTCGCTCTCCTTGTTCATGACCGAGGCGGCGGCGACCAGCCGGTCTGATTCGTATTGGAACAGGGGAAATCGGCCGTCGCCCAGCGGTTCGCCGGATCGGTCCACGCGAAGCTGGCCGCGCAAGATGATACCGCGCTGATCGAGTTGTTGACGAAAGGCCGCGCCGAAATACAGCGCCGGATCCTGGACCGGAATCCACAGATACTCGCCGTCATCGCCGAGCGGTATCTTGCCTTGAATCGTTACCACCGTGTCGCCCGGAACGACGTGATAATCCAGCCAACCCTCTTCGCTGGCGTCGGCGGTCGCCACTTCATTCCGCACGGAAACCGGAGCATACGGCGGATCGACGGCGACGACCGGCGGCAACTCCACGGTCGCGCCCGGCAGAATCGCGAGGCGGCAGACATTGGAGTTGTAGCCAAAGGCGTCAACCGTGGGCGCGAAATTCGAATTGACATCGCCGACCTCCCACAAGTCCGGCGCGCATTCAAGCTTGTAGGGCCAGGTGCGCATGACGAGATCGCCCTCAATCAGCCGAATGCCATGCTCCCACAGGGAATCGGCGAGGGACGCCAGCACCGGATGGCCGAGGGAATCCAGCCGCCGGGGATCGATTAACGGATCGGCGCCGCCTTGCACATAGACGTTGCCATGCAAGGTACCCGCCGCATCGGGCGCCGAGACGGAGAATCCGCCGGTTTTGAAGCGAAAGTCGGACCCGAGGACTTCAAAGGCTGCGGCAGACGTCACCAACTTCGCCACGGATGCCGGAATCAGCATGCGACCGGAATCGCGTTCGAAGACCACGGAGTCCCCGGTAAGAGAGACGAAGCGAATGCTCCACGAAGATCCGCGCAATTGCGGCTGACTGAGGAGACTGTCGGCGAGGTCAGAAAGGGAGAGAGCGGAAACAGGCCGGAACCAACAGAGCAGGAGGAGAAGAGCCGCGAGATAATTCATGCGCCGCCGAGAATCCAATTTGCGATGGGACGCGCTACGGGAGTGATGACGCGACCAAAGATCGATACGCCGGTCAGGCTGGCCAGCAACATCAGACCGAACAGCACCAGGGGACCGAAACGCTCGAACGTGGAATAGCCGGCCTGCCACTCGATGGGGATAATCCCGCGCAGGATGCGCGAGCCGTCCAACGGCGGGACCGGAATCATGTTGAAGACCGCCAGGATGATGTTGATCCACACCCCATAGACGGCGATACGCACGGCGGTTTCCGCGAGATCGCCCGTGAGGAAGCCGGTCGCCCGCAACGCCGCACCGAGCAGAACCGCGAGCACCAGGTTCGAAAGCGGACCGGCAAAGGCGACGATCGCCATATCACGGCGCGGCGAACGGAAATAGTTGAGATCGACCGGAACCGGCTTCGCCCAGCCGAAGCCGACCACCAGCAACATCACCGAACCCAGTAGATCGAGATGCGCGAGCGGATTCAAGGTCAGCCGGCCGGCCGACCGCGCCGTGGGATCACCCAGCCGTGTGGCCGCCAACGCATGACTGAACTCGTGCAGCGTCAGGCCGAGAATGAAGCCCGGAATGAAATACAAGAACTCGCGGTTCATCCGCGGGGGTGAAACGTGCGCATCACCTCGGTCAGATACGTGCGATCCAGATGCGTGTAGATTTCGGTCGTGGTAATGGAGCTGTGTCCCAGCAATTCCTGAACCACGCGCAAATCGGCGCCGCCTTCCAACAGGTGAGTGGCGAAGGTGTGCCGCAGCGTGTGCGGTGAGACGCTTGTTTCGATCCCACAAGCGGCAACCCGGCGCTTGAGAATCGCCCAGAAGCCAAAGCGCGTCAGCGGCTGGCCGCGCCGGTTCAGGAAGACGAAACTGCCCGCGCTCTCCGGCAACGCAAGCGGCTTGCCGGCCCGGTCCGTGCCGCGCATCAACGGTCGCCCGCTGCGAAGGTAGCCATGGAGTCGCGTTCGCGCGATCGAGCTGAGGGGAATCATGCGCTGCTTGTTGCCTTTGCCGGTAACGACGATCACGCCGGCCTCCGCGCGGCACTGATGCAGACGCAATCCCACGAGTTCGGAGGCACGTAAGCCACAACAGTAAGCCACCTCGAACAGCGCCGCATCGCGCCGCTCCTCGGGCGACCCACCGGACACGGACGCGAGCAGGTGATCGATCTCCGCGACGGAAAGCACCGCGGGAAGTTCCCGCCGCAGGCGAGGACCTTCCACGTCGGCGGCCGGGTTCGGAGCGCGATTCTCGGCGGCTCGCCAGCCAAAGTAGCCGCGAATGGCCGACAGTCGCCGCGCCACACTGGCCGCGGATAGCAGCGCGCCGATGGCCGCGAGGTAGTCTTCGATCCGCTGCCGGGTAACCGACTCGACGGAAGCGCCGCGATCCCGCAACCAGAGCAGGAACGCCCGCAAATCGCGAGCGTATCCCTCCAGCGTATGCGCGCTAAGATTGTGTTCGAGCGCCGACTGCGCGAGAAACGAGCGAACATCGCCAATCCCGGCGACGTCAGCCGCGGACGAAAGGATTCGTTCGACGCTCGATCCCGACCGTGGTGGTCGGTCCGTGACCGGGATAGACAATCGTGTCCTCGGGTAGCGTGTAGATTTTGGAGCGAATGTGCGCGTAGAGCTGCTCGTCGCTCGAACCCGGAAAATCGGTGCGACCGACGCCGCCCTGAAACAAGGTGTCGCCGCCAATCAGAATTCCGGACGAGTAGAATACCAGTGAGCCGGGCGAATGACCGGGGACGTGATAGGCCGTCAGCGACTCCTCGCCGAGCGGCAGAATCTCGCCGTCGGTAATCGTGCGATCGGCATCCGGTGAGATGACGCTCCCACCCACAAAAGCGGACAGATTCTTGTGCGGATCGGTGAGCATGGCACGGTCCGCCGCGTGAATCAACAGCGGCAGCCCCGCGAAAGCGGCTTTGATGACCGCGTTCTCCGCAATGTGATCAAGATGGCCGTGCGTGTTGATCAAATAGATGGGTTCCAACCGCTCGGATTCGACCAGCTTGATCGTCCCCGGAGAGTCGCCACCCGGATCGAAGATTGCGGCTTTGCGCGTGCGCTCACACCACACCAGAATTGTATTGATCTGAAAGTCCCCGACGACCCGCGCCACGACCTTCAACATCCGGCCGCTCGGCAGAGTTTGCGGAAATTGTCCGCGATATTCCCACCGAAGACGGCGGTGCCCGCCACCAGCGTGTCGGCTCCGGCGGCGACCACCAGCGGTGCCGTACGTTCGTCGAGGCCACCATCAACGGCGATCGAATACTTGCCCAATTCCTGCGCGCGCCAGTCGGCAAGTTTCTCGAGCTTCGGCAGCACCGACTCGATGAACTTCTGACCGCCGAATCCCGGATTCACGGTCATGACCAGCACCAAGTCAAATTCGCCGAGCACGGGTTCGAGCAACTCAACCGGCGTCGAGGGATTCAAGGCAACGCCGGCTTTGACTCCAAGCGATCGAATGTGCGAGAGACTGCGATGCAGATGCGGGCTGACTTCCTGATGTATCGTGATCGCCGAGGCACCGGCCCGGGCGTATTGATCGACCGACCGCTCAGGCGCCGCGATCATCAGATGCACATCAAGCGGCAGCCTCGTCGCCCGGGAAAGCTGCGCGATCAGCGGCGGACCGAACGTCAGGTTGGGCACAAAGTGACCGTCCATGATGTCGCAATGCAGGAGCGTCGCTCCGGCCGCTTCGCACTGCCGGACTTGATCGCCAAGCTGAAGAAAATCCGCCGCCAGGATGGACGGTGCAATGCGGAGCGGAAAGCTCAATCGCGGGTTCCTTTGCTATTCGGCATTTCCCTGAATGGCGACGACAAGATCAATCGAAGTGCCGCGCTCTACTGCTTCGCCCGACTTGATTGATTGACCGATCACCGTGCTCGGGTCGTACAACATCGTCTCCTTGCGCACGATCTTGCCGAGCTTGAGCCCCGACTCGCGCAGAATCACGAGCGCCTCACTCAAGGGGTGATCAATCAAGACCGGAACGTAAAACTCCTCCGGTTCAATGCCCATCGACACCGTGAGCCTGACCGCGGCGCCCGGCTCGACGGGCTTGCCCGCCGCGGGCTCCTGATCGACAATCCGGCCCTTGGGCATCTGCGAGGAAAAACGATAGCGCACTTCGGCATCCCCACTGACCAGTCCGGCGTTCTTGCAGCGCAACTGGGCATCGCGCAGGTCCAGACCGATCATGTCGGGTGTCAGGTCGCGGGCCGCCGCCGCGGCCGGGACCACGTGAATCTTGCGCCCCGGCTTGGCCAGCGCGCCGGCGGAGGGACGCTGCTCGAGTATCGTGCCCTCGGCCACGCGGCCCGCCAGCTTGGAGTTCTCTTCCAGTACCAGAAAGCCCGCGGAATCTGCGCGTCGCACCGCCTCAACCCGGTTCAAGCCGAGCAACTGCGGCACCGGATGTTCACTGCCCTGCCGCGTATAGAGCGGCATGATCATGCGATCAACCAAAAAGAAAACAAACAAGCCCGCGACCAGCGCCGCGAGCGTGATTTGTGCCGAATCGCTTGAGAGGACGTCGCGAAGTTTAACTCGCCAATTCATGAAGGTGCGAAATACAGGATGGGCGGCCAGCCGCCGGCAGACCGTTGCTCAGTGCGCCGATCGCCGCATGCGCGCGGCATAGGCTCCGTCCGTATCATGGAGATGCGAAAAGGTCGCCATGTCGCCGTGCTCATTTACCACGGCCTCCGGGACGAACCCGCGCGCATCTTCCTTGTGAAACTCCGGGAACTGATGCAGAAATTGATTGACGATCTCGTGATTCTCCGAGGGCAAAATGCTGCACGTGGAATACACCAGCACGCCGCCCGGCTTGACGGTCTCCGCCGCCTTGCTCAAAATCTCCAACTGCAACCGGTGCTGCGCGGGCAGGTGATGACTGCGACGACGCCAGCGCACGTCGGGCTGACGACGCAATAATCCCAGCGCTGAACACGGCACGTCGGTGAGGACCTTGTCAAAATATACTCCCGACATCTCGCGCGCGTCCTGCGCCCGAAATTCCACATTAGTCAGACCCGTACGAACGATGTTCTCCTTCAGCAGTTCGAGACGGTCAATGGCCACGTCGGTCGCCAGAATCCGACCGGTCCCCGCCATGCGATCCGCGATCGCCAGCGTCTTGCCGCCGGGCGCCGCACAAGCGTCCAGAATGTGATCGCCCGGCTCGGGAGACAGCAACTCGACAACGAGGCCGCCACTCTCATCCTGCACGTTCACCAAGCCGCGATCCAACAACGGTTGAATCAAGTGCAACGGAGTCTGATGCAAGCGGAGATAGTGCGGCAGCAAGGGAGAAACTTCCGCCGTGATTCCGCGTTCGCGCATGCGGGCCAGCACATCCTCGATCGACGCGCGTTGCAGATTGACGCGCACCGTCAGCGGTGCCCTGGTATTGTTGCGCTCCAGCGCCTGCTCGGCGGCCTCCTCCCCGAATTGATCGACCAACTGCTTGACGATCCAACGCGGATGCGAATGGAAGAACGCCAGCTTGCCGATATCGTCCGTGTCGGCTTCGAGAATATTCCAACGCTCGCGCTCACGCGCCAGCCGACGCAAAATCGCATTGATTAAGCCAGCCGCGGACTTCCCCAGTCGCTGCACCGCGATCTCCACGGTCTGACTCACCGCCGCGTGGTCCGGGATGCGCTCCTGCACGTAGAGCTGATACGCCCCCAACCGAAGTAACACACGGATCAGGGGATTCGCCTTCTGGTAATCCCCGTGAAAGACCGGAGTCACCACTCCATCCAGCCGGCCACGCCAGCGAATTACTCCCCAAAACAGGTCCGCCGCCAGCGCGCGGTCGCTGCCGCGAAGTTGCGATGAAGTGAGGTGCCGGGAAAGCAGTTCGTCCGCATACTCGACCCCGGACTCGAATTCGAGTAATGCATCTACGGAAATGGCGCGCGAGTTGACCGGAGCTGTGGTAGTGTGCGTCATTGTAACCGTCCTTCCTAATTTATCATTTTCGCAGGAAAACGCAAGGTTCTCCTGAACCTGCTGCTTGACAATCCGCTGGATTTGTCTTTATTTACACGCGTCCGACAGGATGTCAGTTTCCAAATGCGCCCACAAATCTTACAAATATTGTCATATTCCTTGACGCTGATCCTGGTAGCCGGGTTGCGTGCTCTGCCCCGACGATCTCGGTCGCAATGTGGAGCAATTATTGGTAAGTTGTTGTATTATGTTGGAATACGTAGAGTGGTAACCCTAAACAACCTGCAGGCGGCGTTTCCCGAGCTGCCTAATGAGGCAGCGAGGGAAGTCGGCCGGCGCTGCTATGAGCATTTTGGCCGGGTCGCCGCCGCCTTCACGGCCCTGCCTCAATTGAGATCTGAAGCCGCCGGGGACTGGATCTTTATCGAGGGCATGGATCACCTGAAGGCCGCGGTCGCGCGGGGCCGAGGCGGCATTGTGGTCTCCGGGCACCTCGGGAACTGGGAGCTGATGGGGTCGATTGTCGCTCGATTGGGGCTGCCCGTCTCGTTCGTCGTTACGACGCAACGGAATAAGCGGGTTGAGCGGATGATGGACGACTACCGCCAACTGGCGGGGGTGGAGATTATCAAGCGTCGTGAAGCGGTGCGAGGCGTGCTCTCGGCGCTCAAGCGGAACCGGCTGGTGGCGATCCTGATCGATCAAGACGCCCATGAAGAGGGCGCGTTCGTGCCGTTCTTCGGGAGGCCTGCGTCAACACCACGAGGACCGGCGGTTTTTCATCTCAGAACGGGGTCACCGCTGATCTTTGCGACCTCGACCTGGTTGCCCGGCGAGCGTTACCGGATTCGCCTGACTCCGGTGGATACGACGGGGATTTGTGACGCCGACGTGCTGACCGCGAAGCTGACGGCGCGGCTTGAAGCGGCGATTCGCGAGACACCGGAACAATGGACGTGGATGCATAAGCGATGGAAATCAAGCCCGCCCGAGTCCTGATTATCGACACCGCCTGGCTCGGCGATGTCGTGTTCACCAGCGCGCTGTTCGGGGCCGTCAAGCACTGCTGGCCGGACTGCGCGCTGCACGTCGTGGTCGCGCCGCGGGGGCTGCTCGTGATCGAAGGCGATCCGCGAATCGCGCAGATTCATGTACTGGACAAGCGAGTGCGGCATCGTTCCGTGTTTGGATTGCGGGAGTTTGCGAACACGCTGAGACCACTGGGCTTCGACCTTGTCTTGAATGCGCATCCCTCCTTCCGCAGTCGGCTGCTCACACGCTGGATGGAGGCGCCGGTTTCGGTCGGGTATCGAGGGTTTCTTGCTGAATCTTGCTTCACGCATGTGATTGACGGCGATCTGGCACGGCAGGCGGATCATGTGCAACGCAGACTCGAACTCCTGCGGCCATTCGCCAAAGACATTCCGGCGGTCGCGCCGGAGGTTCATGTTACGGAGGCGGACCGGCAAGCCGCGACAGGCTGGCTCGAAGCAGGCGGTGCGGAACACCCGATCCTGGGTCTGGTCGTGGGCTCGGCGTGGCGCACCAAGCGGTGGCCGATCGATCGGTTCGAAACGCTTGCTGAGGAGTGGCTGCAGGTTTCAAAGGGTAGCGTGATTGTGTTTGCCGGGGACTCCGAAGCGGAGTTAGCACAATCGGTGCAGCGAGTCTCGGCGGCGCGAGTGCGGCTGGCGATTCAACAACCGCTCGGGCTTGTGCGCGGGTTACTCAAGTCGTGCGAAGTCGTACTGGGGAATGACACGGGGATTACGTTCCTCGCCGCGGCCGTGGGCGGACCGCGCGTGATCGCACTGTACGGGAGCACACAAGTGAACTATTTGTTTCCGCCACCGCATCTCGCGCTGCACGCGGGCGTGCCGTGCTGCCTCTCGCGCTACGGTCACGGCGGCATGCACTGCCGCTGGCACGAGCAGGGCGACGCGTGGTGCATGAAGCAGATCAGCGTGGAAAGAGTGTGGGAAGAAGTCAGGAGAGGGATGAAGGATGAGGGATGAGGCAGACACGAGGAACGCGGAAACTCGTAGCGTCCCACACCCGTGCGCGATCGGGTCCGTTCTCCCCCCACATCCTGTGGGGGGATCAAGGGGGGAAATCTCCGTAGCGCCGCAGGGATCTGCGCTCGGGATGGCTTAGGCGCAATTGAATCATTGTGAACGTCCAACGTTTTCACCCGAGCGGGGCACGAGACGCCGCGCGGGGCGAGGTTTGAATGAAGAGCTGATGTCCATGTGACGCTATGGAGACTTCCCCCTTGGTCCCCCATAGGATATGGGGGAGACCCGAGCAGACAACCACGCGGGGTTATCCCGACCTTGATTCAGAGCCGCTCGGCAGCCGCCGCTACGGCAGTGCGGGATTCGGGCAGGGACACAGTCCCTGCTCGGCGATAAAGAAGACCGGGGCATGTCAACTGCGAAAGAGACATGCCGACGCAAGGCAAGCGGCCCGTGCGGCACTACGAACGATTGAACCGGCCCACCAAGGTGGGCGCTACGAAGATCTCCCCCCTTGGTTCCCCCACAGGATGTGGGGGGAGAGCCGAAAACAAAAAGTACGGGCAGCCGAATGGCTGCCCGCGTTGGTTTACGTATTTCCGGTGCGGCTACGCTTTGGTGCCGACAGTCACCGGAGTCCGGCTCTCGCCGAAGACTTTGCGCCACAAGGCCTGCAGTGCGCTCTTGATCGTGGCCGGCGATTCCTCGGTGACGAAATGCTCCAGAATAACTTCCGGATCAAACCGCCCCTCAGACAGCACCATCACACTCTCCAGATGATTGCGCAACTGTCGTGCGTTCTCCTGCCACGTGACCTTCGTCAGAAGGTCCATGTAGTGATACGGCACGGTCGGCCGTTCAATCTTTTCCCGGGTGGCCAGCTCGTCAAGGATATAGACCGAAAGTGCAGGGATGTCTTCCTTGCGATCGGCCAGGCCGGGCATCCGCAACGAGGTTGCGGACAGCATTCGCAACAGGTCCAGATTGAACAGACCTGCCTGCTGAAGGTTCTCGAGCTCCGCGAAATCCGCGGTCGCAATGATGCGACAGGCGAAGGCCCGCCGGTCTCCCGCGTGATTCGTGTAGCGCCCGGTCTCCAGAGCACGGGCGATGTGCTCCTGCGCGAGCGGATTCAGATTCTCCAGCCCGCTCAAGAACAACGTTCCTTCTTCCGCCATCTCGAAACGTCCCAATGCATGAGCCACACGATCGCCGTACAGCATCGTGTTCATGACATCAGGGGTCAAGGTCGCGCAGTCAACCATGACGAAGGGTCCGTACGGACAGCCTTCCTCATGGATCACGCGCGCCAGCATCGTCTTGCCCGTGCCGGGAGCACCGATGATCAGCACCGGATCCGTGCGCAGAGCCGCAACCCCGGCTGCGGCGAGTGCCTCCCGCATCGCCCGGCTCTGCGCGACTACCTTGTCGCGGGTCTTTTTCATTGTTGCTTTCATTTCCATCGAAGTCAGTCCTGGTTTCACCTATCTCCGCTCAGGTTACTCGCAAATATGGCTCCACACGTTGACCCTGTGCAACGTCAGTCCCGCCCCAGAGGATGCTTCACTCGTAACGACGATCGTTTGACCTTTACTTGCGAATTCCCTGTACCAAGGAATACCGATTGGCCAACCTTCTCCGGATCAAAGAAACTCCGTATAATAAAACGATCAAACCAACCGATGCGCCGGTCAATGCGAGGATCAGAAGATAGGAGCTGGGTCTCATAGTACTGTGCAATGGTTTGCGTCTTGTACTTCAGACGCAGTAACAGAGTGGCGGTCATTGCAGCGAAGATCCCCGCGGTCGCCCACTGCGTGATGGATAGAAGTTCGACACTCGTCACCTGAGCAACGTACTCAAGCGTGTCGATCAACACCACCAAGGTAAAGAGAAAGACCAGCGTGTCGGCGTAGGCGCCGATAGGTCGATCTGTCTTCAGCTTGTGCCAAAAAAATGCCACGAGTATCACGAGTGATATCATATTGATTTTTATGATCGCTCGAGCGATAGGAGCATAGATGTCCACCGGTGGATTTGCACTTTGCACGGCCAGAACCACCTCCGGTGACCAATAGTAGGGCCAAAACCACCAAGCACAAAGCGGCAGCACTACCGCCGCCGCCAAGGTGTTGACAGCCCATCGCTTCTCATCGCGGAAGATGTACGTACTAACCGTCTTGGCCGCCACCCAGGCGAACAGTAGGTGAGTCACGACCAAGATCAGTACAAATGCCGAGACCGATGACTCAAAACTGGTCAGAAACTGGAAATGATAGAAAGCCGGCGCTGAAAGTCCCAGCACGGCAAAAAGGATCCAGAAGTGAAAGAAGATCGTCCGATAGTGCAGTTCTTGGCGATAACACATGAAGCTCAGCAACGACAAGAGCCCCAGCTGCAAGATGTTGAAGCTGAAGCTCAAGTGCTGACGGAGAACCTCACTGGGCAGAAACCACAGCGTGGACCAAAGAACCGCTGCGGTGACCAGTGCGTATGAGACAAAAAGGACCACCAAACCTCCACGAGTTTCCGTGGTCGGCCTAGTGGTCCATAAACCCCTGTTCTCGCGGAGCTTACTTGCCTGGACGAGGAGGAATTATGGGGATCACCCCAGCATCTACCGACCGCGGAGGAATAATCGGAATGACTCCGGCTTCCACGCCCCGGGGCGGGATGATGGGAATGACGCCCGCCTCTAACCCGGGGTGACGGGGCGGAATGATGGGGATTACACCCGCATCGGTTCCGGCCATCAGACCTGTTGAAGCAAACACCGTTCCGCCCACGCAAAGCAGAACCGCTAGCAAGACAATTTTTTTCATAGCGCCAACCTCATGAAAAGAAAGGGGAAAAGTGCTATCCTGATCGCCACGCTTTATCTCGACGATAAATATAGTGAACCCTGAACCAGATGTCAAGGCAAATCGGAGGATTACTCGAAGTTTTCTTCAACAAGGCATGCAGTTGAGAGCGTTTGGGCCGACTTTGAGTAGTCTGGGACGTTTGTTCAGGGTCGCTTGTATTAATCATTGTAAAACGGCCCGTTATCTTACGGACCCAGGACGACCGGTTCGCGCTGCCCGGCGGGCGGAGCAGATTGCCTTGAATCCGCACGTAGATATCGCTATATTATTGGTTTGGCCATTCGGCGTTAGATGGGTGGCGGAGATGGCAAACCGACATGCACTGCAAATCTCTTAAAAACTTAGTGTTAACTACACACACCGGACAGAAGAGTCATGCTCGATCGGCTTGAGAATATCCTCATCCGTTACCGCCAGGTTCAAGAAGAGCTCAGTTCGCCGGTGGTTAGCGCCGACCCGATGGGGGCCAAGCCTCTATTGAAGGAGGCAAAGGACCTGTTGCCACTGGTTGAAAAGATCCGATTGTACCAAAAGGTCCAGGGCGAAATCAACCAGGCCCGAACCATGGAGACCGAGTCCGATCCGGAAATCCGAAGTATGGCTGCCGAGGAAGTTCGGCTGTTGACGGATCGAGCGGCGCAACTGGAAGAGGAAATCCGTGCTCTGCTGCTGCCGAAGGACCCGGATGACGACAAAAGTGCGATTCTGGAAATCCGCGCGGGAACCGGCGGAGAAGAGGCCGCCCTGTTCGCCGGGGAGCTGTTCCGCATGTACACGAAGTTCGCCGAGCTCAAACGATGGAAATTTGAGGTGGTCTCGGTCAGCGAAGCCGAAGCCGGCGGGCTGAAGGAAGTTGTCTGTGAAGTCCAGGGGGCCGGCGCCTACGGGACGCTGAAATGGGAGAGCGGCGTGCACCGCGTGCAGCGGGTCCCGACGACCGAGTCCCAGGGGCGAGTGCATACGTCGGCGGCGACGGTGGCCGTGCTGCCGGAAGCCGACGAGCGCGACGTCACGATCCGTCCCGACGACTTGAAAATTGATGTTTATCGCGCTTCGGGGGCGGGCGGGCAGCATGTCAACCGTACAGAGTCGGCGGTCCGGATCACGCATCTACCGACCGGGCTGGTCGTGGCGATTCAAGACGAACGCTCGCAGATCAAGAATCGCGCGCGGGCGCTGAAGATCCTGCAATCCCGCCTGCTGGTGAAGACACGGGATGAGGAGGCGAGCAAGGTTGCCGCGTCGCGCAAGAGTCAGGTCGGTTCCGGGGATCGTTCGGAGAAGATCCGAACCTACAATTTCCCACAAAACCGGTTGACGGACCACCGAATCGATCTTACGCTTTACAAACTCGATCGGATCATGGAAGGCGAGATCGACGACATCATTGAAGCTCTGCAACTCGCGGATCGCGCGGAGAAGCTGCATCAGGAAACTGAGGTCGCCCTGAAGTGAGTGACGTGTCGCGGCGGTTGATCGACTTGTTGAACCTCGCGCGCGGCTACTTGCAGGAGAAGGGGGTTGACAATCCGCGCGGCGACGCGGAATCGCTGTTGGGCAAGGCGCTGGGGCTGCCGCGAATTCAGCTTTACCTGCAGCACGACCGACCGCTCAGCGAGGCCGAAGTCGCCGCGTTCCGCGACTTGTTGCGGCGACGCGGTAAGCGGGAACCGTTGCAGTTGATTCTCGGCGAAGTCGAGTTCTGTGGCGTCCGACTCGAAGTGCTGCCGGGACTGCTGATCCCCCGACCCGAGACGGAGCAACTCGCGAACATGGTAGGCGACCAGATTCGCCGGAGCGCGGGCGGGGAGACCGTGCGGGTACTGGACATCGGATGCGGGACGGGCTGTATCGCCGTCGCCCTCGCCCGGGGCGACGCGCGGGTCGCGGTGGATGCCGTGGATATCGACTATGAAGCCTTGCGCTGTACGACCCGCAATGCCGCGCGAAACGATGCGGCGGAGCGCGTGCATGTGCGGCATGCGGACGTGATGAACCCGCGCTTCGCCGAACTCGTCGTGCCGCCCTATGATTGGGTCGTATCCAATCCGCCGTACATCCCGGTCGCGGACTTCGAGACACTGCAGCCGGAAGTCAAACTGCACGAATCGGCGCGAGCACTGGTCGCCGGCGCGACGGGAGTCGAGTTCTACCACCGCATTGCGGAGTTGCTGCCCCTGCTATTGCGCGCGGGCGGCCGGTTTGCCATGGAGATTGGATTCGGACAGGCCGAACGGGTCGCCGAGATTTTCCGCCCCGCCGCCGGGCAATTCACCATCGAACGAGACCTGGCAGGAATACCCCGCATGCTGTCAGGTCAGGTGATCGGAGGCGCGCCATAGAAAATCGCGCGTTCACACCGCAAGACGCGCACATCAGGACGAGCGTCGCACTGGTCTCGGTAGTGGCATCGCTGGTCATTACGCTGATCAAGTTCGGCACCGCGATCGTCACGAATTCGCTGGCGATGTACTCGGAAGCGGGGCATTCGCTGGTGGATACGCTGGCCGTGGTGATCACGTTCGCCGCGATTAAGAAGGCGCTCGAACCGCCCGACCCGGAACACCCGTTCGGTCATGCGAAGTATGAAAGCGTCGGCGCGCTGGCACAGCTGATCCTGCTCATCGGAATCGGCGGCCTGATTGTGTACAACGCGCTCGAGCGGTTGTTCATCCGACCGGAACCGGTCGAAATCGGACCGCTGGTCTATGGTGTAATGGCGGTGTCCATCGTGGTTGAGGGTTGGCGGACGGTTTCGCTTATGCGCGCGGCGCGGCAGACCGGAAGTGAAGCGCTGGCCGCAAGCTCCACGCATTTCCTCACCGACTTTCTTGACTCCTTCGTGGTCGTTTTCGGCCTGATCATGGCCGGGATCGGCTATCCCAAAGCCGACAGCATCGCGGCGCTCTTTGTCGCGGGGGTCGTGTTCATGCTCAGCATTCGGCTGGGAAGAGACGTGTTCAATTCGCTGGTGGATCGCGCGCCGGAGGGCGTGGCGGAGGATGTCGAGCGGATCGTGCGCGGAGTCCATGATGTGATCGGGGTGCATGACATTCGCGTGCGGCGAGCGGGGACGCAGCTGTTCACGGAGATGCACGTAGATCTTGATGCCACGATGCCGTTAGGGGATACGCACGCGATTCTCGACTTGGTCGAGTACGAGTTGCGGAACAAGTACCCGACGATGCACGTCGTGACCCATCCGGAACCGGTCGCGGCCGGCGCGGCCGCCAGCTCGTGATGGCGGAATTCGAGCCGAGTATGCACCGCGCGCACACGAACGCGCTGATTCACGAGGCCAGTCCGTATCTGCTGCAACACGCGCACAATCCGGTGAATTGGCTGCCGTGGAGCGACGCGGCCTTTGAACGTGCGGAGCGTCAAGCGCGGCCGGTCTTCCTGTCAGTCGGCTACGCTGCCTGTCACTGGTGCCATGTGATGGAGCGCGAGTGCTTCGAGAATGAAGAGATCGCGGCTTACCTGAATGAGCATTTCGTCTCGATCAAAGTCGATCGCGAAGAACGACCCGACGTTGATCACCACTATATGAGCATCGTGCAGAGCCTGAGTGGCAGCGGCGGCTGGCCGATGTCGGTCTTTCTCACCCCGCAACGGACGGCATTCTACGGCGGGACGTATTGGCCGGCGGTGAGCAACTACGGAAGGCCGGGGTTTCTCGACGTGCTGCGCGCGGTCGTTGAGGCGTGGCGGAATCGCCGCCGTGACGTCGAGCAGACGGCGGGGGCAATCCAGAAGTCGTTGGACCAGGCGAGGCCGGACGGTGAGGTCGGCGAGCTGTCCGACGAGTTGATCGCGCGCGCACTGGCTGCGGCAGAATCACGGTTTGACAAGGTTGACGGCGGTTTCGGCCCGGCGCCCAAGTTTCCGCACGCGATGGAGCTGGCCTTGTTGTTGCGGGTCGGCGCGCGAACCGCGGACGCGGATGCCGTGCAGATCGTCATCCATTCGCTGCGGAGCATGATCCGCGGCGGCATCTTTGATCAGATCGGCGGCGGATTTCACCGCTACTCAACGGATGCGCGCTGGCTCGTGCCGCACTTCGAGAAGATGCTCTATGACAATGCACTGTTGATTCCGTTGGGCCTCGACAGCGCGGTCGTCGCCGCTGATCAGGAACTGCGCGAAGCCGCTCGCGAGAGCCTGGATTGGGTAGTGCGCGAGATGGAGGTGGCCGAGGGCGGCTTTGCCTCGTCGCTGGATGCCGATACGGACGGTGAAGAGGGGGCAACGTATAGCTGGACACCGGCGGAGATTCGCGGGGTGCTCGGCCCGGAACGCGGAGCGCGCTTCGCGAGCATCTACGACATCCGCGACGCAGGGAATTTCGAGCACGGCAGGTCCGTTCCCAACCAGCCTGTGTCCATTGCGGAATGGGCAAACGAGCACGGCGTTGATGCTGACCCGTTACGCAGCGCGCTGCGCCAAGACCGCGCGGCACTGCTCAGCGCGCGCATGAGGCGCGTACAGCCGAGCCGCGACGACAAGGTGCTCACGGATTGGAACGGGATGATGATCTCGGCGCTGGTGCGGGGATTCGGCGCGCTCGACGATCCACGTTATTTGGCCGCGGCGACGCGGGCGGCCGACCGGATTCTGACTCGATTCGAGCGCACCGGGACGTTGCCTCATGCGCTGAGGGGCGAGCGTACGCACGAGACGCAGTTCTTGCTCGATCACGCGGCATTCGGCTGCGGACTACTGGACCTGTTTGGCGCGACAGGTGACGATCGCTGGTTCCGCGGCGCGATGACGAGCGCGGACCGGATGGAAACGCTGTTCGCGCGCGGTGCAGCGGCCTATGTGATGAGCGACGACGCCGTGGCCGGAATGGAGCAGGTGGATCCCTACGACAACGCGACGCCGTCGGGAATCTCGATGGGCGCGACTCTACTTGTCCGGTTGCACCAGTTGACGAATGACAGCAGGTTCCGGAGACGTGCGGAACGGCAACTGCAAATCCTCGCATCGCGGATGGAGCGCGCACCGGCGGCGTTCGGACAGGCGCTGACGGCGGTGGACATGCTGCTGCATCCGCCGGCTCAGCTCGTGCTGGTGAACGACCACGAGCGGGAACTCTGGCGAGTCGCGAGGAATTGTCCGGGATTTGCGCTATCCCCGCTCTGGATCGACCCGCAGCATGCGTGTCGCGCGCCCGGGCTGGCGTCGCTGCTGGATTCCAAATCAGCCATTGCAGGAAAGCCGACGGCCTATCTCTGTCATCACCTCAGTTGCGAACCGCCGTTCACGGACGCGAGCGCGCTGGCGGACGCTTTGAAGGCGCTGATTCCGCGAATGACGGTGAATTGATGCCCGATGCGATCCACCCGTTTCGGGTTGTCAAAGGGGATGAGTCCGGAAGCTCCGCGCGCGTCGGTCAACTGGACACCGAGCACGGACGGCTCGACACTCCGTGCTTCTTCCCGGTCGGCACGGTCGGCACGGTCAAGACACTGACGCCGGATGAGCTGATCGCGGCCGGCGCACAGAGCGTGCTCGCCAATAGCTATCACCTCTATCTGCGGCCCGGGCTGGAGGTGCTGAAGGCAGCGGGCGGCCTGCACAGATTCATGCGCTGGAACCGGCCGATCCTGACCGACTCAGGCGGCTATCAGGTGTTCTCGCTGGCGGAACTGAAGAAGGTCCGCGATAACGGGGTCGAGTTCCAGTCGCACCTCGACGGAAGCTATCACTTCTTCACGCCGGAGAAGGTACTGGAGATTCAGCGCGCGATCGGTAGCGACTTGATGATGGTGCTCGATCTGTGCCCGCCATATCCGTGCTCGCACGGCCAGGCCAAACAGTGGCACGAGTTGACCGTGCAGTGGGCGCGCAGCGCCCGTGATGCGCGCGATACGATCCCGGCACTCTACGGCCATCGACAGAATCTGTGGGCGATTGTGCAAGGATCCGTTTACGAAGATTTGCGGCGAGCGTCCGCCGCCGCCCTGATTGAACTGGATTTCCCGGGCTACGCGATCGGCGGACTCGCCGTGGGTGAGCCCAAGAGCGCGTTTCGTGAGATGGTGGAATTGTCGGCTGCCCTGCTGCCGGTTGAGAAACCGCGTTACCTGATGGGCGTCGGATTTCCCCAAGAACTCTTGTACGCGATCGGCAAGGGCGTGGACGTGTTCGACTGCGTCCTCCCTACGCGCAACGGTCGCAACGGCACGGCGTTCACGTGGCACGGCAAATTGACCGTCAAGGCGGCGCGGGAACGCTTGACATTCGAGCCGATCGACGGCCAGTGCGGTTGCTATACCTGCCGCCATTTCGACCGGGCGTATTTGCGACACCTGTTTGCCGCCGAAGAGCTGCTGGCGCTGCGGTTGGTGTCGATTCACAATGTTCATTTTTATCAGGACCTGATGCGCGAGGCGCGCGCCCACATTCAGGCCGCCGACTTCGGGCCGTGGATGCGAGCGTCGCTGACCGCCCTCGCGAACACGGACGACGCCGTTTAGTTTCACTCTTTTCCGACCAGGAGGATCGACTTGATTTCGACTTCTTTGCTGCCGCTGGCTCAGGCCTCAGCCGCCCAGCCGAATTTTATTGCGTCGCTGCTGCCACTACTGCTGATCGTCGTGGTGATGTACTTCCTGATGATCCGGCCGCAGCAGAAGAAGCAGAAGGCGCACCGACAATTGGTGGACAGCCTGAAGCCCGGCGACGAGGTCGTCACGAGCGGCGGACTCTACGGCACCGTCGCGGGCGTTGACGACAAGAAGAACACGCTGTGGCTGAAGGTCTCCGGCGACGTCAAGATTCGCGTCGAACGGTTCGCGATCGCCCGCGTACTCACCGACGCCGAAAAGTAATCATGGTCGAGTCGCGCGACACGCTGAAAATCGTCACGTACGGTCATCCGACGCTGCGCGTCCGGTGCGCGCCAATTACGGAATTCAACGCCGAACTGCGGGAACTGGCGCAGGCCATGCATCGCACGATGATCGCCGCGGATGGCGTGGGCCTGGCGGCCTCGCAGGTTGACAAACGCATCCGGCTGTTCGTGGTCGGCGTTCCGCGGCAGGATGACGACGAACCGACCCGCTTGACGCTCGTGAATCCGGAAATCGTCGAACAGGGCGGCGAATGGGAGTATGAGGAAGGCTGTCTTTCGATTCCCGATGTGCGCGACGATGTGACTCGACCGGAATGGATCAAATTGCGATATCAGGACCTCGACGGAAAGCAGCACAGCATGGATGCGTCGGGATTGCTGGGCCGCGTGTTTCAGCATGAGCTGGATCACCTGAACGGTGTGCTGTTTATCGACCACTTGTCCCCGTTGAAGCGCGCACTGCATGGCTCGAGATTGCGCAAGCTGCTCCGCGAAAACGAGCAGGAGCTGATGAGCACCGGCGAGCAGCGGTGAAGGTCGTGTTCTGCGGCAATCCGGAGTTCGCGCTGTTTACGCTGGACGCGTTGATCGCGAGCGAGCAGCGAGTTCAGGCCGTGGTATGCAGCCCGGACAAGGCGCGCGGGCGCGGACTGAGGACGAGCGGATTGCCGGTCAAGGAGCGGGCGCTGGCGGCCGGGATACCGCTGTTGCAGCCGGAATCGCTGAACCATCCGGAATTTCTGGACACTGTGCGCGGGCTCGCTCCCGATTGTCTGGTCGTCGTGGCGTTTCGGATTCTGCCGCGTGAGTTGTTCGCCTTGCCGCGGTTCGGCTCGTTCAACGTGCATCCGTCGCTACTGCCGCGGGGGCGCGGTCCCGCTCCGTTGCGCTGGACGCTGATCCGCGGCGAGCGCGAAACCGGAGTGAGCATTATCCAGTTGACGGAACAAATCGACGGCGGCGGCATTTTGGCGCAGGAGCGCACGAGCATCGCTGAGTCGGAGAATTATGGAGCGTTGCACGACCGGCTGGGGAAGCTGGGGGCGCGGATGCTGGTCGATGTGCTGAGCGCACTGGAACGCGGAGCGGCGTTGCCGTCCATCGAGCAAGATAGCACCCTGGCAACGAAGGCGCCGAAGTTGAGGCCCGACGATTTCCGCATCAACTGGAACGCGAGTACCTTTGAGATTCTATGCAGAATCCGGGCATTCTCGCCGAATCCCGGCGCGATTACGTGCGCCGGCGAGTACTCGATCAAAGTGCTGGATGCGACTGCCGATTCCACGATCGTCGCGGCTCCCGGCGACGTATTGCAAGTTCAGGAAAAACTATGGGTGGGAACCGCTGACGGAGCCATCCAGTTAAAGCAGTTGAAACCGGCCGGAAAGAAATCGATGGCCGTCGCTGACTACCTGCGCGGTCGGCCGAAATTGCCCGCGCGTTTTGATCTACTTTGAGGAAAGAGATGTTCCCCTTCTTTTTTGACTGGACGATGATTCTGATTCTGCCCGCCTTCGGACTGGCGCTCTGGGCGCAGTCAAAGGTGCGCAGCACGTACGCGAAGTACAGCGAGGTGCGGAATCGCTCGGGCATGACAGGTCGGCAAGTCGCGCGTCGAATTCTCGATGCGAACGGCCTGTATGACGTGAAGGTCGAGCCGATCGCCGGGCGACTCACCGACCACTATCATCCGAAGGAGAAGGTCGTGCGGCTGTCCGAAGGCAACTTCGATTCGCAGAGTCTGGCGGCGCTGGCCGTAGCCGCGCACGAGTGCGGACACGCCGTGCAGGATCAAGTCGGTTACACCGCGATGAACTTGCGCGCGGCGCTGGTGCCCGTCGCCAGCATCGGTTCCAATCTGGCGATGCCGTTATTCATCATCGGACTCATCTTCTCCTCCGTTCACTGGCTGATGGACGTCGGGATTGCCATTTTCGCGGTGGCCGTGTTATTCCATCTCGTAACTCTGCCGGTCGAGTTCGATGCGTCGTCGCGAGCCGTGCGGATTCTGGCCAGCGGCGGCTACCTGGCGCCCGATGAAGTTGAAGGCTCGAAGAAAGTACTTGACGCGGCGGCGTGGACCTATGTGGCTGCCGCTTCGATGGCGGTCCTACAACTTATACGACTGTTGGTCTTGCGCAATTCGCGGGACTGAGCGAAGCTTTCCGGCAGGGTCCGGAGACCTTGCCCGGGGTCGCGGTGTGAAAAGAAAAGCCCTCGCTGATTGGCGGGGGCTTTTTGCATACATCCGGATTCTGAACGCTATTTGAGCAGCAGCATCTTGCGCGCTTGCCGGAATGAGCCACTCTCCAGTACATAGAAATACTGTCCCGTCGCCAGGCCGTTCATGTCATAGCTCAGGGTATGAACACCCGCGGGAAGACTCGCGGCCAGCGGCGCGGCGACCAGTTCGCCCAATAGATTGTAAACCTTCAGCGTGGTGAAGCCGGGTTCCCTTAACGCGAAGCGGAAATTCGTCGTGCTATTGAACGGATTCGGGAAATTCTGCTCGAGCACGTACGCCAGCGGCAGAGTTCGAGGATCGCTGTCCGGCACATCCTCCGTGATCTCGAGCGTGACCGGCAGAATGAGCAGGGTATCCGCGGAATTGGTGTTGATGCGCAGATTCACGTTGTAGATATACGGACGCAAACCGGCGGGACTGAAGTCCACGGAAATCTCCATCCGCTGATTAGCCGGAATCTGCGAGATCGCGGGGGTCACGGAGATCCACGAGGTGTTGAACGCCACGTCATGAACCACCAGCCTGTCAACCTGCGGGCTCGACAAGATCGCGCCGAAGACGACGAGTGTGCTGTTCCAGCCTGACGTGATCGTGCAGCCGGCAGCGCGTTCAGTGGCGCCGTTGCCCAGCGCGGCTACAAACATGCGGGCGCCGGTAACCGGATGAATCTTCCAGACCCCGGCATTGCCGTGCGCGGGATCCTGTGCGAAGGCGTAGAGGAAGAAGCCGTCGAGGTCCCCGCCGTGCCAGGCCAGCCCGGTAATATCCAAGCCAGACGGGAAGCGCGTCAGGATCTGGCCCTGACGATTCATCTCATACAGATCGACTTGCCGGTCGGTCACCCAGAAATGATCCGTCGCGGGGTCGTAGGCCAGCGAGCCATTCGGATTGCAGGGACCCGCTATCGTATCACGGATGACTCCGTTCTGATCGACTCCGTAAATATTCTCATCGCCCGAGCCGTAGATGTACGTGCCGTCGTAGGCCATGTCGAACCAGCCGGTCGCACCCTGACCCGGTTGCGGCAGCGAGCCAACGTAGTCACCCTCCAAATCGTAGCGGTAGAACTGCTTGCCGTTCTGACCGCCGGTCACCCACCAGTAATCGCCGACGAATTCGACGCCCTGCACGATCAAGTCGTTGGCACTCTGCGAGATGGGGATTCCGGTCACGCTGTCCCACGGATCAATGTGATTGCCGCCGGCCACGAATTCGACCGCGATCGAGTAATCGAGTGGTCCGTTGCCGTTGTTGATCATGTCAAAGGTCGCTTCAACCGGATCGCCCGGCAGCGTCACGTAGATCGCATCCGTCGAGAGTTCGACCTCGGGATGCGACATCGAGAAGCTGACGGTCTCCGTGCTGTCCAATTCGACGACGATGTTGTCGCGAGTGGCGTCATTGTAACCGAACTTACTCCCGCGGACCGTGTAGGTGCCGATCAACACATTACTCAGCGTGTACGCGCCCGACACATCCGTCGTGTCACTGTAATTCTCGCCGTCCAATGTGACGACGGCACCGGGCAGCGGTTGACTGGACTCCGCGTCGAGGACGGTTCCGGTGATCGTACCGAAGGCGGTGCGCGCTTCGGTCGTGAAGACTATGCAGCGACCCGGCGCCAGACTTTGCGCTCCGGCGGCCGGCGAGTTATTCCAGCGATACTGCAAGCCGACCACGTTTCCCGGAGCCTGAATACCGATCGTGGAATACGGTATATCATTGTGCTGGCTCTGGGTTTCGTAAACCTGCTGATACTGGTAGATGATGATGCCGTTCCCGTCACGAGTGGGATAGAATGCCGGGTCGAGCAGAATGATCTCGAAGTCCAACGGCGCCGTGCCGAAGGCGTTCTGCGCCTTCCACTGAATGATGAAGCGATGATTCGGCTGATCGTAATAGACGTATTCGCCTTGATTGGTGGAACTGGTCTTGAGATCGTCCCAGAACACCGCCAGCATTGCCTCCGGAGACTGCTGGCCGGGAATCGGATAATTGCGGAAATGATCCTGATCAGCCTGACTGCCGAAGGCCGCCCAGCCGTTCGAACAGATTGTGATCTGATCGTACGTCTCGCCGTAGAACGTGAAATCAAACGGCAAGTCGCGCAACCGCGAGTAGATCGGTGAGCTGCCGTCCTGCACACCCTGATCGTTGATATCGAGATTCGTCCCCGATGCGCTCACGTCAACATACGCGAACGCGCGCACCGGCTCGTAAGGCTCGCCATTCACATCTTCGTCGTTGTTCTCGTAGGCATAATAGCCGTACGCGTCCGGGCCGGTGGGATCGGCCGGCGCGATGGAGCCGACGGTGAAGGAAAACACCACCGTGTCCTGATGCCCGTTGTTCGAGTTCAGGAAGAGCTGGAAGCGGGCAATGTGACCGGGGTAGGCCAGCGGATGCGCGCGTACCACGAACGGCGAGGCGCTGGTCGCATTCTGGTTCACGGCGATGTTTCCAAACGAGGCCGTGCTCGTGAAGACCGACACGAAGCTGGAGTTGGAACGCAGCGTGCCGGTCGTGTTGTTCATGACAAGGTCGCCGACGTTGCGAATCGTGAGCGACAAGTTTACCGTCTCATTCGGCTCCAACAGCCCATCGCCGTCGCCGCCGGAGATCGTCTTGCTGTTGAAGATCGCAATCCCCGCCTCGCCCTCGATCACAAACGAACTGTAGGTAACCTGGCCACTGGCCGTCACCTGCAACGTGAACAGCAGGCGGTGAGCGTCGATCAGGAGCGGAGCGACCTGCACGCGAAAAGGTGTGGAAATCGCGGAGTCGCCGGGGGCGATATTGGCATAGCCCTGGGTCGAACTCACGATGTTGACGTTGGGATCCGCTGACGTCAGCACTGCCGAGACGTCGGTGCCGATTGCGGACGTGCCGAAGTTCCTGAGATAGATCGCCAAGTCGATGAGTTCGCCCGGATTCAACATACCGTCCGCGTTACCCGATGTGCCACCGGCATTGTCGTCGTCCAGCGAGAAGCTGGCCAGCGACACCATCTGCGCGGCAGAGACACACTGAATATCGGCGAACACGGGCTTGTGATTCCGCTTGGAAACCGTGAGCGTCATGTTGCCGGGCGTATTCACTGTGACGGGAACATCGATGAAGCCGCCGGCATCCGTGAGCATGCGCGAGTAAGTCTCGTTTCCTTTCCAGAGCACGACGAGCGCATCGGAGATGGGCTCACCGGTCGTCGCATCTGTCACCTGCGGTCGTACGCGACGGGAACCCACGTTCACCGTTTGCGGATAGGAGACGTTCATGACCGTCGGAGTGCGCGTCCACATCGAAAGCGCCGGCTCACCAATCAGGTTGTTCCAGTATATGAAGTTCAGCGCGTAACTGTCCGAAGGGAACGAAGTAACTAACTGTGCTTTGGCGCCCGCCAGCGCATTGCCGATATGTTCGACGGCAAGATTGCAGATGTTGTACACCAGTCCGCCGGCGACCGTGTTGTTGTACTGCACGTGAGTACCCCACGTCGCCGTGCCGATACCGCAGACGGCACCCTTCGGATTGGAAGAAGTCCCCGCAAAGAACCAGGACTCGTTCAGTCCTTCATCATTGTCGAAGTCGCCCGAGCCGCAGGTGATTGCCAGACACAGCGGCAGTTTGAAGCCATTGTTCGTGCCATTCGGCGAGTTGGAGTTCATTTCGCCGACGACCGTACCCCGCCACAGGAAGAAAGCGATTCCCTCGTTGAAGCGCTGGGCGATCAGTGTGGGGTTTACCGGACCTTGATGAGTGGCGAAGTAAACCGTGTCCTTTTCCGTGGCCGTGTAGAATTCCTGACGGGCCCAGGCCATCAGGATGCGATTGGAAGAGAAGCCACCGGAGACGCCCGCGTACAGAAACGCGCGACGGAACCAGCCGGTATCCGCCATATAGGGATCGGACTCGTAGCTGCGGATCTTTGCCCAGGCCGTCGCGAACTGACCGGCGTTGCGCCCGGAGATGCGGCCGATGCCGACGTCTTCGATATGGTCGCCGCCGGCGACTGCGGCGAACGGATGATCGTAGTTTCCGCCGCCGGTGGGCATCCCAAACGTGCTCTGATCCTCCGGATCACCGATGATGCAGACGAACTCGAGCGGCGGATCAAACGCGGCGTAAGCCTGCTGCACGGCCGTCGCCATCTGGCCGGCGCTCCAGCTTGTGCGGCGATCAATGACCACATCGTAACCCAACCGCTTCTTCAGCGTCGCCAGCGAATCGGCCCAGCCGTTGACGGTCGCGTGGTCCTTGCAGAGAATCAGATACGATCCGGGGTTGACCGTGATATCATCCAACTCGCTTTCATCGAGATTCACGATCATGTTCCGGTACATCGAGGCAAAGTTGCCCGAAGGGCGCCGCGGATTCAACAGCTCACTCTCGCCCGGCGTGTTGTTCGGCACCAGCTCCGCGTTGAGGTTCGTGTAAAGCCGCGCTTCGTGGCGAACCGGATTCACTTGGACCGGGAACAACGTGACGCGCACGACGCGAAAATCGCGGAAGATCATCGGTTCGCTGACGATCACCGGTTGAGCCGGATACCAGGCATCGGCACCATAGATGCCCGGGTCCTGATGCGAGAGCGAAGCGAAGCCCTCACCGCGTGTGTCCATGGCCATCGGATTGACATCGGCCAACACGGTAAAGTCGGCGGCGAGCACATTCAGGTCAACCGATCCCGTATTCGGGATGCGATAGAGCCGGGAAATCTGCGGAACGGTCGGCGCGCCGTCAACGTAATACAGCTCCTCCCCGGCCATGGCAAACGCCTGCTGCGACTCAAAATTCAGCAGCGTGTCCATGATCAGCACCTCAGGCTGGGTAAGCTGAATCACCGTTCCACCCAGCGGCGCGTTCGTCACCGTCAGGGCGGCATTCTGGCGGCCAAAATCCAGACTGCCCGGAATCCGGACGTCCTCGGTTGAAAACGACGCTCCCGCCAGGGTCAACATGGCGAGGAGTGGAAGCATTATTCCGCGAAATGCGCTCATCTTCGGTTCCTTGGTGCTATTCCCTTGACCGGCCTACCTCTTGCCGGACATTCTCCGACTGACGAGGCGGAAAGTAACGATTTTTCCGTGTCGAGGCAATAGATACACCGGCCTGTCTGAATTTGCTCCGGATTGCCCGCAAAAAAATCGTGCTAACTTTGCACGACCAATAGATCCAAACCCGATCCGGTTTTCACGCTAAACTATGATATTACAAGTCCATAGAACATCATCGCTAATTTACTGTTATGCCACGAGTTGCAGAATATTGCCTCGGGCCCTCGGCGGGTCAGCAACTCTATAGTCAATCCCATCTACCGTAGTTTAGAGCACCCGTGTTCGCGAGAGCGGCCGCATCATCGACCACGATAACCCCCGTGCGTCCGAGACTTCGAGATCGCGATGCTCTTGAGAACGAGCACTTCGCGCCGTATATTGTACTATATCCAGAGGCCGCCGTGCACGTTCAAGACCGAGCCGGTGACATAGGAGGCCTGGTCTGACACGAGGTAGAGGACACCGTCGGCGATGTTCGCCGGGGTTCCGACTCGTCCGAGCGGAACCTCATGCGGCATCCACTCGCGCATCCGCGGAGTCATGGAGTCGTTTTCGACAAACCCCGGGTTGATAACATTGACCCGGATTCCCTTGGCGGCCAAGTCGCGAGCCAGAGTCAGGGCGAGGATTACGACCCCGGTCTTGGCAATCGAGTACGCCGGAGACTCGCTTTGAGAGCCGACGCGCTCGGCGTTCGGCGCGCCGATGAAAACCAGCGAGCCCCCGGATTCGCTGCGGCTCATCAGCTCCACGGCCGCTTTGCTGACCAGAAACGCGCTCGTGAGGTTTCCGTCCAGCATTGCGCGCCATTCCGCCAAGGTGGTTTGCAGAATGCGTTTGACCAGAAATGGTCCGGCGTTGTTCACCACGATGTTGAGGCGACCGAACTCACTCTGCACGTCACGGAACATCGCCGCGACCTGAACCTCGTCCGAGACATCGGCGCGCAAGGCGACGGCCTTGCGGCCCATGCCGTTGATCCAATTCACGACTTCCTGCGCTGTGTCTTCGCGCTCGAGGTAGTTGATTGCGACGTCACAACCGGCTTGGGCGAGCTTTAGCGCCACACCGCGGCCAATCCCCCGCGCACCCCCGGTCACCAATGCAACCTTGCCCTGCAATTCTTCGTAAACCTGCATAGCGTGAATGGCTCCTAATTCCCGACATTACAGAAACTCATGGCCCTGGAGGACCGTATGAAACCGCTGACTTGGTTCCGGCTCGCGTTCGTGCTGCCGGTGTTGATCGGCTGTGCAGCTATCGAATCCGCATCGGCACAAACCGTCATCGACACCGCGTGGGCCGTGCCTCCGGATGGCGGAATGGACTCCGTCTGGATTCAATTGCCCGCCGGTTACGATCCCGCGCGCCCGCCCGCGATTTTGATCTGGTGGCATCAGCTCGGGGCGCGTCCGTGGGAAATGCGGGACTACACGGCCTTCGACTCCGTCGCCAATGCGCGTGGCTGGATCGCCGCGACATCGTACGGACCGCATGACCGCCATTGGAATACCCGACGCGCGCAGCATTTCGTCAACACCATGCTCAGCTATCTCACGGCCTACCATCCGTTCGCCCTGGATTCGATCTACATGATCGGCGGGTCCATGGGATCGGCGGCCGGACAAATCTGGCATAGCAACAACTGCGGTTCGCACGACTTCCTGATCGCCGCGACCGCGGGTGGCTCGCAGATCATCGACACCGAACGCCGCCAGATCGAGTATCTCGAAACCGAGCCGACCGACACGAATCGCTCGATGCGCGCGGCCTTTGGTGGACTGCCGTGCCATCCCGACGAATGTCAGAGCTTTGACAGCACAGAGACGCCGGGGCAGTTTCGCTTCGAAAACCTGCCGTGCGCCGCACCGCGCTGCGACAGCATCGGCTTCGAGTACCACCGCTACTCGGCAGTCTATCTGACTGACACCACGAAGTCCATGCACTTCAACTGCGCGTATCTGCCCGTGTACAACACGTGGGGCGGCGATGACCTGGAGCGTGATCGCTACGGGGAAGCGGCTCAGCTCTACGCGACCTTGCGCGCCGGGTTTCCCGCTCCCACGCGAACCTTCGAGGCCAGCGCTCCGGGACACGGTTTCGGAATCATGAACGTCGGCGACATCGCCGACTGGCTGTCGCAGTTTGCCGCCAACCCGCAACCGGACACGCTCTCCCTCACCGCCGATGAAGACGACGAGTACTACTGGATGCGCGCGTCGGTGAGCAGACCGTACGTGTTCGGTCGCTGGGGCGCGGAGCGGAGCATCAGTGATCGCATCCTGAACCTTGAACTGCTCCGCAATCTCGACACGATCGGCGTGGACATCGAGCCTTTCCAGCTCGGCGTCGCCGAGCACCTGCACGGGGTGTGGACGCAACGTGATCCGCTGATCAGCTCGACCGTCGTCATGCTCTACCCGCTTGGCGAAGTCGGCAACGTACAGACGCCGGGCGGAACCCCGGATTATCATTACGATCAGGCCGCGCTGACGCTGTACGTCACGTTGAGCGCGGACAGCATCTACGACTTGACCGTGAGCGGCGCGGCGGCGGTGTCGAGACGGCCGGTCGTCGTCCCCGACGCGCCACGGTTGACGCAGGCCTTTCCCAATCCATTCAATTCACGTGTGACATTGACTATCGAGAGTCCGATATCATTTGTCGCGGACCTCGATGTCTATTCCATTATGGGTCAACGAGCAAAGACTGTTCCCGTACAAGTGAGAGCCGGCGCATCGACCGTGACTTTCGACACGGCTGAGATTGCCAGCGGAACCTATTTCGTCACCCTGCGCGACTATCACACGACGCCGCTTAAGATCGTGCTGCTCAAATAGCGGAGATTCGCCCGGTCAAGTGCTTGAAGCCGACGGTTCGCCGCCGGCTTCTTGCTTGCCCGCTTTCGCGCCGCGGCGAATCTTCGTCAGCTTCTCCACCATCTCGGGGATCCCGTCGATCACCCAGTCCCACCGCGAACTCTGGGGCGTCAGCATCATGGCCCGGCCGTCCTCAATGATCAGAAAGCCGACCGGCGATATTGAGAGCCCGCCGCCACCGCCGCCGCTGGACTTGCCATCAGGCTTGCTCAGCGGACCCGTGCCGGCGCCAAAGCCCAGCGAAACTTTCATCACCGGCAGAATCGTCATCGAGCCCGCCTGCACCGGTTCACCCACAATCGTCTTGGTTGAAAGAATCTCTTTGAGATTCTTCATCAACGTGTCCAGGATCTCAGTTGCCGTCGAATCGCTCATCGGGATTCCTCCTTCAATTTTCCGCCCTTGCGAGTCCAGAGCGCGTACATCCGCCGCACCGGGATCATGGACAGCAAACGCACGCTCGAAATCGTCAGCCGCAGCGGAATCACGGTCACGTCCACCCTGAAATCAGCGCGCGGTCGATCCGCCGTAAAGTCCGCGGTGAGACTTGTGGCAAGCGAAAACGGCAGCGCGCTTACCCCCGCCAACGCCAGACCATACGCCATTCCCGTCAACGCCGGGTCGGGCGTGGCAACCGTCACGTCGAGCCGTCGGATGCGAATGCGCACACAGCGAAACTGGCGCTGCACTGCCCGATAGAGGTTGCGCCACTCGACGTCACGGGCGAGGGAGATCCAATCCGCGAATTCATCCCACATCACCTGCGGACCCGACTCGGGCGAGTCCGCCGGCTCGTCCCGCAGCGCCGGCGACGCCGCGCCCGATCGCCTGAGCGTGCGCGGCAGCGGAACGCGCACGCCCGCCACAATCAGACGCGCCGACCGCAACCCCGCCACCTGCGAAAACTGGATTCCCCAAGGCAGCAGCGAAACGATCAACAGCGCGAGCAGGAGTGCACCGAGCCAGATCATTCCAGAAGCGTGTGCGCGCTGCGCACCATCTCCTCAAGCAGCGCGAGGGAGTGCTCGAAGTCCGGCCAATAGAGTGTGGTGTTCGGCGAGTGAATGTAACGGCAGGGAACTGCCAGTACACCCGTCAGCACGCCCGCGCGTGACAGGTGAATCGACCCCGCGTTTGTGCCGCCGTAGATCGGCATCTTGACCTGATACGGAACCTTGGCTCGCTCGGCACATGCCATCTGGAAATCGGACATTTTGCGCGGCACAATGATGCTGTTATCAATCACGGAGATCACCGGGCCGTTGCGCGCCGCACAGGGCCGCTTTTCCGCGGGAACACCGGGGAAATCCGAACCAATCGTGCCCTCGAGCGCGATGGCGAGCTCCGGATCAATCGTGTACGCCGCGACCCGCGCACCGCGCAGCCCCACCTCCTCGGATGTGGCGAAACTCGCGTACAGCGTCAGCGTGGTCTGCACTCGGCCCTCCGCCAGCGCCTGCAACAGAAGAATCAACAGGGCGCATCCCGCACGATCATCGAAGGCCTTGCCCATCACGTGGTTCGGCGCGAATTCGAAATAGGGATACTCAATAACGCCGGGATCGCCGACGCGCGCACCCAGCGCCGCGGCTTCCGCCGCGGAGGTCGCGCCGATATCGATGAAGTAGTCCTCGGCCTTGATCGTCTTCTGCTTACTGTCATCCGACAGGACATGCGGCGGGGCCATGCCGATCACGCCGTGATAAAATCCGCCGTCGCGACCTTTCAACTTCACGCGGTGCGCGGGAAAGATGCGATCATCCCAGCCGCCGATCTTCGCAAACCGCAGAAAGCCGTGCTCGTCAATGTAGCGAACCATCACGCCGATTTCGTCCGTGTGCGCATCCAGCATCAGCTTGCGCGGACTCGATCCCTGCTTCACGGCAATCAAGTTGCCGATCGCATCAACATGAAATTCATCGACGAGCGGCTTGATCTGCTCAATGATGTACGCGCGAACGTCGTCCTCGTGACCCGAGGGTCCGAACGCTTCGCTCAGGTTGCGCAGGAGTTCCTGCGCCGTCGGAAAATGCTGCTTCGGCATCGCTTGTGACTAAGGGTAGGTGTGGAGTGCCTGCGCGAGACGCGCGCGAAGCACGGGGTCCGGCGCGCCGGCAAATCGCGCGGAGAGTTTACGGAACGGAGTCGCCTCGGTGACTTGCGCCGTGGCAACCAATGCGGCGCCTTGCACGCGAGGCTCCGGATGATCGAGATAGCGCTTAACCGTCGGCGCGATCAGCTTGAGGTCCTGCTTCAACTTGTCGTCGGTCTTCCAGCGCTCGGCCAACAGTCCGCACGCCAGCAGCAGAGTCTCAAGTCGGTCGGTCTCGCGCAGCGAGAACTCCTGCTCGAGTCGCAACAGCACGCGCGTGTCCTGCGCGGCGATCGCCATGATCGCGGCGCTGCGCACCGTATAGGCGGGATCGACAACTCGCTCAAGAATCGCGTCGAAGCCGCGCGGGTCCTGCAGCTTGCCCAAACTTGCCACCGCGGCGATGCGTTCGCGCTCCACCGTGCTCGATGCAAATGGGATGAGCTTCAAGGTCGCACTCGTGTCGCCAAGATCGCCAAGCGTGGTCAAGATCGCCGGGCGGACCCGCGCATAGCCGCCATCCGCGAGTTTGGAAATCACCAGCGGGACGGCCGGTTTGTATTTCAGCTCGCCGTAGATAACAAGCGCGTTCCGCTGTTTCCAACGATCGGCAGAATTGAGCGCCTGTTCGAGAAACGGCGAGGCCGCATCGGGCTTGGTCTTGAACAGCTCCGTAATCGCGCGGCGTTCCAGCGCGTCATTCGTGCCCAGCTTGTGCTCACCGACCCACGGAATTGCGCCGGCCTTTTCATTGAGCGCGAGCCGCGCGCGGCGGACCTTCTCCCGATTGTCCGTCACCTCCCAGAGCGCCGCTTCACGGAACAGGTCCGCGAGCGAACGCGTCGTATCTTCCGCCACGAACTTCACATCCGGCTGAGCTTCACGCGGCGTCGTCGAATCGCGCGGGACATCGTAACCCACGGCGTAAATGCCCTGAAACCAGAGTGACGAATCCGCACCGCCGTTGACATACGTGTCTTTGCCTTCACCGTCAACAAACACCCCGAGATTTCCGAAGCTGCGCGCGGGTCGAACCGCGCCCTGGCCGAAATCCGGCTCGGAAACCGCGTACAAGTCGTTGCCGCGGCCGTCAATGAAGAGCGCTCCGCTGTTGGTGATGGCCATGCCGTGACCGCCGGAACTGATGTATTGATCGTCGCCGGTATGATCGTAAAGCATGCCGACCGCCAGATCATGCGCTCCACCCTGTCCGGGTCCAAACCGCGAGCCGTAGCGGTCATCGCCGGAAAGATCCTCCAACACGCCCGCGGCAAGGTGAATTCCGGAGCCCTGCGAATACTGCGTCGCATCGTAGGCGTCGTTGCCGCCCTCATCGAGCAGCGCGCCGAGGCTGTACCAATAGCCTACACCCTGCGCGTATATCTCCGCGTTGTAGAAATCGTTGCCGCTTAGATCGCGGAGCAAGGCAAATCCGCCGCCGCCGCGCGGCCGCGAACCGATGGCGAAACCCTGCGCGAACGAACGATAGTCTTCCGGGCGCAACGGCGCGTGAGTCTCGAAGCCGCCGGCGCGGTAACAATCGTTGCCGCCACCCTCCACGAGCGCGGCTACCGCGAAGGTCGAGGCAAAGGCCTGGCAAGAATGATAGGCGTCGTAAAGATCGCGGCCGTTCCCGTCGCTAAGCACCGAGACTCCGCAGACGCTCGCGCTTTGCGAGAAAATGCCGGCGCGATACGTGTCGTCACCGTTGGAATCAAACAGGAAGGAAGCACCGCAGAACGCCGCGCTCTGACTGAAAGCCCCGGCGCGGTAGATATCATCGCCGCTGAGATCGGCGAGCGCCGCGACTCCGAGGATCGCGCAGGCTTGATCGCACATCGAGCCGGATACGTAAGCGTCGTTGCCTTTGACATCAATCACCGCCGACACACCGTGCCCGATCTGACCGACAGCGGACGCGACGCGACGCACGTAACGATCGTCGCCGCCGAGATCGATGATGAAGGCGAAGTCCCCGCTATACACATTCGGGCCGCCGCCGCCCATCACAAATGTGCCGTAGGGAGTCGCGCGAGTGGCAAGGACCAGCCCTTCAACACCAGGAGCCGCAGCGGTCATGAACGGCGAAGCCTGCTTTTCCCAGGCAGCGGCCGTCAGCGCCGTGCCCCGGGCGAGGGCATACGCAGCAGCCGCAAGCGCCTGGCGGTTGACGAGGGACAGCAGCGTCAACACACTGTCCGACGTCACCTGCTGCGACGTATCCACGGCCACGCCAAGCGCGCGATGAATTGAACCTTTGAGCGTGTCGTCGCTGGCGAGATCCTCGTCTTCAAACCACAGGGGTATGGCCAGCAGCAGCGCCTGTTGCTCGGCGACGCTCAAGCCGCCGAACGCCTGCGCGCGGTAGCCCTCGGCCAGCGCAAACGCACTTAGCATCGGCTCAAACGGATCTATGAGGTGTGACTTGGCGGCCGCGAGCTGCGCGTCGATATCGCGCGTTACGACCTCGGGCAGTTCCGCATCGATGAAACCCATCAGCTTATTCACAAGTCCCGCGGCGCTAACATCGACCGGTGACGCCGCCGCAAGCTCATGCGCAACTTTGTAGGCGCTGATTGGACTCTCAAGCGACTCGCGAATCTTGGGCAACAAGAACGTGTCATCTTCCGCCCACATCCGATCCGACGCGAAATCCGCGACGGTCAGCCCCGCGAAATTCAGGGCCGAATCCAACTCCGCCGGGAGTGACTGCGCGCGCAGACCGGCCACACACCAGGCGGCCAGTGACAACGCAAGGCACAGGACCGGCAGTCTATTTATCATCATGTTCAATTGGCGAGTTGACCTCATAGTTCACACAGAGCAGGGACACGCCCTTGCGCTGCCGGAGGCGCAGCCACGGAGCGGTCACCAGATTAGACAAACTGTAGAATCCGGAAGCGGACAAGGTACGGTTGCGGAACGGCCAGCGCGCGCCTTCGAGCGAGCAGCCGGCGCACTGCTCGAGTGGCAGCCAGGAAAAGACGGTGCCCGCCGGCAATTGGAACTCCCGGAGGCGAGCGCCTCGCAACATCATCACCACGGTGCGGCGCGTCAGGAGCGCAACGGTCACACCCCGAACGCGCGCAAGCGTCTGCAGGGAAACCAACGCATGATCGACTCGCTCCGAAAACAGACCGCAGGCGAGCACCTGAGTCAGACCGAGCTTGCGGCATTCTCCCAACGCTTTCGGAAGATCAGACTCGCTCTGGTCCGCGAGATTCCGGATGACCGCCCCTCGACCACGCGCCCAGCGCAGCGTCGCGGGATTCACCGAGTCCAGATCACCGACCACCAAGTCCGGCGCAAGCGCCAGCTTTCGCAACACATTCGCCCCACCGTCCACCGCAATCACGTGCTTGCTGCGGTCGCGTAGCTCCCGCAACAAGCCGGCTCGTGGCGCGTCACCGTTGCCGATCAACAACGCGTCGTATTCCGGCGCGAGCAGGCTGTGGATAAGCGAATTCAAACACGCCCCGTTGTGGATCGATCCCGAGAATGCACAGAGCGAGAAACCGCCGCTCCCGCGACCAGGGACATGAATTCAATCACGTCTGGTCCGTATGAAGCGGGATAGACACGAGGCGACAACTCCCGTCGGCCGCCGCCCGGGTTGCCGACGGAATGTGATCGAACAAGAACGCAAAGCGCCGCGCAAGGCGTTGTCCCCCACGCGGCGCCTTCATAGCAATGGATAGCGGTCAGGCGTATAGTCCGCGAAGTTCCGAGGCCTTCGAGACCCGTTCGATGCCCGTAATGAACGCCGCCACGCGCATCGTGCACTTGTACTTCTTCGACGTCTCGTACACCGCATCAAACGCGCGATTAAGAAGACGTTCCAGGTCCGTGTTCACGCGCTCTTCCGGCCAGTAGTAACCGTAGTTGTTCTGCACCCACTCCAGATAGCTGACGATGACACCGCCACAATTGCACAGAATATCCGGAACCACGAACGTCTTCTGCTTCTCGAGAATCTTGTCGGCGTCATGATCCAGCGGACCGTTCGCGCCTTCGGCGACATAGCGCGCCTTGATCCGATCGGCGTTCTTCTTCGTGACCTGCAGCTCGAGCGCGCAGGGCGCCAGGACGTCCACCTCAAGTTCGAGTAAGTCCATGGCATTTTTCAGCTTCTTGGCCAGTCCGGTCTTTTCAAAGCCGCCTAATCCGTGGTGCTTCCGCGTGTAGGCCATGGCTTCATAGACGTCGATCCCCGCCGGATTGTGGAACGCTCCGTTCACATCAGAAATCGCGACCACCGTACAGCCGTCTTCATGCAACAACTCGGCCGAGTACATGCCGACATTGCCGAAGCCCTGCACCGCCACCGTCAAGCCGGCCAGCTTCTCCTTGTGCACCGCCACGGCTTTGCGCATGCTGAACAGCAGGCCGCGGGCGGTCGCTTTCACGCGCCCTTCACTGCCGCCAATCTCCAGCGGCTTTCCGGTAACGACGCCCGGCAAATACTCGCGTTCGTGCATCGAATACGTATCCATGAACCACGCCATGATCTGCGGCGTCGTATTCACATCCGGAGCCGGGACGTCACGCTGCGGCCCGAACATGTCGTGCATCTCCGCGAAGAACCGGCGCGACAATCGCTCCAACTCGTTCGCCGACAATTTGGACGGATCCACAATCACGCCGCCTTTGCCGCCGCCCATCGGGATGTCGGCCACCGCGCACTTATAGGTCATCCAGAAGGCCAACGCCTTCACTTCGTCAAGATTCACGTCCTGATGGAAGCGAACGCCGCCCTTGGCCGGACCCCGCGCGATGTTGTGCTGCACGCGATAGCCGACAAAGGTCTGAACCGAGCCGTCATCCATCCGCACCGGCAGGTTCACTTCCATGATCTTGCGCGGGACCTTGATCATGGCGATTCGATTCGGTGAGAGCTTCATCAACTGCGCGGCCTCGTCGAACTGCTTCATCGCGTTGTCAAACGCGGATGCCCGCTCGTGGACGTCGTGTTGAGGGTGAATGGACTGCTTGGTCTTGGTTGGCGCAGCCGCGGAGTGCTTGGCGGCTGAGGTGGATTTTGCTTTCATGTTCAGGCTTTGTAGGTGGTCCAAACGAGTTTGGAGTGCGGCGTTCGCCGTCCGTAGGTATCTTTGCAAAAATACGTGAAAACTACCAATTAATCAAGTGAAATCGGCGTTGTCAGAGCCAGTCCGCTACGCCGACGCTCGGCGCAACCCCCCGCCAATCCGGCGCGTTCCATGTGAAATTATGCGCAAAGATGCCCGGCCCACCGCGCTTACGCCTCTCGGACCAGCCACGCTAACATGGATCTCGTCGGAGCCCCCTCGCGGCGGAAGGACGCGAATCGACGGTCGGCGTACGTACATGGCGGCCGCTCGGGAATCGCGTCGGACGGTAATCCGTTTTCCAGCAGATCGATCGTCAGAGCTGCCGCAATGTCCAGATAGGCCCGGCTCGACCGGTGCGCCACCGTCACCGCGCCAAAACGGGAAGCGAATTGTGCGGCGACCTCCCCGCCGACTTCGTAAACCGCTGCGGAAATCGCCGGGCCAAAGGCCACGCGGACGCGGCGGGGGTCGCACCCGAATTCGGTCTTCAGCAAGCTCAGGGTCTTCCCGGCCAGTCCACCAATCGTGCTCCGCCAACCGCAATGCGCGAGTGCAATGGTACGTCGGTCCAGGTCCACGAGGTACACGGGAGTGCAGTCGGCGTGAAGAGTGGTGAGGACCAGTCCGATATCCGCGGTCACGAGCGCGTCTGTCGCAGCAATGCGGTCCTCCCGCGTCAGCATGCCTCGACCGCCATCCGCGCGCCCGACCACCGCGACCTCGCTCCCGTGAACCTGATCTCCGCCGACGGCTGAACGAATGTTTAAGCCAAAACGATCAAGATAGCTTCGACGGCGATTGACAATGATTTCGGGTGATTCCCGGTCCCAGCTCATGCCACCGTCCGAACGCAGGGAAATGCCGCCCCTGACCCAACTTATGTAGGGAAATGGTGTCCAGGCTGGAGATATTGTGGTTTGCAACTCTGGGCCAGAATGGCTATCTTCGAGGACTCAAAACCGAGGAGGATGACGTGGCCTACGACGCGCTGGACTACTATCTGCTGAATGATCTTTACACCGAAGAAGAGCGGCTGATCCAACAGACCGTCCGCGAGTTCGTGAATGATAACCTGATGCCGATTATCGAGCACTGTAACCGCGATGGGCGGTTCCCGCGCGAACTCGTGGCGAAGGCGGGTGAGCTGGGACTGATCGGTGCGCCCTATCCCGAGAAGTACGGTTGCGCTAACCTCGGTCCGATCGCCTATGGCCTGATCAATCAGGAAACGGAGCGGGGCGATTCCGGGTTCCGCTCATTCATTTCGGTGCAGACCAGCCTCGTCATGTATCCGATCTTCGCCTTCGGGAGCGAGGCCCAGAAAGACCACTGGCTGCCCAAACTCGCTACCGGCGAGAAGATCGGCTGCTTCGGCCTGACCGAGCCGGACTTCGGCAGCAACCCCGGCGGCATGCTGACCCGCGCGGTCGAAAAGGGTTCGCACTACGTATTGAACGGCAGTAAGGCCTGGATTACGAACGGCACGATTTCCGACGTCGCCATCGTCTGGGGCAAACTGGACGGAGAGGTCCGCGGCTTCATTGTCGAGACGGATCGACCTGGCTTCTCGGCGCCGGAGATCAAGAACAAGTTCTCGCTCCGGGCCAGCGTCACCTCGGACTTGATCCTGCAGGACGTCGAAATCCCGAAAGAGAATATCCTGGCGGGAGTGAAGGGACTTAAGGGTCCGCTTTCCTGCCTGTCTCAGGCGCGCTACGGCATCGCTTGGGGCGCCAATGGCGCGGCGATGGCAGTCTATGATGAGGTGTTGAAGTACGCGCAATCGCGAATTCAGTTCGACAAGCCCATCGCGTCATTTCAACTCGTGCAGAACAAGCTCGTCTGGATGGCTACCGAAATCACAAAGGGCCAGCTCCTCGCGTATCGCCTCGGCCAACTCAAGGACTCCGGCAAGCTGCGACCGCAGCAGGTCTCCATGGCGAAGCGCAATAACGTGGGCCGCGCGCTGGAGATCGCCCGCGTGGGTCGCGACATCTTGGGCGCGAACGGGATTTCCAACGAGTACAGCACGTTCCGCCATATGAACAACCTGGAGAGCGTGAATACTTATGAAGGCACGTACGATATTCACACGCTGATTATCGGCGAGGACCTGACCGGGATCGCAGCCTACGCCTGACAGGGCGGCAACCTGATCGAATGAGAGCCGGTCGCGAGACCGGCTCTTCTGCATTTGAAACCCTGCCGGCTGAGATGTCGATTACGTCAGTTCCCGCGAATCCAGAACCTTGATCACCTCGGAGGCCATCTCGAACTTATTGAACGGGGGCATCAAGTAAGTGCCCTGCACAAGGTGGCGGGAGGAGAGCAGGTACTGCTGCGCAAGCTCGACGCCGACGCGCGCGCCGTCCGCGCCGGAATTCTGCATCGCCGTGCGGATCTCTTCCGGCACAAACATGTCGGGGATTTCGTTGTGAATGAACTCCGCATGCTTCGACGAGCGTAACGGGAGGATACCCACGAAGATGGGAATCCGGCAGAAGCCCGCGACCGCGTTCAGGAATTCCTCAAGCGTGCGAACGTCGAACAGCGGCTGCGTGAACGCGAACTGCGCCCCCGCATCAAGCTTCTGCTTGAACCGGTCGTACTCCAATGGCAGGTCCGTCGCCGTCGGGTTCACGCCCACGCCCAGCAGGAAACCGGTCGGCTCTTCCATCTTGCGCCCGGTCAAATCAAGCCCCGTGTTCATGCGCGAGACGAGCTTGGAAAGTCCAATCGAATCCAACTCGAACACGCCCTTGGCAAAGGGATAATCGCCGATACTCGTCGGATCGCCCGTCACCGCCAGAATGTTGTGTACGCCCAGCGTGTGGGCCCCGAGCAGTTCCGACGACAACGCGATCGCGTTCCGGTCGCGACAGGAAACATGCAGCAGCACGTCGATGCCCGCGTCGCGGCGAATCAGGTGCGCCATCGCCAGCGCGCTCATGCGCGAGCGCGCCAAGGGCGAATCCGCGACATTGATCAAGTCCGCGCCGTTCGCTTTCAGCATCTGCGCGCTGCGAATAAACGGCTCCGGATTGATGCTGCGCGGCGGATCGATCTCGACCGACACGAGATATTTCTTGCCCAAATTCGCGCGAAAATCGCTGTAAGTCTGGCGGCTGCGCGCGGTCTCGATTTCGCCGTCGTCCTCAACTTCCCGAACGGTAATCGCCACCGGCTTGCCCGGCTTGTGATCCTGCACGGCGGCGGAGATCGCGCGAATGTGCTCGACCGTCGTCCCGCAGCAACCGCCCACCAGCGACACGCCCGCCTCGACGAACTTCAACGCGTACTCGGCGAAGTACTGTGGCGACGCGAGATAGATGTAGCGGCCCCCCACCACGCGCGGCATCCCGGCATTCGGCTGAGCGGACAGCGGCACCGTCGCAATCGCCGCCATGCGCTCGATTACATCGAGCATCGCCTGCGGACCGACCGAGCAATTCGCGCCCACGGAATTCGCGCCCAGTGCGGTTAATTCACGCAGCACCTCGCCCGGCTTGTCGCCCACAAGCGTCTTGCCATCTTCCGTAAAGGTCATCGAGGCGATGATCGGCAGATCACTCAGATCGCGGATCGCCAGCATCGCCTCGCGAATCTCGGCGAGGTTGGAAATCGTCTCGACAATGAACAAGTCAACGCCGCCTTCGAGCAAGCCCTGTGCTTGCTCCGTGAAGGCGCGCCGCGCATCGGCAAGCGTGAGCGGTCCGATCGGCTCCAACATCCGGTTCAGCGGTCCCACCGATCCCGCCACGAAGGCGCTCTTGCCCGTCGCGCGACGGGCAAGCTGTGCGCCCGCTCGATTAATCTCGCGGACGCGCTTCTCGAACCCGTGCTCGCCGAGCCGGAACCAATTCGCTCCAAACGTATTGGTCTCAATCAATCGCGCTCCGGCCTGAACGTACTCGCGATGCAATTCCTCGACCACGGCCGGCTCCGATTCGTTCAGTTCCTCGAAGCACGACGCGTAAGAATAGCCGCGCGCATACAGCGCCGTGCCCGTCGCGCCATCCGCGACGATCACTTCACTCTGCAGCCGGTCCAGAAATTCGCGTGAACGGGAATTACTCAACTCAGATACTCACGGTTTCGGCCTGAACGATGCGGCCCTTCTCATCGCGCTTCACGCGCGTGGCCGGATGCGCCGGATCGTGCTCAAACACCAATATCCAATTCTCATCCGCGGCCCGCGCGAGATACTTCTGTTTGTCCGCGAGGGTCGTTACGGGGTACAGATCATAACCCATGATGTACGGCAGCGGAATGTGCGCCGCCAGCGGAAGCAGATCGGTCGGGTACCAGAGCGTCGTCGCCCCATCGCTGAGCTTGACCGTTTGCAGCGCAGGCGTGTGGCCATCGCTGAGCAGCATGTGAATGCCGGGAAACAGCTCGACGTCGCCGTCCAGCAATTCCAGTAGGCCCGCCTCCATCACCGGAACGTAGTTGGCCTCCAGGTAGCTCGCTCGATCGCGATCGAACCGCGCCAGCGCCTGTTCCCACTGCCGCCGCTGCACAAAATGCCGCGCCCGCGCGAACACCGGAACTACGCGAGTGCCCTCGCGCCGGGTCGAGCCGCCGGCGTGATCGAAATGCAAATGCGTATAGATCACATCCGTGATTTGATCGGCCCCGATTCCGCGTTGCGCGAGCGAATGCTCGAGCGTGTTGCGCGTGAAATCAATCGCGTAAATGTCGCGGAACTTCGCATCGTCCTTGTCGCCGATACCGCAGTCAATCAGGATCTTGCGCTCGCTGGACTCCAGCAGCAGACAGCGCGCCGTCATCGCGATCCGATTCAACTCGTCCGCCGGACAGGGGCGGCTCCACAGCGGCTTCGGCACCACGCCGAACATCGCACCGCCGTCAAGCTTGAAATCGCCCGTTTCAATCCGCGAGACGGTGTAGGGGCCAATCGTCATATCACGTCTTTCAATTCACTTTCATGCGGCCACGGCTCATTATTCCACACTCGCCGCGGGTGCTCGTCCACCAGGCGTCGCGCCTCCGCCTCGCCGATCAACTCAACCGCCACGTCGAACGCCGGCTTCAGGCAGAACGTCTGCAGGTGGTCGTCATGCGCATCGCTCATCATCAGGTCGATGCAGCCGGCGCGCACCAGCTGCTTCGCCCGCGACACCATCGTCGGGCCGAACTGTCCCGTCAACGCTCCGGCATCGATCGAAAGCACCGCGCCCGCCGCGCGCAAGGCTGCGGCATGTTCGACGGACTTCACGGCCACGATGAATCGCTCAATATGCGCGAGCACCGGCTGCATGTGGTGCCGCCGGAACACCCGGATCGCATTGATCGCGATTTCGTGCGGAGTTGAGGCCGGAAACTCGAGCAGGAAATAGCCGCGCTTACCGCCATAGCTCGACACCTTGTAGGTCAGCAGCCGCTGCAAATCGCCGCCCAGCATGATCTCCGAGCCGAGCATCAACTGCACCGGGACTCCGGCACCGGCGACCGCCTGTTCCAACTGGAGAAAAACCGACTGAAAATGTCGGTCCACTTCGGCCGTCATGCGCTCGTTCAGGTGCGGCGTGCAGGCCACATGTGTGATGCCCTGCTCCGCCGCTTGTTCGAGCATGGATAGCGCCACGCGCAGGTTGGCCGCGCCGTCATCGACGCCGGGCAGCACATGATTGTGCAGGTCCAGCAAGCGAGCTACAGGTCGTTGTACACCGGACCGCCGCCGCCCTCCGGCGGAACCCACGTGATGATCTCGTACGGATCCATGATATCGCAAGTCTTGCAGTGTACGCAATTCGATGCGTTGATCTGCAATTTTACGCCGCCGCGCTCCGCGTCCGCGACCATTTCGTAAACCTGGGCCGGGCAGAAGAACTGGCACGGATTACCGTACTCTTCGCGGCACTTCGTGCGGCAAATCTCGGTGTCCGCGACCCGCAGGTGGACAGGCTGATCCTCCTCGTGCGTCGTGCCGCTCTTGAATACGTCCGTCAGCTTGTCGAACGTGAGCTCACGGTCAAACTCCTTCGCGCGGAGATCGAGCAGCTTGTCCCGGTCGGGCAGGCCCGCTTCGCGCACGCGCTTCATCAGCTTGTGATTCGGCACGCTGTGCATGTGGTCCGAGAAGCCGCGACCACCGCTCACGAATTGTGCCGCCGCGTGCACCAGGCCCAGCGCCACGCCGCCTTCAAACGCCTGGTGGAAATTGCGCACGGCCCACAGCTCGTCCTTGATCCAACTCGAATCAACCTTCTCTTTGAAACTCTTCAGCGAATCCTTGGAGAAGTCGTCCATCAGGAGTGCATTGAGAATCGATTCCGCGGCGAGCATCCCCGATTTGATCGCGAGATGAATGCCCTTCAGCCGCTGTGCGTTCAGAAACGAGCCGCTGTCGCCGATAATCAGCAGGCCGTCGGCATAATGGCGCGGCATCGCGAACCAGCCGCCCTCGGGAATCGTCTTCGCGCCATAGGCGATCAGCTTCCCGCCCCTGATCATCCCCGCCACCCAGGGATGCGCCTTAAACTTCTGGAAATTGTAGTGCGGATCGGTGTACGGACTGCCCGCGCCCAGATCGGTGACGAGACCGATGGAAACGAGATTGTCGCGCATCGTGTAGATAAAACTGCCGCCATACGTGTTGCCGAGCGGATAACCGAGCGTGTGATACACGGTGCCCGGCGCGGCGATCGGTTTCGGCGTCTCCCAGACTTCCTTCACGCCGAGGCAATAGACCTGCGGGTTCTGGCCCGCGAGACCCAGCTTCTGCACAGCGGTTTTCGTCAATGAGCCGCGCGTGCCCTCCGCCAGCACCGTGACGCGCGCTTCGATATTCGCGCCGGGCTCGAAGTTACGCTTGGCCTCGCCGCTCTTGTTCACGCCCTTGTCGCCAAGCTGCACACCCGTGACTTTGTCGCCGTCAAGCAGCAACTCCTGACCGGGCATTTCGGTCGCAATGGTGACGCCGAGCGCTTCGACCTTTTCGCCGAGCCATTTCACGAGGCGGTTCAGCGACACAATCGGGTAGCCGTGATTCTTCAGCGGCGGCGGCGTCCAGGGCGTACGGAATTTGCTCTTTTCCGTGAGATAGAACACGCCGTCTTCCGCGCAAAAACGTTCGGCGGGGAAGCCCTGCGCTTTCCAGTCGGGCATGAGTTCGGCCAGCCCGCGCGGATCCATCACCGCGCCCGACATACTGTGGGCGCCGAGTTCACGAGCCTTCTCCAGCACCATGATCTCGATTTCGGCGAGCTGCTTGTGTGCGCCCTGCTTCGCGTCGATCAGGCGCTTGAGATGATACGCGCACGCCAGCCCCGCCGGACCGGCGCCCACAATCAGTACGTCAACAGGGAGGGATTCGCGAGTCATTTCATTACCTCGTCGTCATGGCAACCCTACCCGTTCACCAGAAACTCGCACAGTGTCCGGACGCCCGAGCCGCCGGCAATCGCTTTCGGCAGTATCGACGTCGCGGGCGCGCCAATCGAGGTCGGCGCAATGTCGATGTGCACCCACGGCGTGTCACCCACAAACTGCTTCAGAAACGCCGCCGCCGTACACGCGCCGCCCCAGCGATGACCGGCCGCGTTATTCAGGTCGGCGACCGTGCTCTTCATCGGATCAAGATACTCTTCGTAATTCGGCAGCGGCCACATGCGCTCGCCGCCGCGTTCCGCTGCGTCAAGAACCGCGCGCTGCAAGCGCTCGTTGTTCGTGAACACCGCGTCCGCATAGTTGCCCAGCGCTACGACCGCCGCGCCCGTGAGCGTGGCAATGTCGATCACGCCGTTCAGCCGGTAATTCTTGATCGCGTAACAAAGCGAGTCGGCCAGCACGAGCCGACCTTCGGCATCGGTATTGCCGATCTCCACGGTCTTACCGTTCATCGCGGTGTAAATATCCGACGGCCGGTAGGCGTTGCCGGACACGGAATTCTCCGCGCAGGCGAGCAAACCGATCACGCGCTGCTTCGGCTTCAGCATCGCCACGGCATGCATCGTCGCGAGCACGGTCGCGGCGCCGCACATGTCAGACTTCATCTCCTCCATCATCGCGGTCTTGACATTCAGACCGCCCGAATCGAAGACCATGCCCTTGCCGATCAGCGCATAGGTCTTTTTCGCGCCGCGCGGATTCCAGTCCATGATGACCAGCCGCGGCGGCTGCGCACTGGCCTGACCGACGGCGACAAACAGGTTCATCCCCAGCCGCTTCATCTCAGGCACTTCCACGGTCGAGACCTTCAGCCCCTTGCGCGAAAGCGTCTTCGCCGATTGCGTCAGAAAATTGATGCCCACCACGTTGGTCGGATGCGTACCCCACTCCCGCGCCAGATTGGTGGCCTGCGCCATCACTTCCGCGACATGCTGTACCCGCGCCGCCGCCTGGGCCCGCCCGGCGGAGGTGAAATACACATCCACTTCCGCGATCTCCCGCGGCTCGCCGTTGGACTTGTAGAAATCGAAGGACCACGCGCCGAGTACGAGTCCGTCCACCAGCGAGCGCATCACCGGTTCCGCGTCGAGTTCGTCGGAGAATTTGTCCTCGCTGATCAGCGCCATCGATTTCGCATGCTGCTGCTGTGCGGCGCGCACGCAGGCCCCCGCCGCCAGCCGCAGCCCGAGCCACGTGAACTGCTTGCGCGAACCGAGCCCCTGCACAATGAGCAGCGGCGCCGCACCGCGCTCGGCGTAATGACAGACCGTCTCGCTCTTCTTGCCCGTGAACTTCGCGGCCGCGATCACGCGCTCCACCTCGCGCACAGTTTCGCGATCCAGCGCGGACAGCCGCGGCGCCTTGACTTCATCGTCGAACAGGCAAACGGCGATCGCACCGTAGCCAGCCCGCACCTTGCCCGAAACCGTCGAGATCTTCATGGCTTTCTCCCGATCCGGTGAGCTAACTGCTTCACCGGCCGATTGTGTTCATCGAGCACGACCACCAGCGCTTTGTGCGGCGGATCGTCCTCGTCAAGCTGTACGTAAGTCACAATAATGACGCGGTCGCCCTTCACCGCCAGCCGCGCCGCCGCGCCGTTCAGACCGATCAGGCCCGATCCGCGCTTGCCCGGAATCGCGTACGTGTCAAAGCGCTCGCCGTTCATCACATTGTAGATGTGAACGCGCTCATAGGGCAGAATCCCGGCTTGATCGAGCAGATCATGATCGATCGCGCACGAGCCTTCGTATTCGATGTTCAATTGCGTGACGCGCGCATTGTGAATCTTCGCGCCGAGGACTTCGCGTTTCATAGCGAGCTAAGCCTCCCAACCGTGTCATTGTATTCGCGTACGAGGCGGGCGACGACTTCCGCCGCCGGCAGGATATCGTGAATCATCGCCGCGCCCATGCCCGCCTCAAATTGTCCAGCCTGCCAATCCCCCTCAAAGATCCCCGCCATTTCACGCTTGCGACCGAGCAGTTCCCGAACCTCCGCTTGCGTCGCCCCGCGCCGCTCATATTCCAGGCACGTCAACGCAAACGGATTCTTGATCATGCGCACCGGAACGACATTCTTCATGCTCAAGACCGTGTCCGTCTCCCCCGCTTCCACAATCGCCTGCTTGTAGCGCGGATGCGCGGAGGCTTCCACCGTGGCCGCGAATCGTGTCCCAATCTGAACGCCGTCCGCGCCCAGCGCGAACGCCGCCGCCAGGCCGCGCCCGTTCACGATGCCGCCCGCCGCAATCACCGGCAGCTTGATCGCGTCGCGCACTTGCGGCACGAGCACAAATGTCGGAAGCTCATCCGCGCCGTTGTGACCGCCGGCCTCGGTCCCCTCGCAGACCACCGCGTCCACGCCGCGCTCTTCGCACTTCCGCGCGTGCTTCGCCGTCGGGACGACATGCGCGACCGTGACACCCGCCGCCTTCAAGCGCGACGTGTGCAACCCCGGATTTCCCGCCGATGTGAACACGATCTTGACACCGTGATCGAGACAGGTCTGAATCTGTTCCGCCGCATCCGCGCGCTCCAGCGGAATGTTCACCGCGAACGGGACACTGCGGGCCAATGTCGTTTGGGCCGACCGGATGTGGTGGGCCAACACCTCCGGCTTCATCGATCCCGCCCCGATCATCCCGAGCGCGCCCGCCTGCGAGGCGGCGACGCAGAGTTTCCAGCCCGAAGTCCAGACCATCCCGGCCTGCACGATCGGATAGCGAATGCCGAACAGCTCGCAGATGCGATTCATCGTCTGTCGTCCTGAACGATTCGTCGGTCAGCCTGAGCGAAGTGAAGGATCCCGCGGAACTCCGACGTCCGCACCGGGAGATCCTCCTCCCCGCCGAAGGCGGCGGGCTCAGAATGACCGCTCACAGCGGCATGGCCGAGCGCGCCCGACGTATTAGCAGACAGCCGCACAGGGTCACCCGCGCGGCCGCCAAGTTGATCGCGACACCCGGTCCGTTGGACTCCACGTAATCAGTGACTCTGCTGAGCGAGTTTCACCAGATCGACGCGCTGCAGCGGCCGCCCGTCGAGTTCGCCCACGTATTGGGTATGCGTCGTCAGTTCGGGTTTCACATTCATGAGAAACTCGCGATCAAGATACAGCTCGTCACGGCGAAACGCGCCGAATTCCACGATCCCCGTGTCCATCCGGATGGCATCTTCGGGACAGGCCTCCACACACAAGCCGCAGAAGCAGCAGCGCAACAAATCGATTTCAAATGCGACGGGATATTTCTCAATCCGACCGTCCGGCGATTCGCCGGCGGTGATATAAATGCACTTGTCGGGACAGGCCGTTTCACACATCATGCAGGCCACGCAGCGCGGTGCGCCATCCGGCCGCAGCATCAGGCGATGCAGCCCGCGCCAGCGCGGCGAAATCCAGCGCTGCTCCTCCGGATACTGAATCGTCACCATCGGCGGCTTGGTCTTCATCCCCACCGAACGCCCGATGTGACGAAACAGATTCGTAAAGAAGTGATCGCACGTGACCATCAGCCCCTTCCAGAGCTCCGGATAGTAGGTCTTCTGCGCGAGCGTAAGCTTGATTTGGCGAACGGGCTGTACAGTGATCATCGGGGGGACGAAAACACTAAGACGCAAAGAGTCAATACCGCTGAAAGCAGAGTTCGATCCGCAAGCCGCCTCAATTCAGCCACATGATAATGAGGCCGGTGACGCCGATGTTCAGGAGCGCGATCGGCATCATTTCGCGCCAGCTCACCCGCATGAGCTGATCGTATCGGAAACGCGGGAACGTCCAGCGAATCTGCATCTGCAACCACATCAGAAACGCCACCTTGGTCATGAAGGCCGCGACCCGCAAGCTGACGACCGACCAGGTCCCAAGCGGAATGGTCGCGCCCCACGGGAAATAGAAGCCCGGACCACTCGCCATTTCCGCCGCATCGAACAGATACGGAATGTGGTAACCGCCGAGGAACAACGTCGTCAACACCGCGCCCAGTACGACGATCTCCGCGAATTCGCCGAGGAAGAACATACCCCAGCGCATGCCCGAATATTCCGTCGCGAATCCAATAATCTCCGATTCGCCCTCAGGCAAATCGAACGGCGCGCGCTTGGTCTCGGCCATCGATGCCGGCAGGAACAGCAGGAACGCAATCGGTTGGACGATGATCCCCCACTTCGGCAGCCAGCCCCACAACAGCTGGTTTTGCGCCGTCACCAGCGCGCCCGGTTCCAGCGTGCCAAACACGAGCACCGGTCCGATAATCGCCAGGCCGAGAATGATCTCGTACGAAATCATCTGCGCGGAGGCGCGCATCCCGCCGATCAGCGAAAACTTGTTGTTCGACGCCCAGCCCGCCAACATCGTCCCGTACACCGCCATCGAACCGAACGCGAGGATGTAGAGAAAGCCGATATCCATGTTCAGGAGCTGCAACTTGATCTCGCGGCCGAACAATTCGATCGGCGGTCCAAACGGCAAGACCGCGAACGTCACGAACACGGGAAACATCGCGAAGCAGGGCGCCAGCGCATGCAGGAAGCGCAGCCCCTTGGGCGGCAGAAAGTCTTCCTTGAAGATCAACTTGATCGCGTCGGCCAGCGAATTGATCAAGCCCAGCAGCTTGATTCCCAGAATCGACGCCCGGTTCGCGCCAATCCGGTCCGACATCAAGGCACTCTGCTTGCGCTCCACCCACGTCAGGATGCCCGCGCCGTTCAGAATGCCGAGAAATATGATCGCGATCTTGCCGACTATTATTCCGAAATCGAGCAACATGGTAAGGCAGAAGTTGCGGCCGGCCGAGAATGGATCAGCGCCGATATCGGGCTGCGATCTGAGCCAAGCTTTGAGGTGAATTCAAATACTGAACACCGCGCGGCGTGAAAAACCAGTCCCGGAAATAGGCATGAACCCGCGCCCCGCCGATTTTCGCGGCAAGGGATTCGTAGGCTTTCAAATCCAGGCCGCGCGCTTCCGGACTGCGATAAGCCGCGCCGATGATCCGACAGAACGTGCTGTGCCCGACGCTTTGCCACAAGATATTCGAGGACAGCATCCCCACCGAATACGAGTAGCCGGTCACTCCGCGTGAACCATAGGAAGCGGGCGGCAGCTCCAGGATCGAGCTGTCGGCCGCAAATCGTCCCCTGAGCCATTCGCGCATCCAGTCAGAGCGATCCGCAAGCTGATGGGTACCATCCAAGCAGTCGGCAGCAAGCGTCTCCAGAAATGTCGCCAACCCCTCCTGCCAGCGGCAGCGCGGCTCGTCCGCCTCACGCACATTCCACTGATGGGACAGCTCGTGATAAAGTTCGTGCCACGAAGCCGAGTCGTGAAACGCGGTCGCCGTCTGGAGAATACCGGTCACGTCCGCTTGTGAGCCGTAGCCTTCCGGAATTTCAAGCACCGTGAAACCGCGGAAATCCGTGAGCGGACCGAACCAGCGCGAGTACAAATCCAGACACCGTTCCATCGCTCCGGCGATGCCTTGACCGCCCGCCGAATCCTGCGCAAAGCAATATATCCGATTCGGACCGCGCTCAATAACCGTGTAGTTCGCCACGCACACGTCCATCCGCCACGCCGGACGCGATGACCGGTACTCGACCGTGAGTCGCCCCCCCTCACTCACCGACGACACCAGCTCCCCCACATTGGCCGCAAACAGCGTATCCGGAACATTCACGCGAATCCGGTAACTATATTCGGGCAGACCAACCATGCGGTTCAGCGAGTCCGATGTTGTGCCAATTGCAGGATAGGCATGGCAATCCATGCGCAGAATAGTAAACGCCGGGTCCACATGATCCTGCACATACAGCATGCCGGTCTCCCGGTACCCGGCAAGATACCCGCGATAGCTTACGCCAAGAGAAATCGTATCCTCGACTGCCAGCGGTGCGGGCAATCGGACATCGACGAAATTGGCCTGCATCCGGGCTCCATCGTCGAATGCGCGCACGCTCTGCTCGAAGGCGAGCGCCCTTCCGGCAAATGTGGACACGGAGTCCACCGTCAACAGCCGATAGAGAATGAGCGGCACATGGTCCAGCGGTTGCGCGGTCACGTTCCTGACCGTCAGCCGACATCCTGAGGCAATCGCTTCCTCATCATAGTCAACGCGGATCTGCCAGTCATAGTGATCGACTTTCGGCAACGCCGGCGCCGCGAGCATCGGAGTCGTCGCGATCAGGCTCACAACCAACGCCAACCCCAGCCGCCTGAATGCCGACTTCGCGGTTCCGCACTCCATAGTCAGACGCAGATCAGTATGCCGGTAATGGCGTTTTGGCTCTCACCTTGCGATACACAGGCTCAGGCACACCCATCAACAGCTTGCCCGACGCGCCCAGTCCTTCCCACGTCAAATCCTTGAAGCCCGCCACGCTCGCGCCGATCAGGTCGAACACGCCGGCGTTCGAGTGCGCGTTCACCGTGAGGCCCAACCGCTGGCCAATTTCCTGCCAGACCTGCCACTCCGGAACGGCCAGACCAAGCGGCTCGAAACACTTGAGCGCGCGCTGTACACGGCCCTGAAAATTCGTATAACTGCCGTCGCGCTCCGCCCACATCGCCAGCGGAATCACGTCGTCCGCGACTTCGCAGAACGCATTGCCGTGCGTGGTCAGATAGAGAATGTAAGCGCAGTGCTGGTCGAGCTTGTTCAACTCCTTCGCGGAGAGCAGCTTCGACAAGTCATGGTTCACCACGATCAGCAACTCATACTCGCCCTCCACCGCCGCCGCGAGAATGTCATCGCCCTCGCTCTGCCCCGCCGGATGCGGACGCAACCCCAGCTCCGCCGCCCCGCGCCGATTCGGCGACAGATCGGACTTCATCAGGAGCTCGTCTTCGACTCCGCCCGGCTCTTTCGTCAACTGCACGTCGATCGTGTGCACCTTCAGATGATCGTCGAACAACCGCTTGAGCAGGAACAGATCTTCATTCGACGACCGCGGCGAGCCGAGCACGGCGACGCTCTTGGGGCCGTGCTTGTCCAGCGTTGCTTTGAGTTTCGTCGCGGCGCGCTCCACAACCTCGGCAACCGTCAGCGGATGGCCGTTGCGCTCTTCCTTGGTCAGCGGATGCAGCAAGCGATCCGGCGCGTCCACGCCGTGGTAGCTGTAACGGCCGCGATCGCACAGCCACCATTCATTCACCAGCCGATTGTAGCGCGGCTTCAATCTCTGAATCCGGCGCTCCGGATCGTTGTGCTTCCGCACGAGTTCCCAATCCACGAGCAGATTACAGCCGCGCGAACAGCCCGTGCAGATCGACGGAGTGTGCTTCAAATACCAGACGCGGCGCCTGAAGCGGAAATCCTTGTCGGTCAACGCGCCCACCGGACAGAGGTCCACCACGTTTCCGGCATAGGGGTTGTCGAGCTTTTTGCCCGGCACATTCATCAGTTCCGCTTCACCCCCGTGACTGAAGATGCCGAGTTCGTCACTGCCCACGATCTCCCGGCAGAACCGCACGCAACGCGAACAGACCACACAGCGCTCGCTGTCGAGCACCACGGTCGGACCGACGTCGTGCACTTTGTGCTTGTGCCGCTTGTCCGTCAGCTCCACGCGGCTGTCGTGCAGCCCGTACCGCATGTAATAGTTCTGCAAGTCGCATTCGCCCGCATCGTCGCAAATCGGACAATCCAGCGGATGATGCTGCAAGTAGAACTCGAGCACGTTGCTGCGCGTACGGTGAACCGGCTCGGTGTTCGTGTACACCTTCATGCCGTCGGCGGCCACGGTGTTGCAGCCGATCACGAGACTCTTCCGACCGTTCTGCTCGACCTCCACCTGGCACATCCGGCACGAACCCACTACCGTCAAGCCGGCATGGTAACAATAGTGCGGAATCTCGATATTCAGCAGCTTCGCTGCTTCCACAAGATTCGTTCCCGCCGGAACCTCAACGGGCTTGAAATCTATTTCGAGTTTAGGCATCCTGACGTGTGACCATTCCCTTCCACCACCGTGATTGATAGCCTGATCGCGAGCCGCCAGCATTCGGCCGGGCCAGCAATCGGAGCACAGACGCGATCAGCCGCGGACCCGCGGAAGTACCCGGATCCAGAACATCGCCGTCGACAACGTCGCGCCACATACGGCGATCCAAACTGAGACATACGGACTGCGAACCGCGCGCCGTGCGACTGCCGGCCACCAGCGATTGGACGTCGCCACCATCAGCGACGCACTGCCTAGCGCAGCCAGCCAGAGTCCAATCATCGCCGCATACCAATCCGCGCCGCGCTGCAGATGCAGGGTCGATTTGACGGCCGTCGCGAAACCGAACCAAACGTCTCGACTGGCGTGCGCGGCAACTAACAGAAGCGCGGCAAGAATCAGCAATGGACGTTCGCGCCGCGCCGGCACGGTCATCGTGGGCAGCGGTGCCACGCGCGCCGCGAGCAGCAAGAGAATCGCAGGTAAGTACGGAATGAACAACCGGCTGTGCATACTCTCGCCGGATTCGCGAAACCAATGCACGGACAGCAGACTCAGAGCCACTGCGGCAAGGAGTCCGCTCCACCCGAGCTGCGATTGGATTCCGGCCCGGCCGCCCGCACGCCACGCCAGTATCAGCAGCACAGCGGTGAGACCGAAATATAGACCATAGTACCACCCCGGCAACCAGACGCTTTGCGCCCCCAGGACTCCGACACCGGTCGGCAGGGCATTGTACACGGTCTTCAGCGCCGTCTTGACCCATGATAACAACTCACGGCCCCACGACGATGAGTGATAGGCGATCAAGTCAGCATCGAGTCGACGCGGATGTACCCTGAATGCGCGGTACATACTCCAACCGGCAAGGAGCAACGGCACGATCAGCAGAACCAGACGTTCCTTGGTCACGCGCCAGCGGGGCGGGGTCAAGAACAAGACCCCCACCATCGCGCTCCAAAAGAACACCACATTCGACTTGGTCATCATGCCCAGAGCCAACATGCAGGCGGAGATCCAGAGCGGAGCGGATCGGCCCTCGGACCGATATCTTAGCAGCCCCAAGATTGCTGCCGCGCAGAACACGCCGGCCAACATGTCATTGGAGATCGTGGCGCCGGAGAAAAGCATCGCGGGTGTCGTGGCCAACAGCGACACCAGCAAACTACCGACCGGATAGAATCCCGCGATGACCATCGTGCGGAACACGATCCAGAGCAGCACCATCCCAAAGATCACATTCGGCAGACGCAACATGCGGTATCGAAGCAGGTCGGTCGGCTCTGCTTTCGCGGCCATCGCCCGATGATCGTAAATGCGCTCCGGCCAAGCAGATTGTGCGCCGTCGCCTATCGGGAACGCCCAACACATGCGGTGATTGGAATACCCGGTAACGCCGATCACGCATGCCAACGCAATGTGATAGAGCGGAGATTGAAAACCCTCCGACAGACTGTCTCGAACAATCTCCGATTGCGTCGGTAACCGCGCATTCGAATAGAGGAACTCGGCGTACCTGACATGAGCCGCCTCGTCGGGAGCCTCGCCCTCGGGCAACTGTTGGCTCCAGATCGCGCACACTGCGCCATAGATCAGAATGACATACAGGGCGGCTCGGTGCTGAACCGAGACGCGCATCAGCCCTTCACCAACGCTTCGAACTCGTCGCGGTACTTCACAAGATAGCTCTTCGTCGGCCAGGCCACCGCGGCGCCGAGCGCGCAGATCGTCTTGCCGTCAATATTGTCCGCCACCTCGTACATGTCGTCGATATCCTTGCGCGTGCCCTTGCCGTCCAGCAACTTCTTGGCCAGCCGCAACAGCCAGCCCGTGCCCTCGCGGCAGGGCGTGCATTGGCCGCAACTCTCGTGCGCGTAAAACCGCGTCATCCACAGCATCAGCCGCGGGATCGAGACCGTGTCGTCGATCACCATCACTGCCGCGCTCCCCAGCATCGAGCCCGCCGCCGCGACGGATTCAAAATCGAGTTTGAGGTCCTCGCACTCTTCCGCCTTCAGAATATGCGACGACGAACCGCCCGGAATCACCGCCTTCAGCTTGCGGCCATTGGGAATGCCGCCGCCGCATTCGTAGATGAGTGACTTCAGCGGCGTCCCCATCGGCAATTCGTAAACGCCCGGCTTGGCGACATGACCGGACAGCGAAAATAACGACGTTCCGCCGTTCTTGGGCGAGCCCAAGGCGGCAAACTGCTCCGCGCCCATCTCGAGAATGCGCGGCACGAACGCCAGCGTCTCGACATTATTCACGATGGTCGGCGCGCCCCACAGCCCCACGGCGGCAGGATAGAACGGCGGCTTCAGGCGCGGCCAACCCTTCTTGCCTTCCAGCGATTCGAGCAGACCCGTCTCCTCGCCGCAGATATACGCGCCCGCGCCGGTCGCCAAATGCGCGCTGCACGACCAACCGCTCTTGAGAATATTCTCGCCGACGAAGCCCTTCGCGCGCGCCTCGTCCACCGCCGCCTGCATCACCTTGGCGGGGTAGAAATACTCGCCGCGAATGTAGATATAGATGCGCTCAGCCTGCACCGCATACGCGCAAATCAGCGCGCCTTCCAGCATCAGATGCGGATCACGCTCGAAAATCAGGCGATCTTTGCAGGTGCCCGGCTCGCTCTCGTCGCCGTTGACACAGACATAGCGCGGGAACTTGTCCTTCGGCACGAAGCCCCACTTCATGCCCGCCGAAAAGCCCGCCCCGCCGTGTCCGCGCAGGCCCGACGCCTTCACGATCGCGGTCACTTCGTCCGGCTTCAGCTTGACCGCGCGCTTCAGCATCTCGTACGCGCCGTGCTTAGTGGCTACGTCGAGTTTCGCCATATTCGGCACCGCGAAATTCCGCGAGACCACGCGCATCGTTCCGGTGGCGCTGCTCATGCTTCGGCCACCTCGCCCACATTGCCCAACAGCGGCGTCGGATTGTCCGGCACAACCGGATTACCGCTCTTGAAGCCGTCGATCAGCTTGTCGATCTTCGCCGGCGTGAGCTGATAATACTGATCCTCGTTCACGAGCAGCATCGGCCCCCACGAGCAACCGCCCAGACACTCCACGCAACGCAGCGTGAACAGCTTGTCCGGCGTGGTCTGGCCCGCGTGAATGCCCAGTTTCTGCTCGAGATGGGCCAAGACCGCCTCGCCGCCCATCAGGCAGCAGGAGATGTTCTGGCAATATTGAATCAAGTACTTCCCAACCGCCGCGGAGCGCATCATCGAGTAAAACGTCAGCACTTCGCGGACTTTGACCAAACTGACGTGACACTGCTCGGCCAGCCAGTGCTCCGTCTCGGGGGAGATAAACCCGAGCACCTTTTGCGCCTCGAACATCAGCGGCACGAGTCCCGCTTCGCGATGCTCGGGCGGATAACGAAAGAAAATATCTTCCGCCTTTTTGTGCAGCGCTTCGGGAATCTGAGGATAATTTACGGACATGTTCTATGAAGGAATCACGAAACTTAGACTCTGTCATCCTGAACACAGTGAAGGAGCTCCCGGGAGAGCGTCCCGCTCCCGTGGGATTCTTCAGCCCGCAGATCGGCTTCAGAATGACAAGCTCGCCTTACCGGTCCAGCTCCCCGCCGATCATGTTGATGGAGCCGAACGTCGGTACGATGTCGGCGACGAGTGAGTTGTTGATCATCTCGGGCATCGCGGCCACATAACTGAAACACGGCGGACGACAGCGCACGCGCCAGGGTTTGTCGTTGCAACCGTCTGTCACGTGCTCTTCCGGATAGCTCACGACATAGAATCCGAGTTCGCCGTTGCCGCCTTCGACCGCCTGATAGACTTCGCCCATCGGCACGCGAATCCCGTGGCCGCTCATGATCAGCTTGAAGTGATTCATGAGCCCTTCGATATTGCCGTAGGTATCTTTCTTCGACGGCAGCGTGATCCGTTTGTCGGGACTGGAAACCGGACCGCCGGGAATTGACGCGACGCACTGTTCGAGAATCCGGCAGCTCTGCTCCATCTCTTCCATGCGCACGAGATACCGGTCGAGATTGTCGCCGTTGTGACCGACCGGCACGTTCCAATCGAGCTTGTCGTAAACGAGATACGGATAATCCTTGCGGATGTCGTAGCCGATGCCCGTCGCGCGCAAGAGCGGCCCCGTGAAGCCGTAGCCAATCGCGCGCTCGGTCGAAAGCTTGCCGATCCCCTGCATGCGCTCGACGAAGATGCGATTATACGTGAGCAAGATGTCGCACTCCTTCAGGATCGTGCGCACCTCTTTCACCGCCCACAAAACCTTGTCCAGCCAGCCTTCGCGCAGATCGTGCGGCATCCCGCCCACGCGCGTACTCGCCGTGGTCACGCGACCGCCGCAATAATCCTCGATCAGCTCGTACATGTACTCGCGGCCCTTGATCATGTACAAGAACACTGTGAACCCGCCGAGTTCCATCGCCGACGCGCCGACGCAGGTCAGATGATCGGCGATCCGGCTGATTTCGCAGAGCAGCGTGCGGATGTACTGCCCGCGCGCCGGAACTTCGACGTTGAGCAGCTTCTCCACCGCCATGCAGTAGCCGACATTATTGATGCACGTCGAGACGTAGTTCAGCCGATCGGTATAGATCAGCGCCTGATTCCACGTCGCGTCTTCGCAACTCTTCTCCATCGCGCGGTGCAGGTAGCCGATCTCGATATCCGAGTCGATCACCAGCTCGCCCGAGAGCTTCGTGACAATCCGAATAATCCCGTGCATCGCCGGATGCGACGGACCGACGTTCAGCAACATCTCCTGCTGCTGATACTCCGGCTCCTCCTCAGGGATCGCGGGATCGTAGTCTAATTCAGTTTCTGTCTGTGACATGAGATAGAGTCAAAACGCGAAGAATTCCCGTCACCCCCCATAATCCCCCCTTGAAAAGGGGGAAGCAGTACCAAACACCTGTGGCTGCGACGATGACTTTCGCGCTTTCGAGAACATCAAGATCGCAACCGTCCCCCCTTCTAAGGGGGGACCTACAGGGGGGTTCTTTCGGAAGCTAATGGGTCCGGCCGGAATTGCTGCCGCTCAATTCTCCGGCCCGATCAACGGCTGCCGCTTTGTCTTGGGATAATCCTTGCGCAGTGGATGGCCCTTGAACTCCTCGTAGAGCATGATCCGCTTCAGATTCGGATGACCCTCGAACTTCACGCCGAATAAATCCCAGCACTCGCGCTCGTACCAGTTCGCAATCGGCCACAGCGAGGTCAAACTCGGCACGGTCGGGACCTGTTCGTCGCTCTGAATCTTCAGCCGCAGCCGGGCCTTCGTCTCCAGATTCATGAAGTGATAGACCACCTCGAAGCGCGGCTTGCGGGGCAGATAATCCACCGCCGTCAGGTCCACCAGAAAGTTGTAACCGAGTTGCTCTTTCAAGAGCGTCGCGATGCTGAGCAGATGCGTGCCGTCGATGATCAGCGTGCGATCGCCGTGCTGAGCATGCCAATCATACACCGCATGCGGCAACTTCTTCTCAATCGCAATCTGCTCGGGGAATTTGTCGGTCATATCCGGTCTTCACCGAGCGGGGTCTGCGACCCCGCCGGAATTGGTGAACTCTCTTCTCTCGCGCGCTTCCAGGATTCCGGCAGGGACGCAGTCCCTGCTCGGCGGACAGCGGGCGATGCAATCGGCCCCTACGCCGCGAAATCATCTATCATCTATCATCTATCATCTATCCCGAGCGCGTGTCCATGCGTCGCTACGGGCGATGCAGTCCGCCTCTACTTGTACCCTCTGCCGCTCGTGCCGGTGTGCTTCTCGTTCTGGATCAGCTCCTGCAATTTGAGCAGGCCATCCAAAACGGCTTCGGGACGCGGCGGACAGCCGGCGATGTAAATATCCACCGGAATAATCGTGTCAATGCCCTGCACTGTCGCGTAATTGTCGTAGGGACCGCCGCAACTCGCGCACGCGCCGAAACTCACCACCCACTTCGGTTCGGCCATCTGCTCGTACACCGTCTTCAAGACCGGCGCGATCTTATGCGAGATGGTCCCCACGACCCACAGCACGTCGGCCTGGCGCGGCGAGAATCTGGGAAACGCGGCACCGAAGCGGTCGATGTCGTAATGCGAACAGGCCGTGGACATGAACTCCATGCCGCAGCAGGCCGTCACAAACGGATATTGAAACAGCGAGTACTTGCGCGCCCAGCCGAGCAGCTTGTCGAACTTGGTCGTATAGACTGAGCCCTCAAGCGCTTGCAGTTCGTGGCCGTTCGCTGTCGGTTTTACCAGTGTGCTCATATTCTCAGGTCGCCGAGCGGGGTCTCTGACCCCGCCGGAATTGAGGAACTCGTTGGATAAGCGCGCTGCGAGGATTCCGGCAGAGACACAGTCCCTGCTCGGCGAACGCCGTCATTTCCACTCCAACACGCCTTTCTTCACCGCGTAATACAAACCGACCAGCAAGACCGCGATGAACACCATCATCGACACGAAGCCGATCATCCCGATCTGCCGGAAGCTCACCGCCCACGGATAGAGAAACGCGACTTCGATATCGAAGACAATGAACAGAATCGCGACCAGATAGTACTTGATCGGAAATGGCCGCCCGGCAGCCTGCTGCGGAATGATGCCGCTCTCGAACGGAGCGTCCTTCGTCTCGTTGTGCCGCTTCGGGCCAATCCAGGCCGAGAGCGCCACGAACAGCCCGGTAATCCCGGCCGCCGCGACCATCAAGACCAGAAAGACGACCAAGTTGTTGGTATCAAGCATGGGAAGAAAAACTTGAAAGCTGAAACTTGAAACCTGAAAACCGACTCACGCCTGATGCTGAATCAACTTTCACGTTTGAAGTTTCAAGTTTGCTATTTCGTCAGGACTCGTTGCAGTTTGTAGGCCAGCGGCGGAATCAGTATCGACTGTGCCACGATCCCCGGCAACGCGGGCAGTACCAACACGCCGGAGTAATACGCCGGCGCTTGAAATCCCATCATCCACGCCGACATGAGCACGTACACCAACCGCCCGGCGATCATGGCGACCAGCATCGCGATGAACATCGCCGCCATCCGGCCCAGCCGCTCCGACAGCCCCGGAATGACCGGGAATATACTCAGCATCGCCGAGCTCACTGCGGCATACGTCGCGAGCTCCGGCACCATGCGCAGCGCCTGATCCGCCGTCGGCATGCCCGTCAGCCCCATCGAGAGCGCGGGCGTGAACACTCCAACAATCGCCGCGTGCCACGGTTTCAGCAGAATCCCGGCCAGAAATACCGGAAAGTGCATCGGCAGCACCACCCGCGGTGAAACGCCAAATGGATGTAGAAAGAACGGTAAAACCACGCCCAGCGCGATGCACGAAGCCGTCGTCCCAATCGCTTCCACCCCCGTCGCACGAGGATAGCCCGCCGACGGTGCCTTGTGCCCAGTTTCACGAAGCGCCCGCTCAGTCTTCACCCGCTCACGGGCTTGCGCCATCACAAACTCAATTCTTGATTGATCTTAGCCGTGGATGTCAGGCGGGGTTCCGGCGGGGACAAGTGTGACCCAATTGCTATCGTAAACTACAGATTCCTTTTGAAATTGTCAACCGGAAACACTGAGGCAGGAGGGGGTGAACAGGCCGACCCCCATCTAACTTCCCCCACTAAGTGGGGGAAGAACCTGACTCAGATCTCCCCCCACGCAGTGGGGGGATTAAGGGGGGGTCGGATTTCTGCTCCTCGTCCCTTCGCCTCACTTTTTCCCCTTCATCTCCTCAAGCATCATCATCCGGTTCTTCGGCAGCACAAATTGCTGATAAGCGTCACGTAATGTTTCGTACTGCGCCACTGGAACCTGATCCTGCTTGCACTCGACCACCTGCGACCATGACACCGTCCGCCCCACCTGCTTGGGACTCAGTTCGAGATAGACATAGGGATTGTCGATCAAGAGCGGCGGTGGCAGATAGGCGACCGAATACTTCTTGGGCAGATCGATCGTGTATTCCGTGACCGCGCGGGCTTGCCGGGACAACGCCACCGGATAACGAACTTCCGGCAGGCTCGGGAAGAATCCGGTCACGCCGAAATTGAACGGATTGCCGGGCAATTCCACCATCAGCAAATCGTCCTGCGTCACGCCGTAACCGGGTGACTCGAAACTCATCGACACGACCATCGGCGTTTCCAGATCGGCCGGATTACTGAACCGACTGTCCGTCACCGTCGAGCCTTGACCGAACCGCGACACCAGCTGCTGAAAATAGATGTCGCGCTCGCGCTCCTTCTGGTCCTTGAACGTGGCCCGCGCCGAGCCTGCGAAATCCATCTGCGGTGAGCATTCCACAGTCCCGCTCAAATCGCCGTTGGCCGCCAGCGTCAAATTCAAGCGCGACGCCGTGCCGCGTTGAACCGGTGTCCCGCGCGGCACGCGCATCAACAGCGGTGCGCCGTCACTCAACATGCACGCCGTGCTGTACGTCCGGCTGTACGGAAGCTCTCCCGGTGGCATGTGCTCCACCGTCGGATCCAGCCAGATCGTATCGTTCGCCTGCGGGACCCCGAGGATCAGGTGAGAAAACTGCTCGAGCACCGGCAATTCGCAAAACGGGAGATCCCGGTTCAACACCAGCACCGGCACCGAGGCGATGCCGAAGCCGCGCAACAGCGTCGCGAGCAGCACGTTCTTGTCGCGCACGTCACCGTACTTGTTCTGCCACACGCGATCCGCCGTGTTCGGCTCATACCCCACGCGGCCCAGCGGCAGCGAGACCGTGCGCACGTTCTGCTGGACCCAGAGCGCCGTGTGAAAAATCGCCGGCTTGCCGCTCAAGCTTCGTGCCGATAGCTTCGCATATTCGTCCAGCGCGAGATCCGACGTGTCCACCGCGCCCCAGAACCGCTCCGTCATATAGAGGCCAAGTTCATCCCAATCCCGGAAGGTCGTCCAGCATAGCCGCGGCACCAACCACGCCAGACTGACCATGTTCGGCTCCGTCAGAATCTGCTCCGTATCGCGGAATTCCCAGGCATAAGCCGTCGTCTTGCCGTCGAACACGACGACCGGTAACACCGGACTATTCTGCATCGCGTACCGAATCGTGCGACCCGGTTCCGTCTCCACGGAATACGATTTCTGCAAGATCGGATTCGTTCCGCCGAACTGCGTGATCCCGCCCGCGCGCGGCTGCTGCGGGATTTCACTGCCCGGCTTCGGCTCGATGCGATAGACCAGATGAATCGCCGCGCCCACGTCCAGTCCGGGAAAGGAAATGTTCTGTTGCTTGAGCTGCGAATAGGCCGACGCGAATTGCACCTCCGGCGCCGAGGTCAGCGTGAAACCGTCCTGCTCCGGCGCGATCCAGCGGCCGTCGGGCAAACGCGTCCGCGCCTGCTCGATGATCACCGTGTCCTGCTCGGCGTCGAAGCGGATCGACTGATCGCCCTCTTCGTCCTTCGCGCGTTCATCCACAATCTTGAGCAGCATTTCCTTGCGCGTCCGGGTTCGCCCGTCCGCCGCCAGGCGAATGTTTGTGCGGTCAAAGATCACGATCGTGCTCGCCTGCGGATACGTGCTCTTGTCGCCGGCGCTGACGATCAGGGTGTCGAGGTTCTCCGCACCGGCCGTGCCTGCCGCGGAGAGCAGCAGAATAAGCGAAAGAAGTTTCATGGCTATTGAGTTTCTCGCAAGAAAGCATATACTTGAGATATGGAAAACATCCTCATCCCCCTCGTCGCACTACTCGCCTCCGTGCTGACGTTCTTCTCGGGCTTCGGACTCGGAACTCTGCTGCTGCCCGCCTTTGCCGCCTTCTTCCCCGCCTCGCTCGCCGTCGCGGCGACAGCGGTGGTCCACCTCTCCAATAACATCCTCAAGTTCGGCCTGACCGCGCGGTACATTGACCGCCACGTGTTTCTGCGGTTCGGCATCCCCGCGATTCTCGCCGGATTTGCCGGGGCATGGCTGTTGACCTGGTTAGGAGACACGGCACCGATTGTCACCTACTCCATGGGAACCCGGACGCACGAGATCACCGTACTGAAGCTCGTCATTGGCGTGTTGATGATCGACTTCGCCGTGCTGGAGTTCGTGCCGCGATTCGCCAACTGGCAAGCCGGCGAGAAATGGCTGCCGGTCGGCGGACTCCTGAGCGGCTTCTTCGGCGGACTGTCCGGTCATCAGGGCGCGTTTCGCGCCGCGTTTCTCGCGCGGGCCGGGCTTTCCGGTGCGCAGTTCATCGGCACCTCCGTCGCCATCGCCGTGCTGATTGACCTGACTCGGTTAAGCGTGTACATCCCCGGTCTCAAATGGGGTGACGTGCTACTCGCGAATGTCGAACGCGGTGAACTCATGATCGCGGCCATGCTCGCGGCAATGGTCGGCACCCTGATCGGGTCGCGCTTCCTGCACAGGACCACGGTCAAAGGCATTCGCGGCACCGTCGCCGTGCTGCTCGTCGTGCTCGGCCTGGCGCTGGCGGCGGGGCTGATCTGACCAAGGAACAAGGAACAACCCGAGCGCACACGCTGTCCTGCGGCGGCAGGTGTCCGCTGACTTCACCTGCCCCGCTCGGGAGAGTGAACCAATGCGATTCAGAATCCAATCAAAGCAGTATCAACGTCTACTATTCCGTTCGGAGTTCCGAGATAATCCCGTGCGCTCGACCAAGCGTAAGCTTCAGGGGCCTCGCACAAGCCACGCTTCACTGGATTCCCGTGAATGTAGCCGAGTTTGACGCGCGCAATGTCATTCGTGAGAACCGCAACATCGTCAAATCGCCGGCGCCATGACCGATTCTGAGTCGATGCTTGTACTGGCGGAACTCGAATGCAGCGCCGAAGCGTCTGAGTTGTTGACTGCTTGAAAGACCTAAGCAGTTCGGAGATTTGATCGTCCGGCTCGGTCTGTTGCAGCAACGCGTGAATGTGATCCGGCATCAAGACGAACCCCATGCAGGTGACGCCGAGTCGGTGACGAGCGCGCTCAAAGGCCCAGAGCAATTCGCGACAGTCTTCGGGATCGACGAACCAGCGACCGCGTTCTTGTGTCACCGTCGTTACGAAGTGTACGCTGCCCGGTTGGGAAATCTGTTGATGGCGTCGAATCATCTCTGCGCTCCCGAACGGGGCAGGTGAAGTCCCCGGACACCTGCCGCCGCAAGATGGTGCGGCATGCCAAGTCCCGGACACCTGCCTCCACAACTTAGGGGGAAGCGGGATTTCTTTTCTCTGCCGAGGCACGTGTCCGCCGACTTCACGTGCCCGGAATCGGATTTCGGGTCTGTCCCTACCCCTTCACCAACACCACCTGCCCGCGGCCCATCGCATCGCTCTTCTTTAAGAGCGCTTGCAGCTTCGAGTAATCCTCGCGGGTCACATCCAGCGTCGAGACATCCAATACGCGGCGGCAATTCAGCTCGTTGGCCTTCTGTGAAAAATCGCGGGCGAGCCGGAACTGACCGTAGTCCAGCTCGACTTTTTCCGGCAAGCTGCGCACCTTGTAGCCGTCGGGAAACGTCACCGTTTCATCCACGCGCACGGCAAACGTGCTCTCCAGTCGCAGATCGAACCGCCGCTCCGTCAGATCGGTCCCGCCCAACAGATAGCCCGTCAAGAAATCCAAACCCGTGGACTGGCCGGGGACTTGAAACAACAAGTATTTGCCCGCGGTGATCGAGTAATCCTCCGCCGAGAAGGCGAGCTTGAGCTCCATCGCCGTGTTGAAATCCATCGGATCGCTGATCTCCAGCGATTGCAGCTCCGCCGTCGCGCTCACGCCCTGAATCAGCCGCTTGAACAGGTCCTCGCGCTGCTTCGGCGGCATGCCCTGCAAATAATTCCGCAGAATCAGATCGGGCAGGCCGCGCGTCGTGATCGTCACGAACGAATGAAACGCCGCGTCGCTGTCCAAATGCGATTCCGCCTTGATTGAATAGAGGTTCTGTTCCGAGGCCTCGATCGGCGTCCAGCGGAGCGGTTCCCCGTCATGATCGCACACCAGCACGCCGCGATCCTGCTCGTTCCCCGCCAAAAACTCCTTCGTCTTCTCCACCGTCGGATCCACATACGTGACGTGCTGCCCGTCGCGCACCGCCACGATCGCGTGATTAAACTGATCCACCGCGATCTCCGGATCAATCTTCCACGACGGATTCATCAACGTAATCTCCGACTCGATCCCCGCCTCTCGCAGCATCGTGACCATCAACGCCGCCTTGTCGCGGCAGACGCCGTACTTGTTGCGCAGCGTCACGCTCGCCGCCTCCGGTTTGTAACCCGCCTTCCGGCCCGTCATCGCCGTCTCCACATAGCGAATCCGGTTCGAGACATAATAGAAGATCTCGCGCAATTGCTCGTCGCGCGGCTTGCCCGCCGTCAACTCCTTGACCAGCGCCTTGATCGAATCGTCGGCCACCATCGTCGGCCCGGCCAGCGAATCGTACCAGGTGGACCAGCGCTCCCAATTCGGGACCGTCGTCGCCAACAGCATGCTCGCGACTTCCGGCCACGGCGGCATGCCCGGCTCCGGCACGAGTTGCGGAACCTGCGCGACCTCCCAAACATGTTTCACCGTGCCGTCACCCGGCGTTTCGCGATGGTTCACCACGCGCGTCCCGCGCGTCTTCCAGTGCAGTTGGCGCTCCTGCGGCAGCGTGATCGCCACGTAGGCCCGGGCCACCGGATTGTCGCTCTCCAGCCCGCACGAAAAATCGAACTCGCCGTCCATCGGCGGCTCGTGCGTCGTCGTCTTGGTCAGCATCTCAATCTCCGCGCCCTCGACGAGTTCCGGAAACGTCACGATCTTCTCGCGCACATTATGCAGGAAGAATTTCCCGAACGCGGGCATCGGCACATCTTTGATCTGCTCCGGATCGACGTCCACGACCTTGCCATCCGGCAGATGCACGCGCGCCACGAGCACCTCCACTGTATCATAACCCGCATTATATACGTTCACGTCCTGGGCGTGCTCCGCAATCGCGCGATCGGAGAGCACAGCCGTTCGGTAATGATTGAACGTGACACTGTGCCCGTCCGGCTGCACATGCACGGCTGTGCAGTCAAACCGCACGATCGCGTTCGACTGCTCCAACGGAAACTTCAGCGGCACCGGCTGCTCGGGCGATTGCGCGAACCCAAGCGAGGCGAGGAAGAGGAGGGAGAGGAGACGGTTCATAGTTGGAATATGGTTGGCGAGAAATCTGAATGCGGAACGCGGAAGGCGGGCACCCCCTTGGGCGGGCAGCGCTCTTGATTTGCGGCTGAATCCACGGAGGCTCGGATGAGTCCCGTTCACAACTCTTTGCTCCAGAACGCCATCCCCCCTTTCAAGGCGGGATCATAGGGGGGTGACGGGTCGGATCGCGAACCTCCCAAGATACGACTTTCCCCTCCAAAACGAAAGCTTACGTAACCCGGTTCCAGAGCTGAATTTGCACTTTCGTTCATTTTTCGCTTGACAATGGCAAGAAATTGTATTATATTACAATCATCGTGTGCTGCTTCGTCTGTTTAATTACAATTACTTACCCCATGAAGTACGGTTTCATCAGAGTTCCACGCTCCGTGCTTGAACACCCGCTGCTGACTCCCGACCACCGCCTCTCTCCCCTTGAAGCCTACCTGGATCTGCTCGCCCGTGCGAACTGGAAGTGTTCGCAGGTCGAGCTTGGCCGCCGGACCGTCACGATTGAACCCGGCCAACTGCTCTGCTCGGCAGGCTCGCTCGCGACGCGCTGGAAGTGGCCCAAGACCACCGTGCAACGCTTTCTCGAAGCACTCCATGCGGGTCGGCTCGCAGGTCGCGTAAACGAGGGCGAGGCCTCCGTGCTTACGCTCTACCCCGACGGCGATATGCCCCAATCAGAACTGGTGGTTACGCGCTCCACGCCAACCGACAAGGCCGTGCTTGACGTCCCGGCTTCCGCGGAGAGCCGGGTCGATCACCGGGCACATCCTGAAGAATTCTTGGAGAATTCTCCGGTTCCGGAGACAGACTCTCAGAACAATTCTTCTGATGGTGCTCCGGAAACATGCTCCGAAGAACGCGCGACCGCGCCGCGGAAACCGCCGTCGCCCGCCACTCCGGCCAAGCCTGCCAAGCACCCGCTGTTTGACAGCGAACAGTTCGCTCAGTTCGTGAAGGAGACGATGGAATCTGCTCATCCCCCCTCACTCTTTGACGGTTCACTGGTTGACGGGTTGCGCCGCCGCTATGTCGAAGTACTCCGTGACTCCGGTAAATGGGAGGCGGTACTCGCGATCTTCCCTGAACTTTCTCCGCTCTATCCTCCGCCTGTGCTCGAGTTGGAGGTCTTGTAATGCCCCCCCTATCCCTTAAGCGGGTTGGAGGCGATCCCCCTCCTGTCACAGGGCCATCCCCCCTTCCAAGGGGGGATTACAGGGGGGTGTCGGAGTTCCCCGATTCCGGGCAGGTGGAGACACCTGCCGCGGCGAAAAGCGCTCCCCCCCTGCCACAGGGCCATCCCCCCTTTCAAGGGGGGATTACAGGGGGGTGTCGGAGTTCCCCGATTCCGGGCAGGTGAAGACACCTGCCGCGGCGAAGAGAGCTCCCCCTCCTGTCACAGGGCCATCCCCCCTTTCAAGGGGGGATTACAGGGGGGTGTCGGAGATCCCCGATTCCGGGCAGGTGGAGACACCTGCCGCGGCGAGAAGCGCTCCCGCACCTGCCACAGGGCCATCCCCCCTTCCAAGGGGGGATTACAGGGGGGTTCGGAGTTCCCCGATTCCGGGCAGGTGGAGACACCTGCCGCGGCGAGGGCCGCACTGCCGATCGGCCAAGATTCGCAAAAACCAGTTCTTACCAACCCTGCCTTGACTTTCTCACTCAGATTCCCTACCTTAGCAGTTCACTGGAATCCCGCCGCAAGGCAGGCCAAGTGTCATTGGGGCAGTAGCTCAGCTGGGAGAGCACCACGTTCGCAACGTGGGGGTCGGCGGTTCGATCCCGCTCTGCTCCACGAAGGCAAAGCTGAAAGCGGAAAGCTGAAACCTGAAATTCAGCCAGCGCGGATTCGGGCACTTTCTGTTTTCCGCTTCCAGTTTTCCGCTTGCCCGTCGTTGAATTAGAATCGCCGGGCCCCGTACAAGCGACGGCGGCCCAACCCCGCCAGGACCGGAAGGTAGCAACGGTAAGCTCGTTTGTCCTGTGTTGCGGCAAGCCTGGCGATTCAAGTTCAACGATTTTTTTCACTGTGAGGTTGAACATCGGGGCAGTGCCAACTGCTGCGTGAGTACATCCGAGCAGTTCAAGTAACACTCGAACTCTGCGATCGGCTCCAACCCTTGTAAATACTTGGTTTCTATAATACCTGAGACCCCAAATTCCGCTCTGCGCGAGTTGACTTTCCGGACCAAAAGGCCTATCTTGATAGGTTCGGGCACGAGCAAGCCCACCCCCCTGTAAGTCCCCCCTTGAAAGGGGGGACAGGCTGCTGTATTGATTTGCTGCGGCGGAAGTGACTGAAGCTCCAATGAGTTCACACCAGAACTCATCGCTTCCGCGCACGATCCCCCCTTTTAAAGGGGGATCATAGGGGGGTGTCGGAGTTCCCGTAGCGCCAAGGGGATAATTACAGGGGGGTCGAGAGACACCCCCGAGCGCACTGCCCTGCGACACTACAGACGGACAACCACATAGGGTTGTCTCTACCCATGCGCCAGCGGGGGGAGTCGGAATCGGATATCAGCGTTTCAGCATTTTAGCGTTTCAGCGTTTCCTCCATGTCCTATCAGGTCCTCGCCCGCAAGTATCGCCCGCAGACGTTCGACGAAGTCGTCGGACAGGAGCACGTCACGCGCACGCTGAAGAACGCGCTGCGACAGGGACGGCTCGCGCACGCGTTCCTGTTCACCGGACCGCGCGGCGTGGGCAAGACTTCGACGGCCCGTATCCTTGCCCGCGCGGTCAACTGCCCCAACATTGACTTGAAAGGCGACGCCGAGCCGTGCAACGTCTGCGAGACCTGCCGCGCACTGTTCGAAGACCGCGAGCTGGACGTGATCGAAATGGACGCCGCGACGTACAACGGCGTCGATGACGTGCGCCGGATTAACGACTCCTGCCGGCTCGCGCCGGTCGCGGGAAACCGGAAGATCTACATCATCGACGAAGTCCACATGTTCTCGAAGCCGGCCTTCAATGCGTTCCTCAAGACGCTCGAAGAGCCGCCCTCCCATGTGATCTTCATTCTGGCCACGACCGACGTTCAGAAAGTCCCGGCCACGATCCGCTCGCGCGTGCAACGCTTCGACTTCCGTCCGCTCGGGCCTGCCGATATCGCGCCGCACCTGAAGAAGATTTGCGACAGCGAAGGCTGGGCAAACGACGAGGAAGCGATGTGGATCATCGCCCGCGCCGGAGCCGGTTCACTCCGAGATGCCGAAGGCCTGCTCGATCAGGTCGTGAGCTTTTCCGGCGGCACTGCGCGCGCCGAAGAGACCCGCGAGGTGCTCGGTGTACTGCCCACGGAATTACTCGCCGACACCACCAGTCTGCTCGCGCGGCAGGCCGTGAGCGAAGTTCCGCCCTTCTTCGAGCTCCTCGTGCAGCGCGGTGTCGAATACACCGAGTTCCTGCGCGCGCTGCAAGGCTATTGGTTGGACATCGTCTTCCTGAAGCAAAACCTCGAACTCTCCGGAACGTCTCCGGAAGAGATCGAACAAATGAAAGCCTGCTCCGCGCCACTCGCCATCGAAGATATGTTCCGCCTGATCCGCCTCGCCGAACAGCTCGAAGATTCGCTCAAATGGTCCATGGCCCCGCGCGAACGCTTCGAAGTCTCCTTCCTGCGCTGGACCACTCTCGAAAACGTCGTCACGCTGCGCGAGCTGATCGAGGCCGTCGCGGCCGATCGAGGCGGCGCATCGCGGGCACCAGGAATACCCGATTCCGGGCAGGTGGAGACACCTGCCGCGGCGAAGAGCGCTCCCGCTCCTGCCACAGGGCCATCCCCCCTTTCAAGGGGGGATAACAGGGGGGTGTCGGAGAGCACCGATTCCGGGCAGGTGAAGACACCTGCCGCGGCGAAGAGCGCTCCCGCTCCTGCCACAGGGCCATCCCCCCTTTCAAGGGGGGATAACAGGGGGGTGTCGGAGATCCCCGATTCCGGGCAGGTGGAGACACCTGCCGCGGCGGCAAGCGAGCCACTCTCCCTCTCCGCCATCCAATCCGCCTGGCCTGAGCTCGCAATCCGTCTCACCAAACTCAGCCCCGTTGCCGGTGCCAGTGCCGGAGGCTGGCAAGCCGTTGAGCTGAACGGTACGAAGCTCACCGTTCGCTGTCACAATCCGCGCGAGATGGCGCAGGCGCAGCTCAAAGAGCAGCTCCCCAATCTGGCCAGAATTCTGAGCGAGCTATTCGGAACCGCGCTCACCGTCGCCATGGGAAGACCGCTGCCCGAATCGGCGGAGAAACTGGTGGCCCAGACTCCGCCGCTGCCCCCTGTTCCCCCCGCGGAAGGCGGCGATCTGTTCTCCAATTTCGTCAACCGCATCGGCGGCGTCGAGGTCGATCCCAAAACCGTGCGCGAACCGAAGTAGTCATGGATATCTCGCAATTCGCGCCGTCCCTTGAGCGCCTCGTCGATCAGATCGCCAAACTCCCCGGACTCGGCCGCAAGTCCGCCGCGCGGCTTGCGCTGTTCATCCTTCGCCAACCGGAGACCGACGCGCACGCGCTCGCGCAGGCGATTCTCGACGTCAAAGCGCGCATTCGTCTTTGCCAGCAGTGCTCCAACTTCACCGAAGACGAACTCTGCGCGATCTGCTCCGACCACAAGCGTGACGCGGGGTTGATCTGTGTCGTGGAAACGCCCGGCGACGTGCTGCGGCTGGAGAAGCTCGGGGCGTATCGCGGCTTGTATCATGTCCTCGGCGGCGCGCTCTCACCGCTCGACGGCGTCGGCCCCGACAGCCTGCGCATTGCCGAACTCTATGAACGCCTCCGCAGCGGCCAGGTGCGCGAAGTCATTCTCGCCACCAACGCCAACACCGACGGCGACGCCACCGCGCTCTATCTCACGCGCGAACTGAAAGCTCTCGGCCTGATGGTCTCGCGCATTGCCCGCGGGGTGCCCGTCGGTTCCGAAATCGAACAGGTCGATGAAGTCACGCTCGCCAGCGCCCTCGAAGGCCGCGTCCGAGTCAGCTAAGACAAACTTGAAACTTCAAACTTGAAACGTGAAAGCCACCCGCTGAGTCGGTCAAGTTTCACGTTTGAAGTTTCAAGTTTTCGACCGTCGCTTCAAGCTTCAAATCTCAAACTTCAAGTTTTCCACCCTTGATCCCCGGCTTCAGTCTGCCCAACCAACTTACGCTGTCCCGGCTTGCGCTCGGACCGCTGTTCCTCGTCGCCTATCTGACGAATTGGAAGTACGCGCTCGAAGCCGCCTTCGCCGTGGCCGTGGTCATCGAGGCCACGGACGTCGCCGACGGCATGGCCGCCCGCTCCCGGAATCAGGTCTCCGATGTCGGCAAGTTGCTCGATCCCATGAGCGACACGATCTCGCGGCTCTCCTATTACATCGGCTTCCTGGTGATGGGACTCGCACAGTCGTGGATGATCGCCGTGCTCGTTTATCGCGATGTCGTCGTGGCCTATCTGCGCGTGTTCTCCGCGCTCACCGGAACCGCCATGGGCCGCAGGACCAGCGGGAAGTGGAAGGGCATCCTGCAAGGCGCCACCGCGCTCACCGTGCTCGGATTACAGATTGTCAGTGACAACTTCCTCGCGATCCCCTATCTGCCGCGCATTATCTACTGGTTACTCGTCGGGATCACGCTCTACACCGCGTTTACGTTCGTTGAGTACATGGTCGGCAATCGCGAACTGCTCAAAGAAATCCGGCAGCGCGGCAAGTGAAACGACTCGTGCTCGCGGACTGGCTGGCAGTCACCCTGTGCGGAATCGGGCATTCGCCGATCGCCCCCGCCACCGTCGCCTCGCTGGCGGTTTGTGTGAGCTTCTGGTTCGTTCCGCTCTTGACTACGTGGCCGTGGATCTTGCTGATCGTCCCGCTGACGTGGTGGGGGGCGGCGCTGGCCCGTAAGTCCATCGATGCGTTTGACGTCGTGCACGCGGAGCAGTTTGCCGCGCTGCGCCGTCCGAATCCGCACAAGGGCGATCCCGATCAGTTCGTATTCGATGAGTTCATCGGTCAGTGGATCACCCTGATCGCTGCACCGCACACGATGGCGGGATACGCTCTCGCCTTCTTCGCCTTTCGCGGGTTCGACATCCTGAAGCCGCTCGGTATTCGCTCGTTTGAGCGGCTCCCCAACGGCTGGGGTGTCGTGCTCGATGATGTCGTCGCGGGAATCTACGGAGCCATCTCACTGTTCATTATTCAATTTGTTGCGCGGGACTATTTGCCGGGTTGGTACACGGGAATGTAGTGCCGCACCGCAGAGCGCGCGGAGGGTTGCCGCCACCCCCCTATGATCCCCCCTTGAAAGGGGGGATGGGGTACTGGTGCGATGAGCTCTGGTCTGAACTCATTCAGCGACCACTGGTTCAGCCGCAGCAAGTTATTCTCGCAGCCCGTCCCCCCTTTCAAGGGGGGACTACAGGGGGGTGGGAGCTCCACTCCCGGAGACGAAACGGCCGTTTCATCCATGATACCGTAATCCTGTTTGCAGATCCTCTCCGAGATCATCACCATCGGCGATGAAATCCTGCGCGGTGAAGTCGTCAACGGCAATGCCGCCGTGATCGGCCGCGCACTGGCCGACATCGGCGTTCCCGCCAAATGGGGCGACGTAGTCGCGGATGAGCAAGGCGAAATCCAGGACGCCGTGCGCCGTGCGCTGACGCGCGCGCATGTCATCATTCTGACCGGCGGTCTCGGACCCACGCCTGACGATCTGACGATGGACGCGCTGGCCGATCTCTTTGGTCTTGAGATTCGCGAAGACCCGGTGCTGCTCGCGCACGTCGAAGCGTTCTTTCAGGCGCGCGGGATCAAGATGCCGGTCACGTCCCGCAATCAGGCCCGCTTTCCCGTCGGCGCGATACAGGTTCCCAACCCCATGGGCACGGCCACCGGAATTCTGATCGAACAGGAAGGCCGACTTGTCTTCTCGCTGCCGGGTGTGCACGCCGAAACTAAACGGATGCTCGCCGAGTCGGTGGTCCCGCATGTGCGAGAGGCGTTTCCGTCCGCGATGGTCAGGGCTAAGCAACTGCGCCTGGCGGATACCGGCGAATCGCAACTGCTCGCGCGCATCACGGACTTGGCCACCGTCGAGCAGAACGTGAAGCTCGCGTTTCTGCCGCATCACGGACTGCTCGATTTGCGAATGATCGCCCGCGCGTCTGATCCCTACGAAGCCGACATGCAGATCGCCACCGCCGAAGCGATCCTGCGCGAAGCCGCGGACCACAAGGTTTATGCCGTGGGGGATGCTCCGCTCGCGGCGGTACTCGGCAATATTCTCATGAACCGCTCCCAACGACTCGCGGTCGCCGAGAGTTGCACGGGCGGGTTGCTGATGAATATGCTGACCGAGATTCCCGGCTCGTCGCGCTGGTTCGAGCGCGGCGTCGTCACCTATTCCAACGAGGCGAAACAGGAGCAACTCGGCATCGATCGCGCGTTGATCGAAGCGCACGGCGCGGTCTCTGAACCTGTGGTACGCGCGATGGCCGAAGGCGTGCGCAATGTGTCAAAGACCGAGTGGGGCGTCGGCATCACGGGCGTCGCCGGACCTGACGGTGGCAGCGACGATAAGCCCGTCGGCACGGTCTGGATCGCCATCAGCAACGCGCGCGATACCAACTCCCGACTGTACCGGCTGGCCGGAGAGCGCAGCCTGATTCGCTTGCGCGCCGTGCACGGTGCGATGTACATGCTCTGGAAACGACTGATGGACGAGTTGGCGTGAGGCTGTTTGTCGCGGTTGACATCCCCGCGGCGTGGAAAACCGACCTGGCCGAAATCGAGCGCGCCATCGGCTGGTTGGGTCGCGGAGTGAAGTGGGTGGACCCGCAGTCCATGCATCTCACACTTAAATTTCTCGGCGAGACGGACGACCGCGATCTACAGATTGTGCGCGATCAACTGACTGCAGCGTGCAGCGACGTTCCCGCCTTCACCATGCAGATGCGCGGTACCGGCGCCTTTCCCGCGCCGAACCGGCCCAGAGTCTATTGGGTCGGACTGAAATCCGGCGACGCTTTGATCACGCTGAATCAGAAGATCGAGACGGCGATGCAGGCGATTGGTTATCCGCCCGAAGAGAATCCGTTCAAACCGCATCTCACCGTCGCACGGATCAAGGATCCCATCGGCAAAGCGCGCCAGACCGATGCGCTGCTCTCCTATCACGTCGAGAGCGAACCCGTTCTCGTCCGCGACGTCCTGCTCATGCGGAGCCACCTCGCAAAAGAGGGCGCACGGTATGAAGTGGTGGGACGGGCCACGCTGAACGATGATAGATGATCGATGATAGATGAACCGAGCCGACGATCTGCCATCATCTATCATCTACTATCAATCATCTATTCAGAATCCTCGCTTTTCAATTCTTAGCCATTCAGCCGTTCTCCCCATGCCCAAATCCGTTCAGTACATCGAGATCCTCGCACCCGCTGACAAAGTCTGGTTCCTTATTACGGATCCCAAGGAGTTCCAATTGTGGGCGCCCAACGTGCGCGATCTGGAGTACGAACCCAAGGGCGAGCTCAACGTCGGTGTTACGCGCCGCTTCCGACTGGACATTCAGGGCAAGATCGAAACCCTCGAAACCACGATTACGCACTGCACGGACGGCGAGACCTATGCCGAGTCGCCCTGCGGCGGCTCGCTCAAGCTCCACGAGAAAGTCGAACACCTGAAGATGATCTACCGCGTCGAATCCGTCGATGCGAAAACCTGCACCCTGCGTTTCACGTTCGACTACGAGATGAAGGGCTTCATGAACAAGATGCTCGAGAAAGTCATCATGGGCACCTTCACCTCGCAGCTCAAAATCTGGTTCGAGCGACTCAAGACCTACGCCGAGACGGGACGACCCGTGTAGCGCCCGCTTGCGGAATCTCCGACACCCCCCTGTGATCCCCCCTTGAAAGGGGGGATGGGGTTCCGCAATGATATGTTCTGATCCGCACGGATCGAGCTATCGCAAGTTCAGCCGCAGCTGCTCAAGACAGCAGCCCGTCCCCCCTTTCAAGGGGGGATCACAGGGGGGTGCGGAGCCTGAGTTCCAATTTTCAATTTTCAATTTTCAGTTTTCAATTTCTCTTCAGGAGCCGCCGCCATGGATAAAGAAAAGCAGAAGAATCTCGAAGTCACGCTGCAACAGATCGACAAGCAGTACGGCAAAGGCTCGATCATGCGCCTCGGTGACAGCGGACCGATCCAGCGTGTCGATGTGATCTCCACCGGCGCGCTCTCGCTGGACTGGGCGCTCGGCGTCGGCGGCGTCCCGCGCGGACGCGTGGTCGAGATCTACGGACCGGAAGCTTCCGGCAAGACCACGCTCGCCCTCACCATTATCGCCAATGCGCAGAAGAACGGCGGCAATGCCGCGATCATCGACGCCGAGCACGCGCTCGACCCGACCTATGCCAAGGCGCTCAACGTTGACATCGATCAACTGCTCGTCAGCCAGCCCGACACCGGTGAGCAAGCGCTCGAAATCTGCGAAATGCTGATCCGCTCCAGCGCCGTCGATGTCGTCGTGATCGACTCGGTGGCCGCCCTCGTGCCGAAAGCCGAAATCGAAGGCGAAATGGGCGATTCGCTGCCCGGCCTGCAAGCCCGCCTCATGAGCCAGGCGCTGCGCAAGCTCACCGCCGTCGTGGCCCGGTCCAATACCACACTGATCTTCATCAATCAGCTCCGCATGAAGATCGGTGTCATGTTTGGAAACCCGGAAACGACCACGGGGGGTAATGCGTTAAAGTTCTACAGCTCGGTCCGCCTCGAAATCCGCCGCGTGCAGTCCATCAAGGACGGCGACAAGATCGTCGGCAACCGCACCCGGGTCAAGGTCGTCAAGAATAAGCTCTCCGCGCCCTTCCGCGAATCCGAATTCGATATCATCTACGGCAGGGGCATCGACCGCGTCGGCGACGTGCTCGACCTCGCCTCGCAGGTCGGAGTCGTCACGAAGAGCGGCACCTGGTACAGCTACGGCGACGAGCGGCTTGGTCAGGGCCGCGACCGCGTGGTCGAGTATCTCAATGAGCACACGGACCTGCTCGAGAAGATCGAACTCGGCACGCAGCGCGAACTCGGATTCGAACCCGAGGCGAAGCCCGCCGCCACGAACGGCGCCGAACCGGTCGAGACCAAGACCAAAGGCAAGAAAGCCAGCGTTTAGTATGGACACGCCGAGCGGGGTGACCGCACCCCGCCGAAACATGAAATCCCTTCCGGTATTCATCGTTCATCGTTCGTCGTTCATCGTTCTGGTCGCGCTGCTTTGCGTCGAGCTCGCCTCCGCACACGACCTCGTGCTCTCGACGGGTTACGCAAACTCCGGCACGCCGCGGGTGGGCAGCGGTGTCAGTCAACGGAACAAGCCGTTTCGCGCCGGTGGGGGGTATGCAGTCGGGGCGCGCGCGGACATCGAATCGCAGCAACGCAATTTCATGTTCGGCCCGTCCTTTCTGTTCTGGAACAACCTGACCGGCGACCCCGACCCCAACGCCAACGCGAGCTACATGCAGATCGAGTTCGGCGGCAGATTTTCCGCCCGCACGCGCGCGTATCCGTGTCTGTACGCGGGCGTCGGCGCGGGCTACACGTTCGCGCACGGCGAACTGAAACAGAAGGTCTTCGATCCCCTGCCCAAGCAGGAATATGACGGCGACTTCCCGACCGCGAGCGTGCATGCCGGGTTCAAGACTCCGACCGCCAACGATAACCTCGGTTTGGTCGGCGAGTTCTCTTATCACTTCGGCCTCGATGATCCCAGCGGCCGACGCACGGTCGGCCCGGCCCGCGCCTTCCTGATTCAAATCGGTCTCGCCTTCGGCATTCGCGCCGGCGGTCAACCGTGAACAGCGACCCGCCGGAGAAACCTCGCCGCAAGCCCGCCGCCACCGCGTTGCAGCATGCGGTCAAACTGCTCGCCGCGCGGCCCTACTCCGAGCGCAAGCTGAAGGAAAAGCTGTACGACCGCGAATTCCAGACTGCCGAGATTCGCGGCGCGCTCGACAGGCTGAAGCAAGAGCGGTTGCTTGACGACGAAAAATTCGCCATGGATTTCGTCCACGCCCGGCTGAATTCGCGACCGCGCGCGGCCACCGCGCTGATTCGCGATCTGCTCGCACGGGGGATTCCGATGGATATCGCCCGTAAGGTCGTCAAGGTGACTACCGAGTCCACTGACGAGGCGGCGCTGGCCATGGAACTCGTCCGCCGTAAACTGGATCATTATCACGATCTCGACGAACGCGTGCGCTGGCGCCGGCTTGCGGGTCTGCTCGCCCGCCGCGGCTTCAGCCCCGATACGATCCGCAAAGTTTTGCGCGAGGCCCTGAAGGCCGACCCCGCGGAATAGGAGAAGTGCACAGCCGACATTGCAACGATTCTGTTGACCCGTCTCATCACGCTTGGAAGTGAGGGAACCAATGGTTGCTCTGTGGCTGCTTGCACTGGCGGTTTTATGCTGTGATTTTGCGGAGGCGCGGGCCGATAGCTGGGCTGAGTTGATGGCCGGAGTCGCCGGAACCACCGGCTCGCACGACTATCAACAGGTGAACGAATCGCTCATCAGCCGTGGCGATGCGGGGACCGCGATGGCGATTTCCGGCCGTTTTCCGGTGTGGGGAAGGCTGATGTGGAGTCCGTCCGCTTGGTTCGTGCGTTCGCCCGGACGTTCGCGCGATCTCGATGCTGACAATCCGCGCACGGACGATGCGGTATTGCAGCAGGCCGAAGTCGCCATTGATCTGATGCACCCGCTCCCCGGCGCACCGCGAATCGCGCTCGGCGCCGGCATCGCTTCCGCATGGTGGACCGCGGCGGTCATCAGCGCGCATCCGTACTCCACACACCATGACGACCGCCGCCTCGGGCGCGGACAGGACCTGCTCGCACGCGGCATCCTGCGCTGGGACCTCCGCAATCCGGCGATCGCCGGAGCATTCGTTCGCGGCATTGTGGCAGTTCCCGTCAGTGATGCTCCATCCTCAGGCGGATCCGCGGCGGGATACGTCGGCGCGGGAATCGGCTTCGCCATGCCGCTCTCACGACGGTAACAAATCTTGCACCCCCCTATGATCCCCCCTTGAAAGGGGGGATGGGGTTCAACGTGATGAGTTCTGCTCTCAGCTGATTGAGCGCTCCTCACGAATCGCATCCACTGCTCAGAAACCCATCCACGCCTTTCAAGGGTATTGGCTTCGCCATGCCGCGCTCACGACGGTAATAAATCTTGCACCCCCCTATGATCCCCCCTTGAAAGGGGGGATGGGGTTCAACGTGATGAGTTCTGCTCTCAGCTGATTGAGCGCTCCTCACGAATCGCAGCACCCCCCTATGATCCCCTCTTGAAAGGGGGGATGGGGTTCGGGGTGATGAGTTCTGCTCGGACCGGATCGACGTGCGGTTAATACCCGCTTCAGCTATTCGTGATCGCAGTCCGTCCCCCCTTTCAAGGGGGGACAACAGGGGGGTATCGGTTTTCTTGCTATTCTCAACGCGTCAGCATTTCAGTCTTTTCTTCCGATGAAGACCTCCACAGAAATTCGTTCGGCCTTTCTCGACTTCTTCAAACAACGCGGGCACTTGATCGTGCCCTCCGCGCCCGTGATTCCACAGGGTGACCCCACTCTGCTCTTCACCAACGCGGGCATGAATCAATTCAAGCCCTATTTTTTGGGCCAGCAGAAACCGGAAGCCACGCGCATCGCCGATACGCAGAAGTGCATCCGCGTCTCCGGCAAACACAACGACCTCGAAGAAGTCGGACCGTCGAACTATCATCATACGTTCTTCGAGATGCTCGGCAACTGGAGCTTCGGCGACTATTTTAAGCGCGACGCCATTAGCTGGGCCTGGGAATTGATGACGCAGGTTTACAAGCTGCCCAAGGACAAGCTCTACGCCACCATTTACGAGACCGACGACGAAGCCGGCGAGCTCTGGAAGAGCGTCACCGACATCGATCCCACGCACGTCCTGAAATTCGGCAAGAAAGACAATTTCTGGTCGATGGGCGATACCGGACCGTGCGGACCGTGCAGCGAAATTCACATCGATCGCGGTCCCCAATTCGACAGCGATCCGAAGGCGTTTGTCAACAGCGGCTCGCCGCGCTATCTCGAACTCTGGAATCTCGTTTTCATTCAGTACGACGCGCAGCCCGACGGCAAGCTCGTGCCGCTGCCGGCCCAGCATGTCGATACCGGCGCGGGTCTTGAGCGCATCACGAATGTGCTCTCCGGCGTCACCTCGAATTACGACACCGATCTGTTTCAGCCGATCATTCAGGCCGTCGCCGAACTCTCCGGTCACCCGTACACGGCGTTGCCGCCGTCGATTCCGCATCGCGTGATCGCCGATCATCTGCGCTGTCTGACGTTCGCCATCACCGACGGCGCGATGCCCGGCAACGAGGGTCGCGGCTACGTGCTACGCCGCATCCTCCGCCGCGCCGCGCGCTTCGGCCGCAAGCTCGAACTGCACGAGCCGTTTCTGCACAAGCTCGTGCCCGTGCTCGTCGATACCATGGGCGAGCAGTTCCCTGAACTGAAAGAGCGTCACGTGCACGTCGCGCGTGTGCTGCATGCCGAAGAAGAACATTTCGGCAAGACACTGGACCGCGGCCTCACGATCTTCGGCGGCGTGGTCAGCGAAGTCAGGAAGCGCGGCGCGTCCGAAATTCCCGGCGAGGAAGTGTTCAAGCTCTACGACTCCTTCGGCTTCCCGCTCGATCTGACTCAACTCATGGCCAGAGAAGAGGGCCTCAGTGTCGATCAGGCCGGGTTCGATAGCGCGATGCAGCAGCAGAAGGATACCGCGCGAGCCGCCGGGAAGTTCAAAGCCGGAAAGCAGCACGGAATGGCCGTCGATGGCACACTTCCCACGCGCTTTGTCGGTTACGATTCACTCGATGCCGAATCTCATCAGATCATCGTCGGCGCTGCCGCTGAGGTCGGCAGGTCTGCAAGCTATGTCGCGACCGAAGTCACACCATTCTATGTTGAATCCGGCGGTCAAGTCTCGGATGTCGGCAGCATCGAACTGGTCACCGCGGACGGTGATGATCACAAGTACCACGTCACCGGCACCACGAAGATCGGCGATACGATCGTCCATTCTATCGATGCAGGTTCCGCCGGATTGTTCGAGGGACGGATTGAGCGCGCAATTCTCCGCGTCTCCCCCCAGCACCGCATCCCCACCCAGTACAACCACACCGCCACGCACCTGCTCCACGCCGCGCTGCGCAAGACGCTCGGCGAGCATGTGCATCAGGCCGGAAGCTATGTCGGTCCGGATTACCTGCGCTTCGACTACACGCATTTCGAGAAGCCCTCCGCCGACGAACTCGCGCAAATCGAGCTGCTCGTCAACGAGAGCATTCGCGGCAACTTCCCCGTCACGCCCAAGATCATGCCGATCAAAGAGGCGCAGGCGCTCGGCGCCATGGCGCTGTTCGGCGAAAAGTACGGTGACGAGGTGCGCATGATCGAAATCGCCGATTCGGATATGGTCATCTCGCGCGAACTCTGCGGCGGCTGCCACGTCAAGCGCACCGGCGATATCGGCGTGTTCGTGATCCGCGCGGAAACCTCCGCCGCCGCCGGAATCCGCCGCATCGATGCGCTCACGGGCGAAGCCGCGTACAGATATCTGATCGAGCGCCGCAACAAGGTCGATGAGTTCACGCTCGAACTTGGCAGCGAAGGCTCCGATCCCCTCGACAAACTCAAGAAATTCCTTGACGAGAAAAAGCGGCTGCAAAAGGAACTCGACCACTTGCGCGGTCAGTCCGCCGTCGCCGCCATGAAGGCGCTCACCGCACAGGCCGTTTCCATCAACAGTTCCCGCCTCGTCGCCGCCGAAGTCAGCGCGCCCAATCTCGACATCATGAAAGAGATGGGCGACGCGCTGCGCGATGCGCTCGGCTCCGGCGTCGGCGTGCTCGCCGGTGCCGTCGACGGCAAGCCGCAAATGGTGGTCGTCGTTACGCCTGACCTCGTCAAGCGCGGCGTCGATGCCGTCGCCATCGTGAAAGAGCTCGGCAAACGGCTGCAGGGCGGCGGCGGCGGCAAACCGCATCTCGCCACCGCCGGCGGCAAGCACCTCGACGGGATCAAGACCGCGATCGTTGACGCCGAAAGCGTCGTGAAGAGCTTCGTGAAATAGCACCTGAGAATCCGTTCGGACGTGCGCTAACTGCCGAAACGCCGAGGGGCCTGTCATGCCAGATTTCAACCCCGCCGATCTGCCCAAAGGAACGATTTGCAATACGTACGGGGACGGATCCCACGCGTTCTATCTCAAGAAGATCATTTACCCGAAAATTCAGCACTATCAGCGGCGAAAATATCCCGCGGCGGGTGACATTCCCGCGCTGAAGGCCGTTCACAGCATCATCCATCTCGGCGGAAATCAGTGGCTCTCCTGCCAGGCGCCCAAGGCGAAGCGAATCACGCTGGAACTCTTGCCGGACCGCCGCTACAGTTTTCATCGCTACAAGCACATCGACCGCTTCGGTCCCGTCAACTCCCCGGCGTGGGCGGCCTTCGACCAGGCCGTGCGCGCCATCGACGGCACGGATTACGACTACGGGCAATTGGTGGACATCATGCTGCGTCAGGTGCTCGGCTTTCCGTTCTTGAAAAAGTTGTCGATCTTCGACCTCGGTCGCCGGCAAAAGGTCTGTTCGGTTGCCTGTCACACGATTCTGTTGAAAGCATACAAAGCCAGCGGCGAAGGCTATCCCGGTCCGCTGGGACGGCAATACGTGGAAGATAGCTGCCCGGCGGATTTCGCGATGCACGACAGCTTTGAAGTTGTTCACACAATAGGCATCTGCATCCCATGACGGGAGAACGTGAGAGTCGTCGCGCTGCATGCGAACTTGACTTGCAAGCGGGCGAATTGAATTCCCATGAACGAAACCAAGCTCATTACCGGACTCGATAAACTACAGAACGCGATCAGCGATGCCGCGGCCATGCACAGCCAATTGCCGTCGTGCTTCACTGAACTCGTCGCCATCGCCACGCTCTGTGCCAAGACGCTCAAGGGTGACGGCAAACTGCTGTTCTGCGGCAACGGCGGCTCCGCCGCGCAGGCGCAGCATATCGCCACGGAATTTGTAGTCCGCCTGACCGCGAAACGCAACCGCCGCGCGCTCCCCGCTTATGCCCTGACCGCCGATACCACGCTGCTGTCGGCCTGCGCCAACGACTTCGGTTTCGAGAGAGTTTTCGCGCGTCAAGTTGAAGCCTTCCTGAAACACGGCGATGTGCTCTTCCTGCTCTCGACCTCCGGCCAGTCACCGAATCTGATCGAAGCCGCGCAACTCTCGCAAGCGCTCGGCGGCGTCAACGTCGCCTTTCTCGGTCAGCCGCGTTCGCCGCTCGATGACCATGTGCATCACGCGCTGCACATTCCCGCCGCCGCCGGCCAGCGCGTGCAGGAAGCCCACCTGCTGTGCGGGCACATGCTCGTCGAATTGATCGAAGACCTTTTGTTTGAACAGTACACTCCCGCCGAAGCGGATCGCGCAGTCTCCAAGCACACCAAATGACCTTTCTCAACAGCGCACTGCTCGCCGCGCTCACGCTCGGACTGCTGCCGATCCTGATTCACCTGTTGAACCGGCAGCGCTATAAAGACGTGGACTTTCCCACGTTGCGCTTTCTGCGCGAACTCCAGCGCCAGAAAATGCGCCAGGTCAAGATTCGCCAGATTCTGCTCCTGATTCTGCGCACGCTCGCCGTGATCTTCCTCGTCTTCGCTCTGACTCGCCCGGTCCTCAAGAGCGCCGCCGGAATCCTGCCCGGCGCCGACGCGCGCACCAGCGCCGTCGTGATCGTGGACCGCTCGGCCTCCATGCAAACCGAGACGCCCGACGGCTCGCGCTTCCGCCAAGTACAGAGCCGCGCGCAGGAAATCCTCGCCATGCTCGGCGACGGCGATGACGCGCAAATCGTCTGGGCCGATGAAACCCCGGAGCGCTTCCCCGAACAGGCCACCGGCAATATTGGTCTGCTCCGCGAGACGATCGGCGATGCGCGCGTCTCCGAGCGCGGCGGAAACCTCGTCAGCGCGCTGCAAGCCGCCCGCGCGATTCTCGGACAATCCCAGAATCTGCACAAGGAAGTCTATCTGCTCTCCGACTTCTCCGCAAGTGCCTGGCCCGAACCGCTCCCCCAGTCCGCAATCCTACCCGACGACGTGCGACTGTTTCTCTGCCCCGTCGGCACGGACAAGGCCAGTAACGTCGGCATCGTCGAGGCGAACGTCACCTCCCGCATCATCACGCCCGGTCGCGCCGTCGAAGTTACCTTCAGTGCGCGCAATACCGGCAACACCGAGGCGGCGGACCGGATCGTCAGCGTCTATCTTGGCGGCCGCAGAGTCACGCAGACCCGCGTCACGCTCGCCCCCGGCGAATTGAAAACCTCCCGCGTTAAGTTTGTGCCCGAAGATCCCGGCGATCAAGTCGGCTACGTGACCGTCGAGGAAGCCGACGACTTCTCATCCGACAACCAGCGTTATTTTGTGCTGCGGGTGCCCGCGCGCCTCCGCGTCGCCGTGGTCGGCAGCGATGGCCCGGCGCGCGAGCTGACCGCGCTCGCGCTGAATCCCGGCGGTCAACCCGGTGGATTCGTCGAAACCACGCGGCTGACACCCGGCGAATTCGAGAACAATGACTGGGCGGACTTCGACGCCGTCTTCCTGCTCGATGCCGCGGGCTTCAGCGGCGGCTTCGGCGCGCGACTGCACAGCTATGTCGAGGCCGGTCGCGGCGTCTTTGTCATGTTTGGAAATCAGGCTGACCTGCGCTCCTATTCCGCCTGGCTGCCCGCGATCGGTCTTCCGGTGCCCGCCGACCCCTGGCAGGCCGAATCCAATCCGGTCAAGTGGTCACAGCTCGATCTCGCGCATCCACTCTTCGAGGGCGTCTTTGAGGAGCGACCGGCCGACATCTCGCCGGAAATTCGCCGCATGGTTCGCACGAGCAGCACAGGTACCGCCGTCAAGATCATCAGCGCGTCAAACGAGATCCCCTTCCTCTGGGAGTCGCGGGTGGGCAAGGGCCACGCGCTCATGTTGACTTCATCGCCCGATCCGGAATGGTCCACGCTCTTTCGCACCGGGATCTTTCCGCCGCTGGTCGTCAGCAGCGCCGCCTATCTCGCCGGCATCGGCACGTCTGGCGCGGAATATCAGCTTACCGTCGGTGTTCCCGCGCAAATCGAAATGACCGGTACGCCCGGCGACGCGGCCTTCGAAATCCGCAGCGCCCACGGCGCGCTCGCGCCAACGGTGGAGACCTCCGCCTTCGGTTTCGCATTGAAGGTCCCCGCCATCGCGCAGCCCGATGCCGCCGAACTCTGGCATGGCAACCGCCGTGTCGCCGCCCTGGCCGTCAATCTCCCCCCCCGAGAATCAGAACTTCAGCCGCAAGATGCGCAGGAATTCAAGTCCTGGCTCGGTGGCCAATTAACCACGCTCGCGGCCCGCGAGGCTGCGCAGCCCGCAATTCAAGAAGGTCGATATGGCCGAGAACTTTGGAAGCTTTGCCTGATCATCGCGCTGGCCGCGCTCATCGCTGAGATGCTGCTGGGGAGAGTCGGCAAACGCGAAGCGATTGCCGTCTGACTCCCATCCACAACCGAGGCGTCCCGATGAGAACTTTGCTCGCCGTGTCGATGCTCGCGCTGCTGCTCGCGTTTGCCGGCCCGCCGCCGACTTGCGCGTCCACCTGGCAAACCCTGCAGGATCGTATTTTCACACCGCAGTGCGCCGTTTGTCATGTCGCCGGATCATCCTTTGCGGTGCAGTCCGGACTCGTGCTGACCGACGACGTCGCCTACGAGAATCTGGTCGATGTCAGCCCGCACAATTCCGCCGCGCTGGAGGACGGTTTGGTCCGGGTCAGCAGCATCGGAGTGACCGGATTGGATCAGAGTTTCCTCTGGGAAAAAATCAATGCTCCGCATCTGGAGCATTTTTACGAAGCGCATCCCTACTATGGCGAGATCATGCCGCTCGGATTGCCGTTCCTAACCAACGGTGAACTGGAGTACGTGAGGCAGTGGATTGTCGCCGGGGCGCCGCAGCAGGGCGACGTCGCCGATACCGCGGTGTTTGCCGACACGTCTCGCTTCGTACAGCCGCTCTTCGCACCGCTTGAGCCGCCCGCCTTCGGCGAGCAACTCCGCGTCGGACCGTTTGATGTCGCGTCGAACTACGAGCGCGAGTTCTTCTACTACAATGCGCGCGCCGACCAGCCCGAGCGCTATATCAATCGCGTGCAAATCGTCATGCGGCCGGGCAGTCACCATTTCATCTGCTACACCTTCGCCCCGAACACGCCCGGCTGGGTGATCCCGCAACCCGAGGTGATCCGCGATATTCGCGACGAAAATGGGAATTACATCCCGCAGAATCTGATCGCCATGCAGTTCCATGACTTCTTTGCCGGAACGCAGTGGCCGCGCGTGGACTATCGCTTTCCCCCCGGCATCGCCTTGCGCCTGCCCGCGGGAACCGGAATCGATCAAAACTCGCACAATGTCAATTACACCGACACGCTGCGCCAGGGCGAGGTGTACACGAACCTCTACTACGCCGAACCCGCCGGGATCGAGCATGTCGCCGAAGTGCTCAACCTGCAAAATACGAATCTCACGCTGCCGCCGCACGAGGTCACGACAATTTCGCGTACGTACACATTCCATGAGCAGCTCAGCGTCTTCCAGCTATTTTCGCACGCGCATCAACTCATGACCGAGTTCCGCGCGACGATTGTCGGCGGACCGCGAGACGGCGAACTCATCTACCTGACGCAGGATTGGGAGCACCCGCCGATTCTCAATCTCGATCCGCCCGTCGTCTTCGAGGCGGGACAGGGGATCCGCTGCGACGTCACCTACAATAACTGGCGGGAGATTGCCGTGCACTTCGGGTTGACCAGTGAAGACGAGATGATGATTCTGTTCGGCTACTACTATCCGGGTGTTTCCGCGGCGGACGAACCGCCGATGGTTGCGCACGATGCAGAACTCCTGGGAAACTACCCGAATCCTTTCAATCCGTCAACCACGATTCTCTACGTGCTGAATGCTCCGCAGTCTGTGCGACTCCAAGTCTTTGACTTGACCGGGCGACTGGTCGCGACACTGGTCAACGGACCGCAGCAGGCCGGTGACCATCGTGTCTCGTGGAATGGAATGGACGCCAACGGCGTCGCCGCACCCAGCGGCGTGTATTTCTACACACTGGAAGCGGGCATATTCTCCGACGCGAACAAGATGCTGCTACTCAAGTAGCACTGGAATCCATCACACACGACGAGGGCCTGCACGCGCAGGCCCTCGTTTGTTCCCGGGTGCTCGCCTTGACTCAGCGAATCAGCGTCACGCGCAGCGGTGCGGAAGCGACGCCCGATTGCACATAGTAGCGGCCACTGGCAAGACCGGCGAAGTCCAGATTCCGCAAATGGTTCCCGCGTGAAAGTGACCCCAGTGTGACCGCGCGTACGCGTTGACCCAATTCATTCAGAATGTCGATTCGCACATCCTGACTCCGCGGCAATTCGAGCGAAATCGTCAACTGCCCGTTGAACGGATTCGGAAAGGCCTGCATCATCCGCGCCGAGGTCAGGTTCGCCCGCGACGGAGCGTGCTCCGTGCGCCAGCTCGCGTCCCACTTCACATCGTAATCGCCCGGCTGCCAACGACTGCTCCAGGCAACGGCAGCCCCAAGTTCGTTGGATGTCAAGCTCAAGCCGCCGTCGAATCTTGCCGAATTCGTCGCGCTGACTTGCAGTGGAGCCTCCATCGTCCAGGGCTCCGCGAGACTTCCGGCCACCACATACACCGAGCCGGCGGCCGAGTCGATTTCGCCGGCGATGAACGCCAACGAGAAATGTTCATGGTCATTTTCGACCGCAAGCTGCGGAGCGACGGCGTGGTCAAACGTTATCGGCAACGAATCCACCGGCGCGAAGCTCAGACCTCCGTCGGGTGAATAGGTGTAGTAGAGCCGCGACGGTGACGATGCAGACGCGCGACGCGCGTAACACAGGACTACCGCTTGCTCCCACGCGCACAGCACGGGGTCGGACATCAGGCTGCTTGAGGAGTCGAGAACTTCCTCGGCGCTCCAGTCCAGCCCTCGGTTCTCGCTCCGGTACAGCCGCAGGGATGGTCCTGAGCTGCCCGGACGATCAATCGTGGCGGCGACAAGCAACCGCTCTTCCGCCCCGCTCCACGCGTCGCAGATCGCCACGCCCGACTCGGGCGACGGGCCGAATGGAGGTGCAATGTCCCGACCAAAGCTGTTCGGAGCTTCGTCGTCATAGCCTTGCGCGAAGCGCAACCACCCGCGCGGCGGATCGGCCTGATATTCAATCCACACGGTGTTGACGCGAGCATCCGGCGAATGAAACTCGGCGTCGCTGTACATCGCAATGGCCGCCGGAGTCAGCGGCTGCGGACGGGCCGCCAGCGAATCGTGGACGGCAGCCTCCCAGTCGGAATCGCTCCACAAGAACCGATACCAATCCACGACCCCGTCGAATCCCTGCGCGCAGACATAGACGTAGCCGGCGTGCCGGCAGGACGCGAAGAACGTGCTGCCCGTCGCGTTCGTCGAGATACCTCGCCAATTCACACCGGCGTTATTCGCAAACCGCAATGCCATCCCGCCGGGATCGCTGCGGCAGATGGACATCAACGAACGTCCGTCAGCGGAACTCGCCAGCAGCGGAGTGGCTTCATTCGCTGTCGTCGCGAAAATCGCCGCGTCGGTCCACCAATCCAATGGCTGAGCCGGAGCGCTTGCGGCACACATGACCATGGTCAGGTACAAGCACGCCCGGAATGCTCCCGGGCGCGTTCGTGATCTACTTGAAGAGTTCCCGCAGAATCTGAATGGCATTCGAGGCCGCTCCCTTGCGCAGATTGTCCCCCACGACCCAGAAATTCCACCATACTCCTCCCGCATCCCCCGCGCGCAGTCGACTCACGAACATCTCCTGCTTGCCGACGATCTCCAGCGGCGAGCGATAGTCCGCGGTTTCGTAGATCATGCCGGCCATCTCCCCAAATGCGCACTCGATGTCCGCACGATTCGCCGGATGAGTCAGTTCCACGGCAACCGAAGCCGAGTGCCCGACGCGCACCGGCACGCGCACCGTCGTCGCCATGACCTCCAGACCCGGCCGCTCCAGGATCTTGCGAATCTCTTCTATCACTTTCCGCTCTTCTTCGCAATTTCCGTCGTCGCCAAACGGCCCGACCTGCGGAAACACGTTGTGCGCGATCTGACGCGGATAGACCCTTGGCTGAATCGCATGGTCCATGAGTTCGGCGGCCAGCTCCGCCATGGCATCCTGCCCCGTTCCGGAGACGGATTGATACGTGGACACAATCACGCGCTTCAGTCCAACCGCGCGGTCCAATGCAGCCAGCGGCAGCAGCACGACGCTCGCGCTGCAATTCGGATTCGAGATGAGATTGCGATGGCCCCGCAGCGCGTATGAATTGATCTCCGGAATCACCAGCGGGACGTCCGGATCCATGCGATACTCCGAGGAGTGATCGATGCACGGCACGCGGCGCTCGCGAAACCGCGGAATCCATGCGCGACTAATCTCGCGATTCGTGCAGAAGATCGCCGCATCAAGCCCGTCCGGAACTTCGCGCAGTTCTTCCAGCGCGAGTCCGCGTTCGCACCAACTCAGCGACTTGCCGCTGGAGGCCCCGGAAGCAAACAGCCGCAACGATGCCACCGGAAGCTGCCACTCGCGCAAAACGTCCAGCGTCGTCCGCCCGACTAACCCCGTGGCCCCGACCACGGCCAGTGCAAGCGGTTTCACCGGCCGCCCAACATCAAGTAGATTCCGAATGCAATCACAATGATCGGCCACCAGCTCACGGAGAAGTTGAGCCAACCTGCCGAGTTTGCCAGCCAGAGTCCGCCGAGCAAAACGAGGAAAATGCCCCAGAAAATGCGATCCGTTCCGCGTTTCTCCGGCTTCGCTTTCAGTTTGGTATCGAGTTTCGCTACCGACGCGTCGATCTTCGCGGTAGCATCATCGAGCTTTCGCTGCAGCTGCGATAACTCGAACTCGATCTTCGCCAGCAGTTCTTCACTCATGTTTGCCTCTTAGATTCAGGGTAGTGAGATCCGTTACAGGTGGATTCAGCCCGCTATGCTTCGACGAGAATCCCGGCGCTTTCCGTGACCTCGCCGACAATCGCCGCCGCCTCGACTCCCGCTTCCTGCAACGCGGCCAGCGCTGCCTCCGCCTGAGCGGGCGAGAGCGACGCGAGCAGTCCGCCCGAGGTCTGCGCATCGAACAGCAGCCAGAGCAGTCCCTCGTCCACGTCCGCTGCCGCCGTGACGCGATCACCGAGGTAAAGCCGGTTCACCTTGGTTCCGCCCGGAAATTTCCTGCTCACCGCGAGGGTCCGTGCGAGCGGAAACAGCGGAACTTGCGACGCCCGGAACCGCATTCCAACGCCCGATGCCGCACAGAGTTCCCCCGCGTGACCGAGCAAGCCAAATCCGGTGATGTCGGTGCACGCATGCACATCGAATCGCGCGAGCACCGCCGCCGCGACGCGATTCAGTTCTTTCATGGAGGCCACGGCATCCGCGAGCTGCGCCTCCGTGACGGCACCATCCTTCAGTAGCGTTGTCAGCAGGCCCGTGCCGATGCGCTTCGTGAGGATCAACGTGTCCCCGGCCCGCGCACCTTCATTCGCCCACACGCGTCCGGGTTCCACGATGCCGGTCACCACCAGCCCGTACTTCGGTTCGGTATCATCCACCGTGTGTCCGCCTACGATCGCGATTCCCGCCTCGGCCGCCTTCGCCGCGCCGCCGCGCAAGACCTCGCGCCAGAGTTCCGGCGGCTGCGATTTCGGAAAACAGGCAATATTCAGCGCGAACAGCGGCCGCGCATTCATCGCGTAGATATCACTGAGCGAATTCGCCGCGGCAATCTGGCCATAATCGAAGGGATCGTCCACCACCGGCGTGAAGAAGTCCACCGTCTGCACTATCTGTTCACCGGAGGGCAAACGATAGACAGCGGCGTCATCTTTGTGAGAAAACCCGAGCAGAACATTCGCGTCCGTCACGCGCGGCAGACCCGCAAGCATGAGATCCAGCACCGCCGGATCCATCTTCGAGGCTCAACCCGCGCAGCGAACCAAATGCGTCAATTTCGTAAGTTCGGCTTTGGTAAATGCCATCGGTCAGGGCCGTGGTGACTCGGCGCGCTCGCCGCCCCGGGCTTGACGCTCAAGATCGGGATACAACCGGCGATAGGCCGCAATGTGCTCGACAATTCGTTTCACAAACATCCGGGTCTCGCGATACGGAATCTTCTCCACAAAGACGTCGCGATCTCGATCACCGAACTCCTCGTACCACATCTGTGCGGCGGACTTCCCGGCATTGTAAGCCGCCAGCACGAGCAGGCTATCGCCGGAGAACTCCTGCCACAACTCCGCCACGTGCGCGATCCCAAGTTGAAGATTGTACTCGCCCTGGTACAACTTGTCCGTTGCAAACGGAATTCCCAGCTTTCTGGCCTGCGTGCGAGCGGTGGCCGGCATCAATTGCATGAGACCGATGGCTCCGGCAGAAGACACGATCTGCTCCGCAAAGTGACTCTCCTGGCAGATCAAGCCGAAGCTGAAGTACGGATCGACCTTGTGCGCGCGGCTGAGTTCCAGCACCGTCGGATCGAAATCGAGCGGATACACGACCCGGTAGAACTGCGGCGGCCGCCAGCCCGCGCTGCGAATATACGCTCCCAATTCCGCCCGCGTGATCCGCCACGCCGTCATTTTGTCGCCCTGCCAGAGATAGAGCTGAGCCTTCCACCAGAACCAACCGTCCGACGTGTCCCCCTCGGCCGCCGCCGCTGGCCATTCTTCGAGCGCCGCGTCAATCAAGCGCATGGCCGCCAGCAAGGCGAATGCTCGACTGTGCGGCCGGTCGCTGTCCCACATCATCTGCATCGTCGGCGCGATCAACGGCTGTTCCGCAAGGTCCACGGGAAGAGCCGCCGGGGACAGGATCACCGAATAGTATGAATACGGGTAGCGCGCGGCGAGCACATGCAGGAGCGCGTTGGCAGCGGCGACTCGCCCGGACTTCGTGCAGGCCCGCGCTTGCCAATAGAGACTCGCCGGTCCATACTCGGAGTCGTCGTCGGCCTCCGACAGTCCTCCCCAGACTTCCGCCGCGCGCTCGAACTCGCCGTGCTCCCAGCAGGCCCAGCCGAGCTTCCACAGCGCGTCGGCACGCTCAGCCGGTCGAGATGCAAATTCCAGCCACCTTTCACAAGCGCGGATGGCCGGCCCCGGACGGCCGCGATCCATGTGCAGCTCGCTAAGGTATTTCATCCCCGCGCAAATCGCCGCCGAGTCGTCACCGCAGACGGCGAGCGACTCCAGCGCGGCGATCGCCAGCGAATCCCGGTCAATCAAGTACGCCGAGCGACCCAGCCGCACTAAGGCGCGCGGACGGAACTCGCTGCGCGGGTACTGCGCGACAAAATCCGTCAAGAGCGGGAGCGCGTCGCGATGACGCTTCAGACCCGCCGTGAACAAAGCTCGATAGAAGTCCAGCAACTCGCGGTCCACGGGGACGCCGGGCGGCGAGGCCTCGCGAATCCGGTTCAGCCCCGTTTCAAACGCGCCGAGTCCCTCCAGCGAGCCCAACTCCCGAGCTAACTCGTCCGCATGCTGCGGGCGCGGCCCGACTCCGTGTGTCTCTGCATAGGAACGGATCGCGGCGAGGGCCTCACGACCTTCGGCGGATCGCGGCGCGGAGGAGTAAACTTCCCAATAACGATCCACAGCCTCACCGTGGCGACCCAACGCGGACAGAATCCCTGCCTCTTCCATCATGAGTGCTCGACGTTCATCCGCCGACGCCCGCGGCTCGCCAATGTGGATAACTGCCAGCGCCGAATCCGGCTGACCGACCGAGCGGTAATATTCCCCTAATGAAGCCGCCGCTTCGACGGTCAAAACGCTGCCGCGCCATCCCAGGACCTGTCGCCAATAGCTCGCCGCCAGCGACGGCTGCCCGGCCTCCGTCAGAGCTCGCGCCCGTAGCGCCCATGCATGGTCCGATAGCTCCGCCGGAACTCCGAGGTCGAGGAGGACGGGGACCGAGGCATAATTCTCCTCGTCATAAGCCACGTGCGCCAGCAGGAAATTGGCCATCCCCGCCAGTCGCGGGGAGCCGACGTCGCCCAGGCCAAGCAGATACTCGTGCGCGCTGTCGGCCTGACCAGACTCCAGCAGCGACCAATACGCCGCGAACTGCGTTGAATCCGCTGTCAGTTCAAGCTCTTCCGCGACGCATGGCGATGCGAGCAGCAAGAGGGGCAGCAAGCGGATCACCAGCGGCATCGTGAAGTCCCTGACCGGAGCACTATTCATTGTGAATAACTTAGCACTCTCTGCGCAGATTTGCAACGAGAGAATTTGTTACCAACACCCTCCATCAACAGAGGTGATTTGAACGGATGAACCGCGACGAGTGCTTGTTATTCGTGGCGAAAATGGCTATCTTTTGCGTTACCTCGGTCATTGTGATCCGCTCGTAGCCAGCCTCCGTCCCGCTCCGTCTAAGCCACTGTATCATGCCCCGATTTCTGATCTTGCCAGTCGCGCTCGCGATTTGCGCCTGCTCGCTCGTCACACAGGCCGTCACTGTTCACGACATCCAGTTCACCACGGACCCTGCAGGTAACTCCCCGTACGCCGGACAACAGGTCGGTACCGGGGGCATCGTCACCGGCGTGGACTTTACCGGCCAGCCCATTCGCTATTTTGTTTCCGATCGCGGCGGTGGACTATGGTCCGGTGTGCTCGTGAATGACAATCAGGACCGGCAAGTTGAAATCGGAGATTCCGTGAGCTTCACCGCCGAAGTTCAGGAATCCAGCGGACAAACTCGCCTGCGCAATATTGTAGTCGGATCCTTCGCACTGGTTCCGGCTCAAGCGGCCGTGCCGTCGATCGGCGTCGCCTGCGCGGATGTCGCGGAATCAACCGAGGGCGTCTTGATCGAACTCACCGATGCCGTCGTCGTCAGCGCCAACAGCGATTCCACCTTTGTCGTCACGGACGGAACCGGCAACGCCACTATTGCTCGCGGCTGGTATTCCACTTACTTCCCCATCGTCGGCGACACGCTGCGATTTCTACGCGGTATCGTAAGTTATGCTAACCAGTTCGCGGTCAATCCGCGCAGCGATGCGGACCTCGGATTTTTCGGTAATCGCCCACCGATCATCTTGAACGTGGTAAACACCCCCAGCGATCCCACCGAACTGCAATCGGATACGGTCACCGCGCTGATCACGGACGACGGATTCGTCGCCGATGCGCATCTGCACTATCGGTTCGGCGCCGGTGAATTTCTGGATGTCGAACTCACCGATGACGGCACACGCGCCGACAGGTTGGCCGGAGATCATGTTTACTCGGGCGTCATTCCCGCCGGACCTGCGCGCGCCGTCTGCCAGTATTTCGTGCACGCGACAGATAACGATGCCGGAGAGTCTTACAGCCCCGCCGGCGCGCCGGACATTACGTATTCTTACCGCGTTCGCGGCGCCTCGCTCACGATCTTCGATTTGCAGTACACCGGCGACCCAACCGGAGGCATAACACCGTATGATGGCCAGACCGTTACGGTCACCGGCATCGTCACCGGCACAAACTATGGCAGCAACGCCAGCGATTTCTTCATCAGCGATCCACTGAGCATGCTGCCCGATTCCGGTCGCTGGTCCGGTGTGCTCGTCTATGGAGCCAATCTGACTCCGGCACTCTGGGACAGCGTGACCATTACCGGACAAATCGTGGATTACAGCGGATCGCTGACCGAGTTCACCAGCGGCGGACAGGTCACCGTACTGGGAACGGGCCAGGAGATTCCGCCGTTGCGAGTGCGACCGGCTCAATTGTCGCCGCCCAACTCAAGCTCGCCGGACTCGGGCGAAGCGTACGAAGGCGTGCTCGTTGAAATCGGCGTGTGCGTGGTCACGAATACCGATGACTACTCGACCTTCCAGCAATTCGATGTCTCCGGACCCGAGGGATCGTGCACCATCATTAACGACTACGGTTTCGAGTACACACCAATTGAGGGCGACAGCTTCCGCTTTATTCGCGGCAATGTCTCCTTCATCCCGCCGGCGTCGTTTCTCGGTCATATCATCGCGCCGCGATTCGATGCCGACCTCGATTATATCGATCATCGCCCGCCCGAAGTCACGGGAGCAACCGCCGTCTCGGATTATGGCGTGAACATCGAGTTCAACGAGCGGATCTCCGGCCTCGGTCTCAACGACCCAACCAACTACCAAGTCATCGACCAGAGCGATCCCGAGCATCCCGAAATTGCCGTCAGCGGCGGATATGTCTTCTCCACCGGAAAGACCTTGCATCTCGACCTCGCGCAGCCGCTGATCCCGGACCATGGCTACCGTTTGGAAATCGGCATCGTCTATGATGCGTCGGACAATATCCTGCAAAACGGTGTCGTCTTCTTCGGCGGCTATGAAGAGACACCGTTCACGCCGATCTCCGTCCTCTATGACAGCTTCGACGTCTATGACGGCGTGATCGTCACGCTGCGCGGTGTCGTAAATTTCATGCAGGACGTCACCACCACCTCGGGTTCGCGCCGCATCTCCGCTTACATGCAGGACAACAGCGGCTATGGCTTCAGCCTGTCGCAAACCGGAGCGGCGGCGACCTTTCCCGGTATCCGCCGCGGCAACTTTATCGAAATCACCGGAATCGTCAATCAATTCGGCGGCACCATTCAGCTCGGTTCGTTCAACGGCACGTCTGATGTACGCGTGCTGGCGGAAAATGTTCCGCTGCCCGCACCCATCGAAGTCCGGACCGGAGACTACCGCCGACAGGCGCAAATCGTCCGCACTTCGCACGAGGGATACTATGGCGCTGGGACCTGGGTAGAAGTCAGCGGGACGGTCTATCGGGTGGATGAGAATGTCGGCGGCGGCACGAATATGTACTTCGACGACGGCACGGGAAATATCGTCATCCGCATCTGGGATTCAATGCTGCTCGACAGCGTCAGGTTGAATGGACGATGGTACAAGCTGCGCGACCTGCCCGGTGTCACGTGCTCCATCGCCGGACCGAGTTCGACATACAACGGCGATTTTCAAATGCTCGCGGGCTACGCGCAAGATTTTACGACCGATCTGCCGGACATCCTGCCGAGCGAAGCGCTGAAATTGGAAATCGCCAATGAGCCGTTCGGCAGGAATCGACCGTTCGCCCCCGACATCGGTCAGTCACTGTCGATCTTCTATAACGCTCCGGCAAGTGGTTCCGTGCGGCTGCGTATTTTCGACCTGCGCGGACATCTCGTGACCACGCTTGTCGATAAAGGCGCCGGCGGACCGAATACTGTCGTGTGGAACGGCCGTAACGATTTGCGCGAACTGGTTCCGCTTGGCACTTACATCCTGCATTTGGAGTCTGTGCGCAACGGCGACTCGAAATCTGAAGTCAAACCCGTCGTCGTGGGGACCAAGCTGTGAAATTCATGCTAAAACTACTTTCCTTTGGCGCTTCGCTCTGCGTTTTTTCGTTCGCCGCTGAAGCACAGTTGGTCTCGAATCCCAATCCGCCCGTCCCCGCAGCGCAGGCCGTTGGCGGAGCCTACACCGCGGCGGCTTCCGGCGCCGAGGCGCCGTTCTGGAATCCCGCCGGGCTGGCCTACTCCAAAGGAACGCAAGGCCGGTTTGCCTATCAGAACATCTGGGGGCTGAGTTTTCTTTCCCACATGTCCGCCGCGGGATCCACCCAACTCCCCGGGAAGGCCGGTGGCATTGCCATCGTCTTCCAAACGTTGGGGACGCGCGACGGCGGCTACACCCTCGCAGCAGAAAATGAGATCAGCGTGTCGCACGGACTGCTGCTGCAAGAGGACATCCACTCCTCGCTCGCGTTCGGCTACACCGCCAAAATCATCGGCTACAATCTCGGGGAATCCGTTTCCGGCACGAGCGGGTCGGAAGAGCTGGGTAGCGCGGCAACGCTCGGACTGGATGTCGGCGCGACCGCGCAACTCTGGGATCGGTTCCGGCTCGCGGGTTCGATGAAGAATATCAACAATCCCGAGCTGGGCACAGGCCTCAAACGCCAACTGCCGCGCATCTTCAGCGGCGGTCTGGCCTACACACCCTATTACGGCGTGCGTACCACGTTCGATCTGGAACGAATTCTCTCCGGCGAGGCGCAATTCAAGGGCGGCATTCAAGCGGCGGTCGCCAAACCGTTCGACCTGCGCTTCGGAATCATCACGAATCCTAATTCGTTCACCGGCGGCTTCGGACTGCATTGGCGCGAACTGGTTGTTGACTATGCGTTCATCTACCATCCCGTGCTCGCGCCGTCGCACTTGATCGGGATCGGCTTCGACCTGGACAAGTCCGTCTTCGAGCTGTGGCGCGGCGAATGAGACTCTTTTGCCTAACCGCCGCGCTGCTGATCGCGTTCGCCGCCAGGGGCCTCGCGGCCGAGCAGCTCGATCTGAACGCGGCTACACTCCAGCAGCTTCAGTCGCTGCCGTTGAGCGCGGAGCAGGTCGATCAAATCTGGCAACGGCTGCTCTATGAGGGGCCGTTCAAGTCGATCTTCGAGGTCGAAGAGCTGTCCACGATCGATCCGGCCACGCTCAAGGAACTCAAGGAGCGGGTGCGCGTAAATCCGCCGCGACCGGGTGAGGATCGCGGCCAGCGGATCGAGGATGCCTATTATCGCATCGAGAATCTCGGGACCGAAGAGGGCACCAACGTGGGTCTGGTCGATGAGTGGATCGATCGGCTGCTGGAACCCATGAATGTGAATGAGGCGACGCTCGATGAATTGATGGATTTGCAGAATGTCTCGCCCGCGGATGCCGTGGCGATCTACAATCAGGTCCAGCGACAGGGAGCGATTCGCGGAAGCCGCGACCTGCGTGCCGTGCCCGGTCTCTCGGATTGGGGCTATCGCAATGCACGCAACTACATCGGTTATGAGGAGACGCGGCTGCAACGCAGGCTCCACGGCAACTATACGTTTCGCGCCTATAACACGCCGTACTTCGCCGACGAAGAGTTGGCGATCGATCCGGCGGAGCTCGTCGATCCCAAGCCGGATGTGAGCCATAAGCTCCGCCTCAACTATAATCATCAATTCAAGGGCGGCATGCTCTGGCATCGCGGCCTGGGCGAACGCACGCATTACGCGAGCGAGGAAGGCTTCCGTGTTCCCGAGGCCAAGTGGTTTGTCGGAACGGAGAAACGCAAGCTCGGTCCGCTCCGCCTCGATCGCATTTACGCAGGTGACTATCAAGTCTCCTTCGGCCAGGGCGTGTCGATGGAGAGCGGCGATTACTTCTCGCCGCGCTATTCGGGATTCGGTTTCGACAAACGCATTACCGGCGTCGCACCCGATCTGTCGCGCGCGCGCGAGTTTACCTTGCATGGCATTGCGTTCGAGTCCACCCTGGGCAAGCTCAAAGCCGTCGGCTTCGCCTCAAACCGGCGCAAAGACGCGATTCTCAATCCCGACGGCTCCCTGAACCGGTTGATCTCGCTGAATCCGCGAACGGATGAAGATGCGTACCCGATGCGGTACAAACTTGAAAACGGAGATACGGTCACGATTCCGGCGTTCGAAGGAACGCAGTCCATGATCAACTCCGTCCGCGAAGTCGCCGTCGGGGGTGAGTTGGCCGTTCGGCCGTGGCCCGGCACATCGCTGGGCCTGATCGCGACGCAGTTCATGTATGATCGGCCGTTGAAACCGGAATTCGGTCAGGGCTATTTCTTCAATGCCGTCACCGATATGGGCATTGATACCGTCGTCGAGGTGTATCCGGTGATCGATCCGCAAGAGCGCGATGAGATCGTCGATAACGAGGTCAATCCCGAAGTCACGAACGGTTTTCGATCCACGAACGGCTCCGCGCTGTGGTTGAATTCGCGCTCCGTACGCCGCGTGTTCGGGCTGGACGTAATGTCCGTCATCAAGAACTATACCTGGCAATTCGAGTACGCCGAACTCGAGCACACGGGTGCTGCGTTTGCCGCCGGCGATGACCCGCATGCACTCGTCACGCTGTTGCACGCGCAGTGGAATTCACTGAGCGTGCTCGCGCTCTATCGCGATTACGATATCGGATACGACAATCCGTACTCGCGCGGATTCGCCAACTACTCCCGCTACAAGGGCACGACTTACGAGGATGAGTTCTACCTGTCGAATCCGGTCTTCGCGCAGCTGCAACGTAATTCCGCCGTGCCGCAAGCGGAGCGCGGGGTCTTTCTGGAGAGCCGCTATCAGGTGGCGCGGCCGCTGGTGGTCGATGCGGAGATGGACAACTGGACGCGCGTCGCCGACCAGGCGGACTATTACCGATGGGTGGCAAAGATCGCCTATCGCCCGGTCTGGCCGATTGTCCTGCGCGTGCGCCAGAAGCTGCAAGGTCGCTGGAACTTCGAGCCCGCGCGGGAGACGGGATTCCAGACTTATGAGAGCCGCCTGACGCTCGAATACCGACTGTCCCGCTTCGACAATTTGCAGTTGCTGTACACCAACGGCTACACGCGCTTTACGCCGCGTCCGCGACTCGTCGGCGAGGTCGATCCGACCGGCCAGTCGCCGATCGATGCGCAGGCGGCTTCGCCCGCCGAAGCGATGGGCGCGCAGGTTACGCACAATTTCTCGAGCAATCTCCGCGCGCGCGCCGCCTGGATCATGTACGACGGCTTCTTCTGGAATTTCGAGGACACCGATTTCACCGTGCTGGACGGCAAGTCCGCACGCTGGTGGCTGGCAATTTCGAGCCGAGTTTCCGACGCAATGTCGTTCCGCTTCAAACTCACCGGCGACACCGGCTGGCCACACACCTGGGTGCAGGCGCGCGACAGCAACGAATATCCGCCGGCGCCGGTGCCGGGGCATAATTACGCCGCGGATAATGTGGTGAAGAGTTCACTCGCGTTCCGCATTCAAGTCGATTATCTGTTTTGATTCACGGACGCGCGAGGGACAGGCGAAAGCCGCCGCAGGCGGCGGCGCGAGCAGCACCCGCCAAGAAAAGCCTCGGCCAGTGCTTTCTGGTCGAGACCGGGTACGCGGCGCAGATTGTCGATGCGCTGAATCTTGCGAGCGGTGATACTGTACTGGAAATCGGACCGGGGCGCGGAGTACTTTCCCACGAGCTGGTCCGCAAACCGTGCCAGGTGGTCGCGGTCGAGATCGATAACCGGTTGATCGCTCCGCTGGCGGCACAATTCGCCAGTCACGCGAACTTCGAACTGCGTCACGAAGATTTTCTGGACACCGACTTTGCGGCGGTGCTCAAGTCCGGTGATCAAAACAAGGTCGTGGGCAATCTGCCGTATCATCTCGCGGCCGAGGTGTTGTACAAGTTGATGGTGCATGTCCGCAGGGCGCGCACCGATCCGTCGCTGCCGTGGATCGACTGCGCCGTGCTTATGATGCAGCGGGAAGTCGCGGACCGCGTGACGGCGCGCCCCGGGACCAAGGCCTGGGGAAAGCTGTCGGTGTTCGCGCAGCTTGAGGCGAATTGCTATCCCGTGCTGACCGTGCCGGCCAGCGCCTTTCGACCGGAACCGCAGGTGGACGGCGGCGTGATCCGCCTCGATTTCCTGCGAATTCCGCCCGCGCTGCCGTACGACATGCCACTACTGGAGCGGATCGTGCGGTGGTGCTTTCATCAGCGGCGGAAGATGCTCAAGAGTACGCTGTCGGAACTGGCCGGGGTGCATCCGCACTGGCAGAAGTGCGAACTCGACTTCACGCGCCGGCCGGAAACGCTGACACCGCAGGAGTGGGTGCGCCTGAGCGATGTCGTCAGCGCGGCGGCCGCGCGCTAACAGGTTATGCCGACGCTGCTCCGCACAACCGGAATCGTGCTGCGGAATATTCCGCACGGTGAAACCTCGGTCATCTTGACCGTCTTCACGCGCGAATACGGAAAACTCGGTCTGATGGTCAAGGGCGCCCGGGCAAAGAAGAAGACCGGGTCGAACGCGGGGCTGGAGGTCTTCACCGAGGCTCAATTCGTCGCCTACGTGAAAAGCACGCGCGAGTTGCAGCTCGTCAAGGAATGGTCCATCGATCGCCCGCGGCTCGGACTGCGTACAGATTTCACATTGCTCGCCGTGGCAAGCTCGGTGATCGAGCTGCTGACCAGATCGACGCGCGAGAATGACGCATTGCCCGCGCTGTACGACGCGGCCGCATCCGTACTGGCGGCGCTGGACATTCGCCCCGCGAATCCCCTGCCGCTGCTCTGGAGATTCGAACTCGAATTGCATCGTGTGCTCGGGTTTCAATTGCAGCTCGCGACCTGCGGCGAATCTGGTCGCACGCTAATTCCGCCGTTTTCCGGCGGCCTGCGCTACCGAATCCAGGACGGCGCGTTCCTGCATCCGACCGTCGATCCGCGCGCGAATCGTGACGGCGAGTTGTCGCCCGAAGCCTTCGCGCTACTGGCGCGTTTACCGGAGGCCTCCGCCGAGTTCGCGGCGAGGATCACCGTCAATTCGCGTGTTACAGCCGAACTAAATCACTTTCTCGCACAGTATGTCGAGGCGCACCTGCCGGTGAAGGGTCACTTGCGGTCGCTCGACGCGCTTAACTGGTAGCGGCGGCGAACGCCGCCTACCGGATCGCTCCTCCCCTCAGATTGTAACCGAAAGCATGGCACAACAGAATCTCATGGATAAGGTCGTCAGCCTCTGCAAGCGGCGCGGCTTTGTCTTTCAGTCCTCGGAAATCTATGGCGGCTTGTCCTCAACCTGGGATTATGGCCCGTACGGGATTGCGCTGAAAAACAATATCGCCGCGTTCTGGTGGCGCGAGATGACGCAGTTGCACGACAACATCGTCGGCATCGACGCTGCGATTCTGATGCACCCGCGGGTGTGGGAAGCATCAGGACACGTTGCCGGATTTGTCGATCCGCTGGTCGATTGCAAGCAGTGCAAGGCACGGTTCAAGGCACAGGATCTGGTGAAGAACTGGCGGGTGAAGCGGAAGCTGGCGGCGCTGATGGACGGCGGGGATATTCCGGAGGGCGGCGAGGGGGATATCGAACACCTGAAGCAGCTGCGCTGGAGCGAGGCGCTCTGCCCGTCCTGCGGAACGAAAGGCACGCTGACGGAGCCGCGATTGTTCAATCTGATGCTGCGCACGTGGCTGGGCCCCGTGGAAGAGACCTCGGCGCAGGTGTACTTGCGACCGGAGACGGCGCAGGGCATCTACGTCAACTATATGAACGTGACGAACACCGCGCGCGTGAAGATTCCGTTCGGGATCGCGCAGATCGGAAAGGCGTTCCGCAATGAGATCACGCCGGGGAATTTCATTTTCCGCACGCGCGAATTCGAGCAGATGGAGATGCAGTTCTTCGTGAAGCCGGGCGACGACTCGAAGTGGCTGCAGAGCTGGCGCGACGAGCGCTTCAACTACTATCTGAAACTCGGAATTCGCAAGGAAAAGCTGCGGCTGCATCAGCACACGAAAGAGGAGCTGGCGCATTATGCGGCTGACGCATACGATATCGAATATGAGTTTCCGTTCGGCTGGCAAGAACTGGAAGGTATCCACAATCGTACGGACTTCGACTTGAAGCGGCATGCCGAGTTTTCGGGAAAGGACTTGAACTATTTCGAGGAAGAGTCCAAAGAGCGCTATGTGCCGTACATCGTGGAGACCTCGGCGGGATTGAACCGCACGCTGCTCGTCACGCTGCTCGATGCGTATGAAGAAGATGTGCAAGAGGGCGAGGCGCGGACGGTGCTGCATCTGTCGCCGGCGATTGCACCGATTAAGGTCGGCGTGTTTTCGCTGGTGAAGAAGGATGGATTGGCGGAGATCGCGGAGAATATCGCCAGCGATTTGCGTAGAACATGCACGGTGTTCACAGACCAGCAGGGCTCGATCGGACGCCGCTATCGCCGGATGGACGAGATTGGCACGCCGTGGGGGATCACCGTGGATTATCAGACGAAGGAAGATCAGACCGTGACGCTGCGCGACCGCGATTCGCTCGAGCAAATTCGGGTTACGGCGTCGCAGTTGCCGGAGTTGATCCGGCGGAAGCTCGAAGCCGCTCACGCATGAGTGTGAGCACTCCGCTGTCGCGGGAGTTTGAGCGGCGTGGTCGTTGGTTGTTTCGCTGGCGAAGCTACTTGCCGCTGTTGTTGCTGCCGCCGGCGGCGGCGGCCATGTGGTCTCAGCAGAAGCTGGGCCGGTTGCAGGGAACCGCGGACACGGTGTATCAGATGTCGTGCTTGCTGATCGCGCTGAGCGGGGTCGTGATCCGCGCGATCGCGATTGGCTACGCGCAACCCGGAACCTCCGGACGAAATACGCGAGAGCAGATCGCGGACCATCTGAATACGAGCGGCTTGTACTCCGTGTGCCGGCATCCGCTCTATCTTGGCAACGTGGTGATGTTTACCGGACTCGTGATGTTCACGCAGTCCGTTTTTTTCATCCTGTTCGCGGTGTTTGCTTATTGGATGTACTACGAGCGGATCGCCGCGGCCGAGGAGCGATATCTCACGGATAAGTTCGGCGAGGTGTATGTGAAGTGGGGGGAGCAGACGTCGTTCATGGTGCCGCGGCTTGCTCGTTGGCGACGACCGCAGTATCGGTTCAGTTTTCGGGCGGCGTTTCGCGGAGAGGTGTACGGACTGGCGGCATTGGGGGCTTCGTTCTTCGCGTTGGAGATGCTGCGAAGCGGATTTGCCGGCAACTGGACGGGGTTTAGCACGATGTGGAGTACGGTCCTGGCGATATCGCTCGTCTTGTGGATGGTCGGCAGGTTTTTGAGGAAGTACACCAAGATTCTCGGATAGGCGACGATGATCTACTTAGATATGGCAGGCATGGCGGAAATATTTTTTGACCGAACGAACTACCTTACTACAAATCCCGGCTGAAGTTAGCCGGGATTTCTCGTGGTGGGTTTCTGCCGGTTTGGATAGCTCTTGCCGACCGACCTCCTCCTATTATGCGCAGTTCATGTTTCATGTGTACAATATAAGAAAAATTCTCTTAGATATCAAGCTTTATTTTTAATATTTGCGTAATTGATTGATTTTATGGGCAAGTAGTTGTCTCTGGGGCCAGTGGATCGGTCCGGCCCCATCTGAGTTCCCTATGGGCAGAGTGGTCTCCGTGGACGGAGACGGCTGGTGCGCGAAGGCGCGACCCCCCGGCACCGTTCGATGTGGGGGGAGGGCCGACGCTTCACTCGGGGTGACTCTCCTATTCCGGCCGTGTGGTGACGCACGGCTCGGCGGAAACTCCGAGACCCCCCCTGCCCCCCCAAATCGGAATTTGGGGGGGGCGACACTCCGATTCCGGCGCGCGGAAACTCCGAGACCCCCCCCGGCCCCCCCGCTGAAGCAGGGGGTGATCCCGAGAGCAAAGACGAGGCGACCGTGATGGCCGCCTCGTTCATACTTACTCGCCTCGCGCGAAAGCGCGATCAGCTCTTCACGACGTCGAGCTTAATCGTCACTACAACTTCGCGATGCAGCTTGATCGGAATGTCGAATTCACCCAAGTGCTTGATCGGTTCTTCGAGCTGAATCTTGCGGCGATCGATCTCTATACCGCGTTCCTTGATCAGTTCGGCGATATCGGATGACGTGACCGAACCGAACATGCGATCTTCTTCACCGGTCTGCACGCCTTTCAACAGGCGCAGGCCGTCCAGCTTCGCGCGCAAGTCGCCGGCCTTGCGGCGCTCCTTCATATCCGCGAGCTGCAGCATCTTCTTTTCATGATCAAGCTTGGAGAGGCTGGCCGTGGTCGCCGCGAACGCGATGCCGCGCGGGATCAAGTAATTGCGCGCGTAACCGGGTTTGACACTGACCACATCGCCTACATTTCCAAGCGACTGATACTCTTTACGTAAGATAACCTGCATCGTTCCTTTTCCAGACTATGTTGATGTTGAAAAATGCAAACGTGAAGCGCGGACGGCGACGACAGGGATTCAGTCAGACAAACCGACCCATCCAACTTCCCCGGAATCCGGGGAAGGACCCGACGCTCCGATTCCGGGCGCCCGAAGACGGGTGCCTCGGCGGAGGATACCGATCCGCCGCGACGGGTCAGATCTTAATGCCCTTGTAACCGAAGCCGAAGTCGCCCTCCGCGCGGGCCGGCTCCGGTTCGTGATCCGGCGGCGGGAGTTCGGAGGCATCAACGTGCTCCGTTCCTTCATGATGATTCTCGTAGAACTCGATGTCATCATGATGCGCCTCGCGGCGATTCAGGAACTGAATCCGACGCGCCTTGATCTCAATCGTGTTACGATTAAACCCGTCTTCCGTCTTCCAACTGCGGCTCTGCAATTCCCCTTCGACGAGGACTGCACTCCCCTTCCGCAGATTCTCATAGCAGCTTTCCGCCAACTTGTACCACGCGACGACGCCGATGAAACACACATCCTCTTTGATCTGCCCACTGTTGTCTTTGAACTTCCGATTGCTGGCAATCGTAAAGTTCGCCACCGGCACGCCGCTCGTCGTCGTCCGAAAACTGGGATCCTTGATCAGGTTTCCGACAATGATCACGCTGTTAATGTCCGGCATGCGCAAGTCAGCCATGGTTCTCTCCCATTGCTTATCCGGGTCAATCGCTTATGAGGTTCTGGTAGGTTCGGAAAGGTGCCTCGAATGCGGCCGGCAGCCGGGAGCTGTCTACTCTGTTTCGACTTCCGGAGTCGGCTCCGGAACGATATCGTCCACCGGGAGTTCTTCGACAATCGCGGCCTCGCCGGTCGGCGCGACCTCGCCGTCCGGAATCGAAGCCGGAGCGGTAGCGCCCAGCGTGCGAACCGCCTCCGCGTCGATTTCCGGCGCACGAGCAGCGGGCAACAGAGTAATCAAATGACGGATGACCGTGGGGCTGATGCGCACCAGGCGATCAAGCTCCGCCACGGCGGCGGTGTTCAGATCGAACATCGCGAGCGCATAATAGCCGTATTGACGACCACGGATTTCGTAGGTCAAGCGACGCTTGCCCCAACGCTCCCAACGACGGGTTGTGCCGTCCGCCGCAATAATCTCCTGAAATCGACGCAACTCGGTCTCAATCTGCTCATTCTCGAGGTTCGGATCGAACACCAGCACCAGTTCGTACGTATGCATCTTGTTTCTGGGACTCCCTGTGGACTTATTGGTCCGGCGACTCGGGTGCGCCGGAAGGGGGTGAATTGTCAGACTTGCTTGTATTAAAACGGTTCATGGCCGCGGCCAGACCGTCATGGAGAAAACATTCTACGGCGGCAGCGGCGCGCTCGACCGTCTCGTCCATCCGTTTTCGCGACTCCCCGCGGAACCGGGAGAGGACATGGGCGGCGACATCAGCTCCCGGTGCCCCGCCGCCGACCCCAATCCGCAGCCGGGCAATGCGATCGGTACCGAGAGTGTGAATGATCGAGAGCAGGCCTTTCTGACCGCCGGCTCCGCCCTGCTCGCGAAAGCGCAGGTGAGATTCCGGAAGATTGACGTCGTCGCAAACGACGAGCAGTTCGGCCGCGGTCAACTGATAGTAACGCAACACCGCGCTCACGGCGCCGCCCGACCGGTTCATATAGGTCAACGGCTTGAGCAGGACGACTCGCGGAGCGGTCGGCAATACCACCTCGTTGGCGTCGCCGGCGCGCGAACGCTTCCAGCGCAGGCCGGCACGCGCCGCCAGGAGATCCACGACCTCAAATCCCACGTTATGCGGCGTACCGTCGTACTCCGCACCGGGGTTGCCCAAACCCGCGATGAGCGGCAAGGCCTACTTCTTCTTGTCGTCCTTCTTCGGAGCCTCTTCCACTTTCTTCTCGCGGATGACTTCAGGCTCCTTGGATTCCGTCGGCGCGGCGACCGTCGCGGCCGCTTCCGCCACGACGCGCGGCGGAATCACGTGGACGACCGTGGCGTGCTGGTCACCGTGAACGGTCACTCCCGGGAGCCGCAAATCCTCGATGCGGACGCCCTCGTTCACGCTAAGATTTGTCACATCAATATCGATGTGCGTGGGGAGATCGGCAGGTTCACACTCGATCTCGAGTTCGCGCAGGACGAGCTCAAGGGTGCCGCCCTCTTTGATGCCACGCGCCGTGCCGGTCGGATGAACCGTAACGTGGACTCGCAACTTCTGACCGACGACGATGCCCATCAGGTCAATGTGCACCACGTCGCGACGAGTTGGATGGCGCTGGACTTCGCGCACGATGCACGGGAGCGTCTCGCCGTTCAGCTCGACGTGCAGCAGACCGATCTCCTGCCGCATCAGGTTGTTCAGATTCCGCGCCTCGAACTGCAATGTCCGGGTCTCGCCGGTGCGAGTGTAGTACACCCCGGGGACAATGCCGGCGCGGCGAAGTTTGGCATTCGTGGTCTTCTTGAGATCGCGCACTTCGGCGCGCAAACGAACTTCAGACATGGTGGTTTATCGGTTGTGAAGATGAGATCGAGTATCGGGAAAGCGGCTCGGCGACTCGGTCAGTGGGCGGCGGCCGTAACGCCCGAGAACAGATCCGGAGTCTCGTCGATCAGGGACACCGCCGTCTTATCCGTCACGAAGGTATCGAGAAAGAGGTGGCTGATCGACTCTTCGAGATGAATACGCTTGATCGCCTCGGCCCACAGTTTGGCCGTGGACAACTTGCGGATCTTGCGGAATAGAAATTCCTTCGGCGTCGGCAAAGTATCGCAAACCCAAAGGCACTTGATGTCGCTGGCTTCCACGCGCTCGACCGCTTTGCCGGAGAGCACGGGGTGCGTGACCGCCGCGTGAATCTCGCGCCCGCCCTTCTCGCGCAGCATCGCCACGGTCGCGGCAAACGTGCCGCCGGTGTCGATGATGTCGTCAACGATCAGGCAGTTCTTGCCGTCAACATCGCCGATGAGATTGAGCGCGACGGCCTTGTTGGGAGCTGTGCGCATCTTATCCACGATGACAAAATCGGTCTTTAGGTAGTTCGCGTAGAACCGGGCCAGTCGCGTGGAGCCGACGTCCGGAGCGACGATCGTCAGATTCTCGATCGGGTGCTTGAGCAGCAGCTCGACGAACAGACGGGACGCGTAAAGGTGGTCGAACGGAATGTTAAAGAACCCCTGGATCTGCGCGGCGTGCAGGTCCATCGTGAGGACCCGCTGCGTGCCCGCCGCTTCGAGCAAGTCCGCGACGAGGCGCGCGGTGATCGAGACTCGCGGAGCATCCTTGCGATCCTGCCGGGCGTAGCCATAATAGGGCAGCACCGCCGTGACGCGACGCGCCGACGCGCGTTTGGCCGCGTCAATCATGATCAGGAGTTCCATCAGATTATCCGCGGGCGGACACGTCGGCTGAAGAAGGAAGACGTCGCAGCCGCGGATGTTCTCTTCAAACTGAACTCCGATTTCACCGTCCGAAAAGCGGTTGACCGCGGCCTGACCGAGAGTCAGGCCCAGGTGACGCGCAACGGCTTCGCCCAGCCCGCGATGGGACGTCCCTGTAAACAGCTTCAGCGGCGCGCTGGAAACCTGATTCATCCTGTTTGAAATGCCGCGATCCGCGCGGCGGTGTTACTCACCGATGTAATCGCCACGTCCGGTGCTCGCGCACGACGTCCACATATTGTGACGCCATGGCTGGGGCGGAAGGACTCGAACCTCCGGATGCCAGGACCAAAACCTGGTGCCTTACCAACTTGGCTACGCCCCAACGGAGTGCCGTCGGGCCAGCCGACGATTCCGCCTTAATCTACGATGCCGCCGATGGTACCGAATCCGCCGTGGCCCGGCGCATTGGGAATCGCTTCGGTGGCGGCCGCGATTCGCCGGTACTCTTCGAGGATGGTCTCCTCAAGGTGTTGGCGGAACTCGTTCGAAATCGGATGCGCAATGTCCTTGTAGGTGCCGTCTTCGAGCTTCCGGCTGGGCATGCAAACGAACAAGCCGTTCTTGCCCTCAATCACCTTCAGCCCGCGGACCACAAAGACATCGTCGAACGTGATGTTCACGAATGCCTTGAGCTTGTCCTCATCCCGAAGGTTGATATTCACCTCGGTGATGTTCACGTGCGCTTTCCTGTCCCTTCCGTGAGATGTTTCTGCTCGCGACACCGGGACCGGGGACGGGAATGGTCAGGACCGCGGACGAGCCACGGCCAGACAGACACGCACGGTCACGGACGACCCAAGCTGCAGCGCGGCATGCCTTGCCTGAGTCTGATCGCGAAAAATACCAAACACACATGACCCGCTGCCCGAGAGCAATACGGCCTCCGCTCCGGCAGCGGCGATACGTTGCCGAAGTGCAGCAATCTCGGGAAACGACTCTAAAACTATATTTTCCAGGTCGTTAAAAACAAACGCTGGCCAGTTCTCCGAGGCGAGTATGGGATTGATACGAGATTGTAAAATAACACTTTTCGCACTGTCTGTCAAGGGAAATTGAGCATTTTCAAAGACCCACGGAGTGCGGATGCCAAGGTTAGGCACGGCCAGCAGGAAAGCACCGTCGCAATTAGCAGGGAGAAGTTCGAGGAGTTCGCCTCGCCCTCGACCGATCGCCAGGCCGCCATAGAGGAAGAACGCGCAGTCGGAGCCCAATCGAGCGGCGAGCGGATGGAGCCGGGAGACCGGCCAGTCCAGCCCCCAAAGCCGGGAGAGGCCAATCAGGGCCAGCGCTCCGTTCGACGAACCGCCGCCGACGCCGCCACCGACGGGCAGCGACTTGTGCAGCACCACCCGACCCCGCGGAACCGTCCCGGCGGTTTCGGCGAGGAGTTGTGCCGCCTTAGTGATGAGGTTGCCGGGTCCGGCTGAGACCTCGGAGCTGCCCACGACCTCAAGACTCCAGCCCGAGGACGGATGGAACTCCATGTCGTCGAACCAGTCAATTTCCTGATACAACGTCTCGAGTTCGTGATAGCCGTCCGGCCGCTTGCCGATCACATGCAGGCCGAGGTTGAGCTTCGCGGGAGAGTGAAGGCGGAAGCCGCCGTGCGGAAGCTCGAAGGTATCGGGGTATGGGCGCAGAGGCAAATTCGGAAAGGCGGAAATGCGGAGCGGGGAATTCTGCAGAACGGAGCCGGCGGAGCATGACGCGACGCGAATCAGAGTCGAAGATTACGGATGGGCGAGGCTGGACTACAGCGGCTTGGAAGACTCAAAACGAAGAGGTCGGACGACGACCGACCTCAGCATCCCGATTCGTTGCGGTTCACACGCCCGATCTCAGGTCATCTGCTCGGTATCGACCGAACTCGGTTGTCGCTTCTGCCGCGCCTTCGAACGGTCCGATCCGTAGTAATAGTAGTACTGGTAATAATGGAAGTAGTAATAGTACGACCCGTAAATCTTCTTGATGTCCAGATTGTTCAGGATCGTGCCCATCACGCCCGCGCGCACGTTGCGGATCAGACTCACCGCACGCTGAATATCGCGCTTGTTGGTATAGGCGGAACTGACGACCAAAATCGTGCCGTCCACCCGCGTGGCCAACACAGCGGCGTCCGTCACGGCAATCACCGGCGGACTGTCCACCACCACGTACTGATAGCGCGCACGCGCATCCGCGAGGAACTTCTTCATGCTCTCGGAGGCGACCATCTCCGCCGGATTGGGCGGAATATCCCCGGAGGTGATCAGATCCAGTTTGTCCACTTCCGTGTGCTTGATCACGTCGTCGAACGAAAGCGAGCCGACGAGCAGATTGGACAGGCCGTAGGTCTTGTCGAGGCCAAAGAAATTGTGCAGCGACGGGCGCCGCAGATCGCTGTCGATCAACAGCACCTTCGAGCCCATCTGCGCCAGCGTAATGGCGAGATTCACGGCGGAGGTCGATTTGCCTTCCTTCGAGGCGGAAGACGTAATCAACAGCAGCCGCTTGGGGTGATCGATATCGCTGAACTGGATGTTCGTCCGCAGGCTGCGGTAAGCTTCGCTGATCGGCGACTTCGGCGAAAAGCGGGTGATCAGCTTCGATTCGACGCGATGCAGGTCGGCCTCGGTGAATTCACGACCCTCGCGCTTCAAGCGTCGCAGAATGGCTTCCGTATGCACGACGGGAATCGTGCCCAGTACGGTCAGGCCAATGCGCTCAAGATCGTCGCCGGTCTTAATCGTGTCGTCGAGAAACTCGAGGAAGAAAGCAATGGCCACACCCAGACCAAATCCGAACAAGATGCCGAGCAGGATGTTCAGCTTCTTCTTGGGGCGAACCGGCTCGGCCGGCGGCTTCGCGGTGTCAACGATTTCGACCCCGGCGGACTTACCGGCCTCGGTGATGCGGCTCTCTTCGTACTTCTCATTCAGCATCACGTAGAGGTTCTCGTTCAACTGCCGATCCCGACTCAAGCGCGCCAGCACCAATTGCTTCTCCGGCAGCTGATCGAGCTGATAGTCGAGATTCTGCATGACATCGCGCAACGCCTCGGCTTTAGCCGTCAGCGACTTGACTTCGATCTGCGTGGTGAGCAGCATGTCGAACAGATCCTGCGACGTGTGCAGGGGATCGATCGAGCCGGTACCCGTGCCGGCGAGCCGGCGGACCTCTTCGATCAGCTTGGCCTTGATATTGTCAACTTCGTTTTCGAAGGCCGCGACCGTTTCGTCCGTGCCCGGACCGGGATTCGCCAGCAGCGACGCGATGCGGGTTTGCTTGTCGGCGATCTGCTGCTGCAATGTCGCGATCAACGGATTCTGGAGGCTGGCAAAGTCGGCGACCAGACTGCCTTTGATGTCCTGCAATTGCTTGCGCAGGAAGTCCTGGCGCCGCAACTCAGAGTTCAACTCCGTCTCCGTCGAATTGTAGAGCGTGTGAATATCGGCGGATTGCCGCACCAACTGCGTCGTTTCGTCAGTCAGCGACGAGACGCTTTGGCTTTCCTTGTAGGTCTTCTCCAGATTCTCCGACTGCGATAGCTGCTCGCGGACGGTGGCCAATTGCTGTTCCAGGAACTGCCGGATGTCCGACAGCTCGCCGCGCGCCTCCTGCAGCGAATAGAGATAGTACTGCTTGGCGACTTCGTCGGTGAGAAAGGCCGCTTCAAATGGCGTGTGCGCGGAGACGCTGACTTTCAGCACATCCGTGTCCTTCAGCAGTTCGACCGAAAGCTTCAGGCGCAGCGAAGCGACACGGGCGTCATAGGTAATCGGATCGCCATTCTGGTCCGTGTCCTTGAGAATCTCCAGCAACCCCTTATAGGAGGAGTTCTCCAGCGACTTGATTACCGCCTCGGCAATCCGGCGACTCTGTATCACCTCCATCGCATTCAGGTTGCGCGATTTGTAAACCGGCTCCGGTTTCTCATCCAGCAACCGCGACTCCATCTGGTCGGCATTGCGGATCAACAGGCTGGCGGTCGCCACATAGACGGGCTGCATGCGGTACGTCATGAACGTGACGGCGCCGACCACGGCGAGAAACGTCAGAATGATCACCCAGCGTCCGCGGAACAAGATCCGCAAATACTCGGAGATCTGGAGTGACGTGTCGCGATGATCCAGATGTGTGTCTCGCTGCATATCCCGTTACCCGATCGTTAGGACATCGGCAGTTTCCGCTTGCTCACGTCCACCGGAGCATGCGGAGCGTGCGTCTCCACCTCAAATTCCGCCGCCAACGTTTTCGACCCACTGAACGAAAGCCCGTGTTTCCAGAAGAAGAACAGGCCAAGCGCCGTCAGCGGAATGTAGTTCAGCGCGTGCAAGAGCACCGCGAAGCCTACGGCGCGATCACCCGGCACGCCAAACAGACTCAGCGCCAGGACCGCCACGCCGTGATACGTCCCGACCGCGCCGGGCGCGCCCGGCATGACCAATCCGAAAGTTGTAATCACCAGAATCACAATCGTCGCGCCGAGCGGATTGTCCCAGATCAACGGCAAACCCGGCTCGACGAGACCCACGCTGCGCATCACCCAGTAAACCATCGTCACGTACATCACCCACATGACGATGGAACTGGCGGCCAGTCCGAGCAGCGCCTCCTTCCTGCCCAACACGACGAAGCCGTCGGTGAAGCGGTCGAGCGCCTGCAGAATTCCCGCGGACAACCGCGATGGCACGAGCTTCAGGCATTTCCCCGCGAACCGCATGGCCGGCGCGCGATCCAGCGCAAGCCAGACAAAGAAACCGGTCACCGCGAAGGCGCCGATGGCACTCGCATACGCGGCCTTTTGCACCACGCCCGGCAGCGGATACAACACGACCGCGAGACCAATGAACGGAATCATGAAGACCAGATCAACCAGCCGCTCGAGCACGATACTGCCGAAGGCCGCGGTGCGCGACAATCCCGAAAGCTGGTGCACGACCTGCGCCTTGTACACCTCGCCCATGCGCAGCGGCAGCACGTTATTGGCCATGTAGCCGATACTCATCGCGCCAAAGGTCCGCCAGAAGCTGATGCGCACGAGCGGACGCAGCATCAGGCGCCAGCGCCAGGCACGAATGAACAAGCTGGCCATGAATACGACTCCCGTCAGGAGAATCCATGACCAACGGGCCTGCGTCAGCACGCGGCCCAGATCTGAAATCGCGAAACGCGGATCGGAAAAGAGTGCTGCGCCCGGCCCGGCCGTAGCCGAGAACAGCTCGCCCAGGTGCGGCTTGAAAACGGTCAGATAGAGAAAGAACAGACTCAGGACCAGGCTGACGAGAAGTTTCGAACCGCGCATATTCAGGATTACTCGCTCAGCGCTCGGGCTTGGTGAGGCGGAAGTCGATCAGATTCTCCGCGGGGACCTCGGGAGTCACAAAGAGACTTGCCGCAGGCTGCGCGCGTTCGTCCCATGATTTGATCGCATAGCTGACTTCGGCGCCATCAGGCTGGAGGTAGCGAATGACGTCGGGGTGAGCGGAACCGGCGGCGAATTCAAGCACGATGTTCGTGGGCGCGGTCGCGTCATCCGATGTCAAGCGCAACAGCATGCGGCCATCAGGCTCGATATCCAGTCCCGCGGCATCCAGATCCTTGCTCAGATTCAAGAGCATCGTCTCCGGCAACCACTCGCGCTCGGCAGAAAACTCGAGGATCACCGTGTTCTGAGCCTTGAGGTGCCGCCACTGCTCACCGTCATGTTCGCACAGTGTCCAGTCGGGCGTATCGTGATAGAACTTGTCCGGCTTCAGCCAGAGCATCCTGCCCGAGACCGGACCGTCGGCGAAGGCCGTACCGGCGGCCTGATAGTGGATATCCAGCGACGACAACGTGCGCAAATGCCGTTCCAAGTCCCGATAGACCCGCGCAGCGTCGTCGGCCGCCACGGACAGGCTGGAAACGGAGATGACAAGGGTTAGCAGGATTCTAATCATTGAACTCAGTGTCAAAAAAGTGCTCATCGACGAGCACGGCGCGCGCTTTCGAGCCGTCGTAGGGCCCGACAATGCCCGCGCGTTCAAGCTGGTCAATGAGGCGGGCGGCGCGGCTGTAACCGACCTTCAACCGACGTTGAAGAATCGAAACACTACCTTGCCCGGTCCGCACAACGATTTTTGCCGCCTCCATGAAGAGCGGATCCCGGTCCCCGGCGTCCAGCGTTATGCCGCCGCCCTCGCCCCCCTCGTCCGCCTCCACCGGGAGCACCAGCTTCGCGCGCGGCGCCGGCTGCTTGACAATGTGGGTGATGACGCGAGAGATCTCCTGTGACGTAAGCAACGCACCTTGCACGCGGATTGGCGCAGGCTCTTCGGGATGCTGGAAGAGCATGTCGCCCTGTCCCAGCAACATTTCCGCGCCATTGGTGTCCAGGATCGTGCGGGAGTCCACCTTCATCGCCACGCGGAAGGCGATGCGCGCGGGGAAGTTCGCCTTGATCACGCCGGTGATCACGTCAACGGACGGGCGCTGCGTGGCGACAACGAGATGAATACCGACCGCGCGCGCCAGCTGCGCCAGCCGCGCGATCGGTTCCTCGACTTCGCGCTGGGCCGTCACCATCAAGTCCGCGAGTTCGTCGATCACGACGACAATAAACGGCAGCGGCTGGTCACCCAGTTCGCCGGGATCGGCGCGCACAATCTCGTTGTACTCGGAGAGCTGACGCGCACCGCGCTCGGCCAGGAGATCATAGCGACGTTCCATTTCGAGCAAACAACTGCGCAGGGCCTTCACGGCTTCGTCGGGACGCGTGATCACATACTCGGACAAGTCCGGACGATGCGTGACGTGGTGATTGCGCAGTTCGTTGTAAGCCGAGAGTTCAAGCTTCTTCGGATCAATCATCACGAACTGCACGTCATCGGGGGTCGCGCGCAATAGAATGGACGCGATGATCGTATTGATGCAGACCGACTTGCCGGAGCCGGTCGTACCCGCGATCAGGAGATGCGGCATGGCGCCAAGGTCCGCCGTGAAGATCTCTCCCTGCACGGTGCGGCCGAGCGCGATTTGCAGTTTCGTGTCAGACTGCTGATACTGCTCCGACTCGACAACTTCGCGGAACGTGACGATCGCGGGTTTGACATTCGCCAACTCGACGCCGACGGCGGCGACGCCGGGAATCGGAGCCTGAATGCGCAGGCCGCGAGCGCGCAGCGCCAGGGCGATGTCGTCCGCGAGCGCTTCGATGCGCGAGACTTTTACGCCGGGCGCGGGCTCCAGATCAAAGCGCGTAATCACCGGACCCGGATTGACGCGTACGACTTTCGCCTGCACACCGAACGTCGCCAGCGTCTTCTCCAGAAGTTCGGAATTGCGCTGTTGCTCGTCCGGCGGCATGCCAATGACCGTGCCACTCTTGGAGGCATTGAATAGATCCACCGGCGGGAACACGTAGCCCGTGCGGTCCTCGATTTGAATCGCGAGCTGCGCCGGGGAGGCGGGCTTGTCCTTCTTCGAGGCACCGGGCTTGGCCAGATTCTGAATCAGCCGTCCGGGGAGACCATCCGCGCGGTCGCTCGAGAGCAGCGGCGGAAGTGGCGGAAGTGCTTCGTCCGGTTCACGCAAGTCCGGATCATGCTCACGGTCGGAGTCGCGACGGCTAAACCATCCGGGCTTAGGAACTCTGACCGCGGCCGTTTTCTCAATCGCCGTGTTGACTCTGGATTCGAACCAGTGCGCGAAACCCGCGATGTAGAGAGCGAAAGTGGCGATCACGAGGACCACGAGCACCGCCACGGCGCCGAAACTGCCGAGGAAGTCGCGGAGTTGTTCCGCTGACTCAAAGCCAAACGCGCCGCAATGTTGGAACGTCGCCGTCGCCTCAAGCGGAAAGAGTTGGCCGATGACGCCGATGAAGGCGGACGTCCAGATTGTGAGGACCGCGATGAAGAGCGTATGTTGAAGGGGTTTGCGCCAATCGAGTCGGCGCAGCAGGGTCCACCCCCAGATTCCGATCAAGCCGGCGATTCCAAAAGCCGCCCAGCGGCCCAGTCCCAGTGTCACGAGGCCGTAACTCATGACCGTTCCCGAATAGCCAATCCAGTTGTGCTCGTGCGCTTCGCCCCAGACCGGAGAGTCCAGCTCGGAGAAACTGACGACGGACAGGAATACGAGAGCGGCCAGCACGAGGAGTGCCAGCCCCCAGAGGAATGACGCGGGCGACGCGTCAGGCCGGGACGGTTGCGACTTCGGTGAGCGGGGTGCCATTCAGGCGAAACGCTTTGATCTTGCCTTCAATAAACGTCGGAATGATCGGATGCGTGTCCACGCGCGCGCAGATCTCCAGATCCTCGTCGTAACCGATCCGGGCGAGGAACTGACCGTGGCTGCACTCGCGATGCAGCGCGGGAATATCGGAGCTGTACTTCTCATAAAGCAGTTGCGCCGCGCGCGCGCTGTCGGAACGCTGCGCGCGAGCACCGAGGCCGTCGAGCAATCCTTCGACAAACATGCCGGCGCAGACGAAGTCCTCCATCGAGAAGTGCTCGAGCTTGCCGGAACAGAGCAGAACCACGGGGCGGTCGTCGTCGATCAGCCGCTGCAAGACTACGGAGTAGTTGTTGTAACCGCCGAGATAAACGCGTTCGGCGGCGCGGGCGCGAACCAGCGTCGGCGCGCCGTTGGTCGAAGCAAAGACGATGATGCGGCCATTCACGCGGTCGAAGGAATACTCCGCGGGCGAATTGGACAGGTCGAAGCCTTCGATCTTCTTGCCGTCACGCTCGCCGCCAAGCAAGCTCACGCCGCGCCCGGTCCGCGAGGCCAGCTCGCCGGCTTCAGCGGGCGTCACGACCGGAATCACCTCGCGCGCACCGTTGGTCAGCGCATGCGTGATCGTCGCCGACGAGCGCAGCACATCGATCACGACCGCCGAATGACCGCGCAAGTCGTCGTCAACAATTTCCCGCGGCGAGCCGTACACTTTGATCTCAATCATTGTCATGCTGGTTCCGAAGTTGCTGGATACGAAATATGCGACCGACGTCAGATCTGGCGATCACTGGGCGGGAGGGCAATGCTCTGATACCGGGATCCCGCAGACCGGAGCCGCGGCCGGGTGCGCATTGCGGTACGACACTACGGATGCAGATTCCAGCAGGGTCCGGCGACCCGGCGCGGGGCGGCGCAGCAATTAATAGGGCCGCTGGTAGAAAGGCGTCTTCACGACGCGCGCCGGCAACAACTTGCCGTGACAATCCACGCGCAGCGCGGATGCGATCGCACTCTGCGCGACGGGGACGTAGGCCATCGCGATGCCTTTGCTCGACATCGGCGAGACCGTACCGGAGGTGACGTGCCCGATTACGGCGTCGCCGGAAGCGTCGAGTACGGAGTAACCATCGCGCGGGAAGCCGCTGCCTTCGAGCTCCAGACCGACCAGCTTGCGTGTCAAACCGGCGTCCTTGACCTTAAGCAGGGCCTCGCGACCGACGAAGTCACCCTTGTTCAACTTGGTGATCCAACCCAAGCCGGCTTCGAGCGGATTGGTCTCCTCGTTGATGTCATGACCGTAGAGACACATCTTCATCTCGAGACGAAGACTGTCGCGCGCGCCGAGGCCGATCGGTTCGAGATCGTAAGGCTTGCCCGTCTCGAAAAGGGCGTGCCAGACCGACTCCGCATCGGAATTCGCGAGATAGAGTTCGAAACCGTCCTCGCCGGTATAGCCCGTGCGCGAGATGATCGCGGGAGCGCCGGCGACACGGCCCTCGCGGAACCAGTAGTACTTGATGCCGGATACATCGCAGTCGGCCAGCTTGCCGACAATTGTGGCGGCCGAACGACCCTGAATGGCCAGCAACGAGAATTCGTCCGTGCGATTCGTGAGTTTCATCTCGCCCGAAACATTGGACTTCAGCCAGTCCCAATCCTTGTCGATATTCGCCGCGTTGACGACGAGCATGATGTGATCGGCAAAGCGATAGACGAGCAGATCGTCAACGATGCCGCCGGTCGGCAGGCACATGCAGGAATAGTTGACCTGACCGATGCTCATGGCTTTCACATCGTTGACGGTTACGCGATCGACGAACGCTTCACGGTCACTCCCGGTAACCATGAATTCGCCCATGTGCGAGACGTCAAACACCCCGGCCGTCGTGCGCACGCGAACGTGTTCGGCACGGATTGAACTGTATTGGATCGGCATCAGGTAGCCGGCAAACGGTACCAGCTTCGCGCCGAGTGATTCGTGAATGTGCGTGAGTGCCGTGTTCTTCAAGGCGGAATACTCCGAATTGCAACGAGAGTTAATTGCTGCGCATCTTGACCACGCGCACCGGGACGGACGCGGGGCGATAGCCGAGGTTCATCACTCTGCGCTGACCAAGATTACTGACCGCATAGGTAAGGTAGCCCGCGGCCACATCCTGCTTGCTGCGCGAAGTCACGTAGATCAGTTCGATGTGGAACGGGTAAACGGGTGATTCGAGAATCTGCTTGACGTTGGCCGGGATCTCCGCGCCGTCCCGGCGAAACAGCAGGCGACGGACGGGGGCGCTTTCAAGCGGGCGAGCATATATCAGCAGCGCTCCCGGATCGCCCCGGGAACTGTCCAGCATGCCCTGAGCGGTCGGACACTCGACCGCCACCACGGAATCGAGATTGCGGTAGAACGCGGTCACGGCTTGCCAGGCCCCTTCTCCCGCGGGAGGCGCGTAGGTCGTGATCCGCAGATCGGGACCGCCAACTGATTTCCAGTTCAGAAACTCGCCGGTCAGAATGCTGCGTAGCTGCGCACTGTCGAGTGAACGAACCGAGTTCCCGGTGTCAACGAGCAGAAAGACCGGATAGTAGGCCACCGGATAAGTGTAGATCTTCAGATTCTGCCGGCCCATCGCCAGCGACTCGGCGGACGTCAACGGCCGGTCGAGAAAGATCTGATCCGTGTCCTTGTTGACCAGCGAATCCACGAGTTCGCGGTTCAGCCCGCGCACGATATCCACAAAGGCGCCCTTGTTGATCGACTGGTATTCCGCCGAGAGTTTCCAGGCGACATCGAAGACGGCGTCCGATGCGCCGATGATCGCATGGCCGGCAGTCATGGACTCCGCGGGTTGGCGCGGACCGCAGCTGATCAGCAGAAGCAAGCAGAGCAGCGCGAAGCTGCGTGCTCCGGCCGGGACGGCAGACCCGGCGCGGAACGGTAGCACGGTCAGCGTTCCCACGGGCGTCTCCGTTCTCCGCCGAAGCGGCGTTTGTCGCGCGGGGGAGCAGATCTTGCGGCCACGAAGCGATGCACTCCGAGCAGAACGGTGATGATTCCGAGCATCGGGCGGATTCCGAGTCCCGCCGGGAGCTCGCGCAAGATCAACCCCGATAAAATGGCAATGCCGACCGCAACCATTGCGATCGGCAACACCCAGCGTGAAATCACTTGCATGTGATGCACGGCGCTGTCGCGCGGGTCCGTGTGTTGCGGTCAGATCCCAGTCCGAACTGTGCGTAAAAAATCATTCGCGATGATACGCTCCGAGGGGCACTTGGAGACAAGTGCCACCAAGACGCTAATACGCTAACAAAGTCCGGAAGGCACTCCTTGACTCGCACAACGACCGGCTGGCGCTGCGGCTGTGGCGCCCGGCTTATTTACCGAGCCTGAACTTGAAGGGAACCACCACCCAGACCCCGACCGGTGTTCCCTGCTGCATCGCCGGGGTGAATCTCCAGTTGCTGATGACGCGCGGCGGTGTCAACGCCAAGGCGCCGGGCCGTTTCCGATCCGCGTTTCCCGGATGCACCCACCAAGGTGGGTGCTACGCTCGCTACTTCTTGTACTTGAAGTTGAAGGGAATGGCAATCCACACGCCGACCGGGTTACCCTGCTGAATGGCCGGTGTGAATTTCCATTTCATGATGATCTTCTCAACCTCGTCCTCGAAGCCGAGGTCCTTCGGATCGACTTTGACGATCTTGTACTTCTTGACCTCGCCCTTCTTATCGACGTACACCTGCGCGACGACCTTGCCGGTAACTTGCGCGAGCTTGGCCATTTCGGGGAAGGCCGGCTGCGGCATGAAGTCGGGCAGCGGCTGCGGCGCAACTTCATAGGGAGTGAAGACGTCCGAGCCGGGAATCGCTTCGTCCTTCTCTTCCTGAATCACCACCGTCGCATTCGGATCGATCTCCAAGCCTTCATCGTCACCGGATACGGCAGCAATGATCTCTTCCTGTGATGCGATGAGCTGCGGCTCTTCGATCACTTCATCTTCCTCGACGGCAACCGGAATCGCGGCCTTGGGCGGCGCGATCTTGGGACGCTCGATCTTGACCGTCTCCACATTCTCCTGTTGCTGCCGTTTGAGCTTGGTGAGCTGCGACGGATCGATCACGATGACGCGATCGGGCTCGGGAATGTCGCTCTTGAACAGCGTCATGATATAGGGCGACGCGACGACCACGCTGTGAATGAGGAAGCTCACCACCAATCCGCGGAACAAATTCCTGCCCACGAAATGCTTGAGCTCAAACGAGCCGTAGCGGCCTTGTTCGAGTTGTGTAATTAGGTCCATCGTAGTCCTCCCCGGCGGTTGGCGCCGGGATTCGGGCAACCGCTACTCAGTTTCCGCCGGTCCAGTGGCGTATTCAGGCTCCGGCAAGTCCGCCGGGCCAGAGGTCTGGAAACCGGCCATCCGCAACAGCGAATCTTCGAAGGTCGTAAAGTGGTCGATCGAAAACCGCGTGGTCTTCGCGACATTGAATTCGTCGATCAAGTTCACCATCGACTCGTACTTCGCCTTCTTGTGAATGCGCGCGAGCACGGTCAGACTATCGCCGATAATCTCGCGACGCTCCAACAGCACGGGACGCAGACTGTCCCACACCAACGGGCGCGGCGGACTGTCGCCGATAAAATAGGCCAGTGAATCCCGCTCCGTCACGAGGAACGTGATTAGCTTGTTCTTGTAAACCTTCGTGGTCGGCGGCGGGTTGTTCGGATCGTTTTCCGGTAAGACCATTTCCATGGCCTGCGGCAAGCGGAACACCGTGGTCACCATGAAGAAGATCAGTAACAGAAACGCGATATCCACCATCGGCGTCATGTCGATGCGGATCGGAGTGCGAGGGCGCTTCCAACTGGGGCCGGCGCCGCCGGATGATTTTTTCTCAGTTACATCGCCTGCCATCTATCCTCCCACCGCCGCGCTCGTCGCACCCGGCGCAGCTTCGCCGTCCGTGGGTGCGCCGGCGCCGCCGTACTCTTCTTCCAGCTCGGTCACCAGATTCAGGATATTAAGCTGATTCTTCTGCAAGACGTTCATGACCTGCTCGATCGTTCCGTACTCCGCGTCGGCGTCGGCCTTGATCACCACGCGGTTGACCAGACGGGCGAGCTGCAACTCGTTGATCCGGGCCGGCAGGTCTTCGGGCTTGAAGACCACACCGTGCGCCGCGCGGCCCTCAATGGCGGCGAGACCGAACTGCACGTCGAGCGTCGAGACGCCGAGCGTCATGAAGATGCGATTGTCCTTCGGGACCGTGATCGTGATGACGCCGGTTTCCGGAAGCGTGAACGCCGAATGCGAAAACGGCGTCTCCACTTCCACTTCCGATGGCTTCTTGAACACGGTCGTGGACATGAAGAAGATCAGCAGCAGAAACGCAACGTCCACCATCGGCGTCATGTCGATGCGGACGGGAAGTCGTCTTTTCTTGGGTGCTGCCATGAGTTGATGCGGTTAATTCGTGGGGGTGAAACACTCCGACTCCGGCCCCCCGTGGTCCCGCCACAAAGCAGGGGGAGACCCGAAGGCCGAACGAATTTAGACCGCGTCCTTCTCTTTCAGGATTTCGACCATCAGATAGGCCGCTTCGTCGATCGAGTAGTTGAACTGGTCAACCTTGTTGACGAAGAAGTTGTACGCGACGATCCCCAAAATGGCGGCGAACAGACCAAGCGCCGTATTCACGAGCGCTTCCGAAATACCCTTGGCCAGCTCGGCGGCATTGGGCGCGCCCTGCGTGGACATGGCGGCAAACGAGCGAATCATACCGATCGTCGTGCCGAGCAAGCCGACCATGGTCGCAATCGACGCGATCGTCGAGAGTGCGATCAGGTTGCGCTCCAGGAACGGCACTTCCAGCAATCGAGCTTCGTTGATGGCCCGCTGGGTTTCCGCGAGCCGCTTCTCCTGCCCCATACCCTTGTCACTCGCCATCCGCAGATACTGTTCCGCCCCCGCCTTCAGTACCGCCGCCGCCGAACCGCGCTGCTTGTCGCAGAGGCCGGCCGCGTCGCTGTATTTGCCGTCACGGACATGCTTGATGAAATCGGAGAAGAACTTGGTCAACGGCGCCGTGCCGGCGGCCTTCTTCAGCGTGATCAGACGCTCGACGATAAAGGTGATCAACATCAATGTGATGCAAATCAAGAAGGGCACCAGAATACCCCCGAGGCGAATCTGGTGAATCAGCGGGGTCTCCTCGACGCCCTTATCCATCGCCGGCAACACGCCGTAGTAGAGGCCAAACGAGATCACGAGCGCGAGCAGGAGCGTGATGACGGTAAATGTACCTTGCTTCATGCCGATCTTCCTTGTTCCTTAGAACCAGAGTGGGAAAGTGATTTGTTACTTGAGCTGGGTGAGAATCGTCTCGATCTGCTTCGCCTTGTCGCGACCGTCGCCGCTGCCCAGCGAAGCCGCCCGGCGATAGGCATCGAGCGCCTTGGAAACCGTGCCCTTGTTCTTCGGGTCCGCAAAATAGTAGGAGTCGCCAAGCTGGACCCAAAGTTCCTTGTTGTCCGGACAGTGCTTCACCCCGTCCAGCAGCGGGGCGATGGCCTGACTGAACTGCTCACGACGCAGAAAGATGTAGGCGCGGATTTGATGCGCGTCGCATTTGTCCGGGTAACTCGCGGTCAACTGATCCGCGGTCGCCTTCGCCTGCTCCCACTGCGACGTTTCGATGTAGGCATTGACCAGAATCCCGCCGAACTTGTCGAGCACCACACTATCCGACATCAGCGGTGCCAGCAGTTCAGTCAATTCCTTCTGCCGCTTCGTGCGTTGCAGCAAACTCACGAGCCGCGACAGCTCGTTGCGGTCGGCCGGGTTGCGATCGTACTCGATACGCGAATAGATCAGCGCCGAATCGAGATCGCCGCGTTTGTCAAACGCGCGGGCAATCTGTCCGTGGGCGCCGGCCAGCGACGTGTCAAACCGCAGCGCCTCGTGCAGGACGATGAGACTGGAATCATATTTGGCCGGAGCTTTGTTGGCCGTGTCCTGATTCGCGACCAGAAACATCATCTTGCCCATATTCGCGAGCGCGTCCGCCAACTGCCCGCGCACATCGGCACGATCCGGCTTTAAGGCCAAGGCCAGTCGAAAGGCGTCCACTGCGGAGGGATAGAAATTCTTCTTCTCCGCTTTCGAGAACTCGATGTAGCTCTTGCCCAACAAGAGGAAAGAGAGGAAGTGATCCGGACGCTTCGCGCCCGACAGTCGGAATTGCGTCGCCGCTTCCGCCCACTGCTTGCCCGCATAGTACAGACGCCCGATTAAATAATCGACCGTCTTGTTGTTCGGGTCCTTTTCCTGCACGACCTTGAACAACTTCAGCGCGTCGTCGTATTGCTTCAGCTCTTGCAGTGCGAGGGCATACTCGAAACCAATGTTCGCGTCGCCCGGAGCCAAATCCCAGGCCTTTGCGTAATTATCCGCGGCGAGCTGCCACACTTTCTGGTCTGCATAAATACGAGCCAGAATCTGCGGATAGAGCGGATTCTTGGGATTCTTCTGAGTCGCGCTGGACAAAACCTTCGTGGCCTCGGCCATGTTGCCCTGTTCGGCAAGTATCTGGCCGCGAGCAACCTTGATTTCGTCAATCTTGCCCTTCGGATCCTTCGCCTCGGCAGCGCCCACTATCCGGTCGGCATCGGCGACGCCCCCGGATTGGAGGTAGTAGCCACTGAGCGCGAGGACCGCCTGCGGGTATTTCGGATTCGCGGCGAGAGCTTGAGTGTAGTCCTGCACGGCTCTGGCCGTATCGCCGAGCGCCATGCGGGCGTCACCGAGCAGCGAGAACGCCGCCTCGTTCGAGTTGGTCTGAACGAACGGTTCAAGGATTTGTACGACCTGGTCCCATTCGCCATGACTGGCCGCTTCGGCCGCCTGCTGGACTTCAGGACTCGGTCCGGCAAACGCAGTGAGCGCCAGGCAGATCAACGAGGCGATTATCGAGAATGGGTTGCTATTAGACTTAAACACCGCGAGGCTCAGTTGTCGAAAGTGGAGTGTCTCAGTCGTTAGACGCCGAACTGAGGACGGGAGTTTAGGCCTCGGGAACACCGATCCTGAGGCAGCTGATATGATCTGGGAAATCCGTCAAATGGAAGCTTGAATATAGCTAACCGCTCGTAAAAGAGCAAGTTAAAACTGTCTTAACAGCCGCTTAACCCCGGCCCGGAATACATATGTTCAACGCGACATCTGCACGGCCAAGCCCAATTCGCCCGGCTCTAAGTGCTTGCATCGGGGCGAATTGTGCGGAATCACCGGCGAACCCTCACAATCACGAAGGGGCAGGCCCCGAAGCCTGCCCCTTCTGGGGTCCAATCGTACAGTGCGATTCCAAACTTGAGCAGAGGACTACTTGGGCATCAGGCCGGCGCCCGCCGCAAGGTCCTTGGCCACACCGAACATCCGCTGGGCCGCGGCCACCTGATCGTCGGTCTGCAAGCGCACCATCACATACAGGTCGCGGTCATTGAACAGAACTCCGGCCAGCTCGCCCTTGAGGTTGTTCTTCGTGAACTCAAGGTCTTTCGTCCACTCGTCTTCTTTGATCTCGATACTGTCCGTCGCGGCATGGGCACGGAACTCGCCGAGCATGGCGTCGGTAACTTCAAAGTCATTCAAGAACTTGTCGAAGTCCTGGCCGAGGTCCGGATGATGGACCGCAAAATCCGTCGCATAATCGAAGTACACGCGCTTGGAAAGCAGGCGAGCAGTGGTGCCGGTCAGTTTCCCCGAGTGAATCGTGGAATCCGGCGTGATGCCGCCGCCGCCAAAGACAACTCGACCGCCGTCCGTCTTATAAGTCTCGCGCTTCACCGTGTCTTCGTGCGCCGGCGTCGGGTCGAGCAGGTCGTCCGCATAGGCTTCCGCGACGTAGTCCTGGTCGCTCTTGCCGTCGTACGGACGCTGAATGCAACGGCCCGTAGGCGTGTAGTACTTCGCCGTCGTGATCCGGACCGCCGATCCGTCCGGCATCGGATACGGCGTCTGCACCAGGCCCTTGCCGAAGCTGCGCTCGCCGACGACCAAGCCGCGATCATGATCCTGAATCGCACCGGAGACAATTTCCGAGGCCGACGCGCTCCCATGATTGATCAGCACGACCACCGGGACATCGTACTTCCCGCCAATCCCCGTGGAACGGTACTCCGCATTGGAGCGCGGGGTGCGGCCCTTCGTGTAAACGATCATCATGTTCTCGCGGGGGAGAAATAGATCGGCCACCTTCCAGGCCTGATCGAGATAGCCGCCGGGATTGCCGCGCAGGTCGAGCAGGAGCTGGCGCATGCCCAAGCCCTGCAAACTGTCCAGCGCGTGAATGACTTCCTTGTCCGTCGTCCCGGTAAACTGATTGATCTTGACGTAACCCGTTTCCTTGTCGGGCATCATCAAGGCCGCGCCCACACTGAAAATCGGAATCGTATCGCGAGTAATCGTGAAATCCAGCGGAACTTCAATCCCCGGTCGATTGATCGTGACATTGACCGTCGTCCCCTTCTTGCCGCGCAGCTTGGAGAAGACTTCGTCGTTGGAGATGCCGTAGGCCGATACCCCGTCGATCTTCACAATCTTGTCCCCCGCGCGAATGCCGAGGCGATCCGACGGTGTGCCGGGGATCGGCGAAATGACCGTGAGCCATTTGTTCTGGATGGAGAAGGTAATGCCGATGCCTTCGAACTCGCCCTTGAACTGTTCGGCGATCTTTTTCTGTTCTTCGGCGGGTATATACACGGAGTGCGGATCCAACTCCTCGAGCATGCCGCGGATCGCACCCTCGAGAATCTTGGATTCCTCCGGATCCTCGACATAGTTATCGCGTACGGTGCGGAGAATGTAGTTCAGCTTTTGAAGCTGCATGCCGACATTCTCGCCCTCGGCGAACAAATCGGGCCCCCAGATGAAGGTCACGATCCCCAGTGAGAATACCAGCAGAAACCCGACCGTTGACAACCGCTTCATGCGCGTGTTCCTTCCGTGATCCGTTCGGCGTAATGCCGTGATAGCAACTCCACTTCGAAGTCCGTCAATTCGATTCCGCGCCGTGACATCGCGAACCGCGCCGTCGCCAGCGTGCGATCCAGCGCGCCAGGTTTCAGACCGTCCTTGCCGCCCCACATGAAACTCTCAATGTACTGCGGCGGATAGCCGGCACCATACACATTGGCCGCCGGCCCCACGACCGTCGCCGTGTTGAACATCGTATTGATGCCGGTCTTAACATGGTCTCCGGCCAACAGACCAATGTAGCGTTGGCCCGTGGGAATCCGGTAGGGACCGATTTGAACCTTCACTTCCCCGTAATCGTTGCGCAGATTGGACGTGCGCGTATCCGCGCCCAGATTTACCCATGATCCGAGATGACTGTTGCCGAGAAACCCGTCATGCTGCTTGTTGGAATAGCCCTGCATGATCGACTCCGTGATCTCGCCGGCCACGCGACAGACCGGGCCGAGACTGGTGCCGTGATACAACCGACAGCCCGCTTTGATGCGACAGTTCGGCCCGACATAGAGTGGCCCTTCAAGGTACGTATGCGGCTCGACTTCGGTTCCGGCGCCGATCCAGATCGGGCCATGCTGATTCCCGAAGACGGTCCCCGGCATCAGCTTGACGCCAGCCCCGGCGTACACCGGGAATCCGTTCACCTTGTCCGTGACCTGTACACCGGCCGGAGGTTCCCGCAAGAGATGCGCGCCGCACAGCTCGATGGCCGTCTTGCCCTGAGACAACAGCTGGCGCCCGAGCAGCTCGGCATTATGCCGCATGTAATCCCAACTATAGCGAGCATAGCGAATGGCATAACCCGCTCCGGTCACCGGCGTCGTCCTTGAATCTTGAACGAGGCGAGTCGCAATTTCGGTTCCCGGCAGGCGCAAGAACTTCGCCGCCTGTACTGCCGGCAGGCGCGACCACAATGCACAGCCTGCTTCATCGACCACCGTTCCAAGTTGCCCGGTCTGCGCCTCGCCCTCCGGCCACATGGCAATGACCCGGCCATTCAGAAACAGCACATCGGAATCCTCTCCCCAATCATCCGAGTCAGACGGGGCGAGATATGTTGCCATACCGGACAGATGAGCGCGCGGGGCCAGCCGCAGCCCGAGGCCGAAGTCCAGCGATTGAACGACCCATTCCCGCAGGCAGCCCATCCCCGAGCGAATTTCCCAGGCGGGACGTGTGACCGCGAGCGGAAACAGGTCGGTTTCAACGGCCGGGTCCTCGAACAGCACGACATTGCAGTCGCGAATCAGATCCGGGGCAATGACCCGGGCGGCGATTTCATGCGCGGACAAAGTACTTCCCCGGTAATTGCTTTACGATGCCTTTCAGTTCCAGCATTAACAGCCGACCGAGAGTTTCGCCGACCGGCAGACTCAATTTGTCAGACAACACATCGATGTGCGTTGCTTCACTGACGTGCAGCGCGGTCAGCAGATCGCGCTCGGAAGCGGGCAAGTCCAGATTCAGCTCCTGCTGCGCGACTTGATACTGCCGTGAATTCAAGCGGCTGTCCAGCAGTTGCAGAATGTCTTCCGCTTTCTCGACCAACGCGGCGCCGTCCTTGATCAGACGATGACAGCCGCGGGATTTCGGATTGTTGATCGCACCCGGGACCGCCATCACCTCGCGATTGTAGTCCACGGCGAGGTTCGCGGTGATGAGCGCGCCGGACGTGTCGCCGGCTTCGACGACGAGCGTCGCCAGACTCAGACCGGCGATGATGCGATTTCGTTGCGGAAACGTCGTGCGCTCGGGCTGCTTGCCGGGAGCATATTCGGAGAGTAGCGCGCCGCCCGCCGCGACCACTTGTTCGGAGAGCTCGACATGAGTGGAGGGGTAAATAATGTCGATGCCGCAGCCGAACACCGCCTCGGTCGGCAGCCCGGCCTCGATCGCCGCGCCGTGGGCAAAGCCGTCGATTCCGGAGGCCAGCCCGGAGACGATATGAAATCCGCTGCCCCGCATCCCGAGTATGAGATCCCGGGTCACCCGGCTGCCATAGGCCGACGCGCTGCGAGTGCCTACTACCGCCAAGCGTTTCGCCGTGGCCGGAAACGAACCCCGAATAAACAGGACCGCCGGAGCATCGCTCTCGATTTGCTTCAACGCGATCGGATAGTCTTCGTCCCAGTACGTGCAGATCCGCGCCCCCAGTTCGAGCGCGCGATCATACTGAATCGCACCGGTCTTGGCGTCCGGGCGAGCCGCGTGCAAGCGAGCCACCAGCGTCTCGCTGAAGCGCGGGATGTCACGCAAATCGTGCTCCGTCACCGAAAACACCCTAATCGCGGAACCGAACTTCGACACGAGACGAACCGCCGTCGTCGGTCCAATGCCCTCCACACTCAGCAGATTCAGCAGGGCAACGACTTCGTCGCGGTTCGCCATGGATTCACTCGTCGTCGTCATCGTGCGCCGGCCTGGCCTCTATCGCAAACTCGGGTGCGCGGAAGATCTCGGGAACCGGAGCGGATTGCAGCAGCTTCCAAAGCTTGGCCACCAGCGTCTCGAGGCCTTCGCCGTCCGCGGACGAGATCCGCTGTTTCCACGGTCCCGGCGGCGGTGCCGCCCCTTCGAGCAAGTCGCAGCGCGAGAGCACCACGAGGGAGGGACGCTTGGCCAAGTCGGGATTCCATTTCTTCAGCTCCGCCTTCAGAACTTTCAAATCCGCTTTCGGATGTTCGCTCATCGCGTCAACCAGAAAGACCAGCACGCGCGTGCGCTCGATATGCCGCAAGAATTCAAAGCCGAGGCCGCGGCCGTCCGAAGCACCCTCGATCAGACCGGGAATATCGGCGATCACAAATGTCTCGAATTCGGAGGGACGCACGATGCCCAGATTCGGATGTAGAGTCGTGAACGGATATGGCGCGATCTTCGGCCGCGCCGCCGTCAAGACGGAGAGCAACGTGGACTTCCCCGCGTTGGGCAGGCCGACGAGACCGACATCCGCCATTAACTTCAATTCGAGGTACAGCGTCTTCTCGGCGCCGTGCGTACCGGGGGTTGAGCGACGTGGAGCGCGATTCGTCGGCGTCTTGAACTCCGCGTTGCCGCGACCGCCGCGACCGCCCTCCGCAAGACAGAAGCGCTGACCGACCTTTTTCAGATCCACCAACAGCTCATCACCGTCAAAGACGCGCGTGCCGACCGGGACTTTGATCGTGAGGTCCTCGCCGGACTTGCCCGTACAACGCGAGCCTTGGCCGTGTTGACCGCGATCGGCATTGAAGCTCGTGCGGTAATGGAAATCGAGCAGCGTGTGCAACTGCGGATCGGTCTCGATCAAGACCGAACCGCCCTGCCCGCCGTTGCCGCCGTCGGGCCCGCCAGAGGGGATATAGGCTTCGCGGCGGAACGACACGCAGCCGTTGCCGCCGTCTCCGGCCTTGACTCTGATTTTCGCGCGGTCAATAAACACTAAGAAAAATCCAAGATTGAAAATTGAAAACTCAGATTCCGGCAGGGTCTGGAGACCCTGCTCGGCGGGACGGGTTGGGCGAGATTCCGGCAGGGAAGGAATCCCTGCTCGGCGGTGACGCGCCGATTCCGGCCGCGCGAGGACGCACGGCTCGGCGAAGGAATCCCTGCTCGGCGGTGACTCCCCGATTCCGGCCGCGCGAGGACGCACGCCTCGGCGACGCCATGCAAAAATCCAAAAGGGCCAGGTGCCGAACTCAACACCTGGCCCTTGGGAATGAGCCATTCACATCCTGACTTCCGTGAGACCCTGCACTTCGTTCAGGAATCCAATCGGAGTTGCACGAGGATTGCGAGGTGGATTACTTCATCAAGACCATCTTCTTGGTCACCGACTGTCCGGCGACATCAAGACGGTACATGTACACGCCGCTGGCCAGCTGGTCCGCGCTGAAATCAGCGGTGCGGACACCGGCCGACAAGGGAGCATCGTCATAAAGCGTGGCGACCACCTGTCCGGCCACGTTGTAAACCTTCAAAGACACATGGGCATCGCGAGCCAGCTCGAACAGAATCTTGGTGTTCGGATTGAACGGATTCGGGTAGTTCTGATAAAGCTTGAACGACTCGGGACGAAGCGTGGGAGCCGACGGATCGACGGCATCCGGGCAGTCTGACGTATCCAGCTCCACTACCGCGCCCGGGAAACCGGTCGAGTCCACGTGCAGCGCGGGCCAGTAGGGACTCACGAGCGGACGCAGCGCGATATCGGCGATCGGAATTCGCTGATACACAACCGGGTTGAGGGTCGCGACGCCTTCATCCTGCGGAATACCGCCGGCATCGTGATCCAGCACGTATTCCATGTGCAAATAGCCCTGGCCTTCGGCGTACGTTACGTACTTGGCGACCGTGATGTCGCGCTCGGAGAGGCTTCCCGGAGGAGGCGTGCTCTGACCGCCATCGGTCTCCGTAACGTTCGTGGCTTCAGACCAGAACCGTCCGCCGTCGCAAGACACCGAGACATAGGCATCGCCCATCGGGAAGAACTGGTCGCTGTAGGAGTTGCTGTCATACAACTGGTACGAGCAGTAGAAGTAATGGGTGATTGTATCTTCCGCAAGGCACGGACGCTGTGCGTTCAATTGCCAGGCGCCAACGTCGATCAGGGTTCCACCCTGAATCGTCTGGAAGTAGTACGCGTTCACAATCGGAGTGAACTCTTCATACTCCTCTGACCAATGCCAGATACCGGACTCGTCGATCCACGTGAACGGACCGGCATTGCCGTAGCCACCGACGCCGAAATAAGCGCGGGTCGTGAACGCGACGTGGATGTTATCGAGGTGATCGAACATCACGTTGCAGTCCGTGTAGAGACGGAACGTGTCCAGATTGCAGACCAGCGAATCGCCGCTGGCGCAGTCGAAGTCCGGCTCGGGGAAGTTCGTCACGTTGATCGGCTCGTTCCAGTTAACGCCGCCGTCCTCGGAAACGAGAAGATACAGGTCGTTGTTCCACTGCGTCGCGAAATCGGGATCGCGCGGATGCAGATAGGCGATCGCGACACGGTTCGACCACGGGGAAGCCGCGACATCCGGCGCAATGGTCATCACCTGCTCGATCGGCATATACTGCTCGCCGTTATAGACGTCCTGCCACGTGATCTGGACTCCCTGATCGAATTCATCGTACTCAGGAACGCCACGCGAGTAGAAGATCCACTGCGGATCACCGGCCCCGCCGCCGCCCTCGGTCGTCACCACATGCAGATTGCCATCCGGACCCTGATCGATCTTGGGCCAAATGGTCTGACAAGGCGCCCCGCCGACGCAGCCACCGCCATTGGTGGTGTGGGTCGGCTGAGTTACTGTGAACGCTCCCGAGCCCGGGAGGAAGTCGATGGCGGTGCCCATGAACGGGTCGCCGGTCGTGACTTCGTGAAACGTTGGGAAGCTCCAGCCGTCGGCATTGGTCACCTGCGCGACATATCCGGCGCGGGTTGAGGCATTCACCTGGCTGCCGGAGGACGAACCGAATTCCAGCGTCGCCGGATCCCAGATGTTCCAATACGCGTGACGCGGATTAAACTGAGCGTTCAATCCATTCATCCACACGACCTGCACGTAACCCAACTGATCGACACCGATCATGTGGCCGGCCGTGCCGTTGTGCTGGTAATCATACCAGGTCGTACCCGCCTCATAGTATTCGCCGACCAGATCGAGACTCCGCGACGAGCGGGTTGCATACGGTGTGTTCTGCGGAGCGCTTTCCGGCGCGACCACTTCCATTCCGTCACCGACTTTCGCAGCGGGACCCCGCTCTAACTTGCTGCTCACCTTCGATGCCAGCGCTGCGCTAACCAGCAGCAGGGCCGACAGAACTGCGAAAACCACTAACCTCCGCGACATTGTGCCTCCTTTTACGATTGCAGAGCCGCTATTCGCTCCGCAAAGACTGTAGCCGAATAACGTTGAATTGACTGTTTCCTGTCTAATAACATAAAGTAAGCTAAGGAACTTAAAAAGTCAAGTCATAAAGTCAATGAGTAAATCAAGACAAATCCGTTAAGGTCGGAAGGCCACCGGTGGTGAGGATGGGGCGGAAACAGCCACGGGCAGGACCGTAGGTCGCTGATACACGGGCGCTTAGCGCAGGATCAGGTGGGTGTACCATTGTAGGGCAGGCTCGCCGAAGAAGAGGCAGACGACCAGCGCGATGGCCAGGAACGGGCCAAACGGGATCATTTTGCCCGACAGATCCTTGCCGGTCACGAGCAGAGGTAAAGCTACAAGTGTGCCAAGCAGCGAGGCGAAGAACACCATCAGCAAGACGAGCTTCCAGCCGAGGAACGATCCGGCCATGATCCCGAACACTACGTCACCACCGCCCATGGCGTCCTTCTTGAACAACCACTTCCCTCCGATCAACATTAACAAGAAGATACCCCCACCGACCAGCATCCCGATCAGCGCGTCCGGGATGGGCCGCAGCTCGAAGAAGAGGGCGCCGATCAGTCCGATCACCGCCATCGGAATCGTGATCGCAAATGGGAGGAGCCAGTGCTCGAGGTCGATCAGCACCAGACTCAACAGTGCAATGAAGAGTAGTCCGTGCGCAACTCCTGCGTACGAGAAGCCAAATCTGTGCACAGCGCCCACTGCAAGAATCCCACTGGCCAGCTCAATCAGCGGATACCGGATCGAAATCCGAACCTTGCACCCGGCACACCTCCCGCCCAAGAGGAGGTAGCTCAGGACGGGAATATTCTCCCAAGGTTTTATCCTCCGGCTGCAGGCCGGACAACGAGAAGGAGGAGTCACTAAGGACTCCTCCCGGGGAAGACGATAAATCAGTACGTTGGCGAAGCTGCCCAAACAGAGGCCGAGGAACCCGGTGAGGCCGTACACCAGCCCAACCGGCAGCGGTCCCCAAGGCGTACCGACCATGGAACTCCTACGCTCCCGACTGGACCGCGCGACCGAGCATAAAGACCGGCAGGTAGATCGCGATCAAAATGATGCCGATCACGCCACCGATCAGGATAATCAGCAGCGGTTCAATCAGGGAGGTGAGGCGGCCGATCGTCGCATCCACCTGCTTCGTATAGAACTCCGCGACTTTTTCCAACAGCCGGTTGATTTCGCCGGTTTCTTCGCCCGTCTGAATCAACTGCACGACGATCGGCGGAATGACGCCGGATTTCTTGAGCGCCACCGAAATCGCGAAACCGTCCTTGATCAAGCCACTTGCCTGCCGCAGGCCGTTTGCAATCACGCGATTGTCCACCACGCGCACGGCATGCGCCAGCGCTTCGAGCACCGGGACGCCCGATCCGATCAGAATCCCGAACGTGCGCGCGAACTTGTCCATGATTGCACTCATCAGCAGACCGCCGAAGATCGGAAAGCGAAGCTTGAAGGTATCCCACGCCAAACCGCCCTGCTTGGTCTTGGTCAGGACCCACAAGCCCGCCAGGCACGCCAGCACGACCATGAACACAAAGAAGAAGTTGTGCGTGACAATGTTCGAGATATTCATGAGCGTGCGCGTCGCCAGCGGCAGTTTCGCGCCGAACTTATCGTAAACATCCTTGAACATCGGCACGACCACGATCATCAGGAAGGTAATGACGCCGCTCAGAAAGACCACGGAAAACACCGGATAGCTCATGGCGGACACGACCTTGCGGCGCGTATCCGACACGTTTTCGAGGTAATCCGACAGCTGTTGCAGAATCACATGCAGATTACCGGACACCTCGCCGGCATGCACCAGAGCGACATACAGGTTGGAATACACGCCAGGGTGCTTCGCCAGCGCCTCGGAGAGCGCGAAGCCCTTCTTCAGGTCCGTCGAGACTTGCACCAGCACCTTCTTGAAACGGTAATTCCGCTCTTCAGTCAGCAGGTTTGTGATCGACTTCTCAATCGTCAGACCGGCGGAGAACATCGTGGAAAGCTGCCGTGTAAAGAACACCAATGTGCGCAACGGAATTCGCGTACGGAAGCGATAAATCGCCAGACCGACCTGTTCGCCGACGGTCATTTCGTCAACGGCCAGCCCCCCGCGAATCTCACGCACGGAAACAATCTGCGACGCGCCCTTCTTGCGCAGCGAATCTACCGCGGCCTCGTAGCTGGTGGCGCGAAGGTTGTCCTCCACGCGATTCCCATTCGCGTCCTTAATGACGTAGCTGTAAGTCGGCATGGTCGATCCTGTTAGTAATCCTGAACCGTCACGCGCAGCATCTCGTGAATCGTCGTCTCGCCGCGGAAGATCTTGCGCAACGCCGCCTCGCGTAGCGTGTACATCCCGTTGGACATCGCCAGCGTGCGAATATCTTCCTGGTTCGAGTTGTCAAACACCAGCCGCCGGACATTCTGCTTCATCTCCAGCATCTCGAAGATGCCCGTCCGCCCGTGATAGCCCGTGTTGCGGCAGTGCGCGCAACCGCGGCCACGGTAGAACTTCTTGCCCTCCGCCATTTTGCGATCGAGCATGATCAGCGCCAGCTCGTTGTCGTCGGGCTGCCACTCTTCCTTACAGTGCGAGCAGATCTTGCGGACCAGACGCTGCGCCATCACGAGATTCAGGCACGATCCGCAGAGGAACGGCGGCACACCGATATCCAGGAGACGCGTAATCGTCGAGGGCGCGTCGTTCGCGTGAACCGTCGAGAACACGAGGTGGCCCGTGAGCGCGAACTTCACCGCGATGTCGGCGGTTTCCTCGTCGCGAATCTCGCCGATCAACAGCTTGTCCGGGTCCTGACGCAGAATCGAGCGCAGCGAGTTGGCGAAAGTCAAACCGATCATGGCCTTCGTCTGCACCTGATTCACGCCGGGAATATGATACTCGACCGGATCCTCCACCGTCGTGATGTTGTCCTCTTCGCTCTTGATCTCCTGCAAGGCGGCGAACAGCGTCGTCGTCTTGCCGGCGCCGGTCGGTCCGGAGATGATGATCATGCCGTACGGCTGGCGAATCCAGCGACGGAAAATTACCAGCAGTTCCTCATCGAAGCCAAGCGTCGCGAGACTGTAAGCGAAGCTGCTCTTGTCGAGCAACCGCAACACGATCTTCTCGCCGCCGACCGTGGGCAGGATCGACACACGCATGTCGATTTCCTTCACGGCCGTCTTCACGGTGAACCGACCGTCCTGCGGCAGACGCTTCTCCGCGATATTCAGCTTGGACAAAATCTTGATCCGCGAAACGATCCCGGGATGGGAGGCCTTCGGCGGCCGCATGACCTCCGCCAGCACGCCGTCGATCCGGAAGCGCACGACGATGCCCTCTTCGAACGCCTCGATGTGAATATCGGTGGCGCGCTCCTTGATGGCATCGGCGATCATCAGGTTGACAAGTTTCACGACCGGGGCGTCTTCGATGCCCATCGTGCGCGTCATGTCCACCAGGCCCTCTTCGTCCTCGTCCGACTGCGCGAAGAACTGCAAATCGCCAAGGGCCTCGGAAACCTCGTCGGCCTTGCGCTGCTTGACGTACGCGTTCTCAATCGTCGCGAAGATCGCGCCGGGCGCCGCGATGCGGATCTCCAGGTCCTTCTTGGTGAGCATCTTCAGCCGGTCTTCGGCCTCGATGTCATCCGGATCGGCCATGGCGACTACGAGCACGGATTCCGTGTGTTCGATCGGGATCAGCACATGCTGGCGGGCAAACGCCTCGGGCACGACGGCCACCGCGTCCTTGTCGGACGACTGAATCTTTTCCGCGGAGACAAACGGAATCCGCCATTGCTCCGCCAGACACTTGTAAACGATTTCCTCAGATGCGTGACCGAGCGCGACCAAGGTCTCGCCGATCCGCTTGCGCGAGTCCTTCTGACGCGCCAAGCCGTCCTGCAACTGCTGATTGTTGATGTGGCCATGGCGAATCAGAATTTCGCCGATTTTTTCACGCATGAGGGAGAAGATGTCTTAAAGAAAATCCAAAATCCAAAATCGAAAATCCAAAGCCGGAGCCGATTCCGGGCAGGTCGGGAGACCTGCCTCGGCGATTGACAGGAGCCTATCGTGAAACAGTGTGGGTGCCTTCTTCGGCGAGGCAAAGCGGCTTTAGCCCCTTGACAGAGAGCCCGGAACAACGGGCTGAAGCCACGTTGCCTGATGCAACGGCTATTCTAAGCGAGGTTCAGGCAAAGAAGGGAGGCCGGAACCACTCGGTCGCGATTCCGGCCCCCACATTCTTCAGATCAACGTGAAAGCCCAAAGATCAGCGTTGGAAGTTGACGATTACGGCGTCCACCGCTTCACCGTAACCTTCAACCTCGGCGCGAACTTCAACCGTGCGCTCCGTCTCCAGCGGCGAAGCAAACACGTATTGTTCAAACGCCCGCAGCCAGACGAAGGCCTGGCCGTTCAGGAACAGCGGATTGGCCACCGGACCCGTATTGCGCCGACCGTTTATGATCTCCGAGCCACCCGTGGCCGTCGGGAAGAATGCGCCGCGCTGGGTCGTGAACACGACCGTTGCGCCGTTGATCGGCACACTATTCCCGTCCTGGACCATTGCCACACACTGAATCTGCGACGGGTCAGTGCGCTGTCCGTAATGCCACGCGTTCGGCGTGCAGATCAAGTCCAACAGTGGTTCCTGCATCGGCAGCGTGAACAGCTCGGTGGCCGAGACGGCACCCGGAGCGGCGGTACGGGCTGTGATTGAGATGGTCTCGAACGTCGCCTGCGAGTTGTAGCGCAAGATCGTGTATGCAACACCGGGACGATGGTCACCGTTCTTGTCCGCGTTGCAGACAATGACGTTCGCCGACAAGATCTGCGCCGTGTCCGGATCGACCTCGAAGAAGACCGCGACACTGCAGCGCACGGCGTTGTTGTACTGATCGAGAACCAGCGCATTCACCTCGAGATCCCAGGCCGCGCCGGCGTCATCGCCGACTTCGTCCACACCGATGTCGATACTGGCGGGCGGACCGGCCACCACCGAACCGTTTGAGGCCGAGGCACAAATCGTCTGCCCGTCCTCTGCCACGCAACACGCCTGAACACTGAACGGTCCGGGAATCGTGCCCGCATTCAGCGTAGCCACCGCGATGCCATTCGCCGTCGTCGATGAGTCGCTGAAGCCGTGGTTGTTAATATTGATTCCGCCGAGCAACTCGCCGCCGATGATGCGGAAGCCGACCCGGATGCCATCCGGGGCCGCGTTGTTATTGGCGTCGCGAACGCGCGCCGTCAACGTGGTCGATGACTGGCCGCCGGTCCCGGCGACTTCGACGCTGGGCGGTGTGACTTCAAGCAGAATGGTATTGGCGCTGCCTGAGGTCACGAAGATCACCGTCGAATCGACGGCAACGGCACCCAACTCCACTTTCACGGTCACGGAACCGGCAGTGACACCGGTATTCAGCGTCACACGCGCCTGACCGTTGATATCCGTTGAGATCGGCGATTGCGGCGTCAAGGTCCCAGACGTTGACGTTGTCGTGAAAGTCACCGCTTCGCCATCGCGGACGTTATTGGCGAGCGAATCCTGCACCTGAGCGATGAAGCCCACGGTTCCGTTAACGGGAACCACCGGCAGTTCTGCGACGATGGAGACCATGCGCGCCGGACCCGGATCGATGATGAACTGGAGGTGGTTGGATTCTACTCCGCGCACCATCGCATACATTTCAGCCGGATCAGACGGCGGGGTCACATTCGTGCAAACGGTCCAGTACACGGGAGAGATGAACGCACCGTTCCGAATCTCGACGCTGTCCACCGCAAACGTACCGCACTCTTTGTAGAGATACGCGAACAATCCGTTGATGCGATTGCCGTTGTCGTAGGCGGCAAGGAGCTGAAGCGCAATCGAGTCCTGTCCGGCGGTTCCTGAATAGCGGGACGCGGACAGGATCACATTGCCGACATTTGCCGCGGGATCAATGCGCACATGCACGGTGTCCGCCAGACCCCACTTCGGGTAGCGCGCGATGACCAGCGCGGAATCGTTGGGATCGATGCTGTTCGGGATCCCGCCGCCGCAGAGAATGCGCTGAACCACGCCGCTGCTATCGGTGATGCCGAATGAACTGATGCTGCCCACGCCGCCGGGCGTGCCGAAGTAGATTGTATCGTTCGGAACGGCTACGCCATATGCGTCTTCCAGTGTGGCGGTGATCGTCGCATTCGTCACGCAGCCATCGGCGTTGATGCGGCTGATGTTCGTGGAGACACTCAGTACTCCGGTCACGAGGGTCAGCTCGACATGCACCTGTGACGAGTCGGACTTGCCCCCCGCCCGCACGTAGATCCAGCCCTCGCCGGACTCCCCATCCGGGTACCACCACGTGACCGTGCGACCGGATTCATCGGTGGCCGGCGGAGGCGTGAAGCGGCCCAGATCCGTGCTCATCTGCACGTTGACATTCGCGATCCCCTGGTGATTCACGTCACGCAAGGTAATCAAGCATTGCACCGAATCCTCGCCGGAAGGACTGGTGTTGACGCGATCCGGCGTGATATCAAGGTTGATCGAGCCGACCACGTCGCGAGCCTCTCGGACTGAAATCGGCACCGAAGCGACCACGCCGGAGGCATTGACGTTGATCACATTGTCGCCCTGCTGCGCGTAGGAGCGATAGACGCATTCCACACGACCGAGGCCGTTCGACGTGTCACGCAGCTGCGTGTCCACATACTCGATAAAGCCGAGGCTCGCATTGGTGAGCGAGATCGCCACCCGGACCCCCTGCATCACCACGCCGGAACGATCGCGAACCACGATGCTGACCGTGGTCGAAGCCGAATCGCCGGGCAGGTACTGCAACGTGTCGTCCCCGAGCACGATCTGCAGCGATCCGACGCCACCGTCGGTGTTACCCCCTGTGCCAGACGTGCTCTTGTCGGAACAGCCCACGGCGAGCAGCAGCACCGCCATCACGCACATCAAGACGAAAGCTGTGCCGAGTTTCTTCTTCATCTGAGTCTCCATACGCCCCTCCAAACGGTTGAATGTGAATGAACCGATCGGAAGCTTCCAAAGCTGCTTGGAATCCCCCGATTGATCCGGGCCACCACCGGAGAGCGTATTACTTGGTTGTCTGTTGAACGACCAGGACCACCGTCGCCACTTGCGCCGCGGTCGCGATAAAATCCTTGAACGAATTCCACGCCGACGCATAGGCCGGCTTCGGCGGAACGTAAATCAGATCACCCGGATCGATCGGCAGCGACGACTGGTAGCGGATCTGCGAACCGTTGCGGGCCTTGATGATCATGGCCCGATGCACCCAACCCCCCTTGTTCTTGCCGCCGG